>JAFURN010000068.1 GCA_017480865.1 Ruminococcus sp. | reverse complement strand
GCGTGATAAGTCCTTGCGTACAAAGTTCGTAAAATCGGTGAAATTGTAGGGGACAGCGCCTACATTTTCACGTGATCAGGACGATTTGTAGGGGCGACCATTGGTCGCCCGCATCAATCGCATATGGTTTCAATGGTGCGATAAACTACAATTTTTACCCCTGACTTTTTCAAACAGAACCAAAATGAAAAAAGGGAACTGCTGCACGAAATGTGCGTCAGTTCCCTTTGCCTGGTTATAGAATCAGAACGAGCGGTTTACTTGTAAAGCGGACCGTAAGCCTCGCAGGCACGATAGTCAGCAGACTCCAGATCCTTTGTGCCGAATGCAGACCATGTATGCGGACGATAGATCTTTTCCTCCGGAACGTTGTGCATGGATACCGGAATGCGCAGCATGCTTGCCAGAGTGATCAGATCTGCTCCTACGTGACCATATGCCAGACAGCCGTGGTTTGCGCCCCAGTTTGCCATTACACTGTATACATCACGGAATGCGCCTTCCCCTGTAGTGTTCGGTACAAACCAGGTGGT
Source organism: Ruminococcus sp. (assembly GCA_017480865.1). GTDB lineage: Bacteria > Bacillota > Clostridia > Oscillospirales > Ruminococcaceae > Ruminococcus_C. The sequence goes on along the minus strand of JAFURN010000068.1, from coordinate 15,940 downwards.
AGGCCATGCCTTATCAGTACGCAGGTCAAGCGGTGTGTGGATCTCATCCGGCAGATCAACGGTATAACCCTCTGCGATCTGAAGAACAGGCTGTGAACCGTTGAGGATGTTCAGACGAATCATAGTTACCGGCATTTCTGCACGGGTACGGAAATGAGAGGAGAAGCCGCCGCCGCGGAAGTAGCCGAGGTTTGCCGGGCACCAGTCAGTTACATCCAGCATAGCCTGGATATCTGCATCGGTAACATCCCACCACTTCTTGATGACATTGTTGCCTTCGTCATCCTTGCATGCGCCTGTGCCGTCAAGAGCAGCAGCACCGCTGTTGATCAGGTGGATAAAGCCGCCCTCAGCCTTGCCGGTGGGCTTGTGACCGGTTACACGTTCCACTGCTTCAGGGCTCCAGTATGTACGGACATCTGCAAATACGGATGCACTGCCGGTCAGCAGCTTGCCGAAGAGCATTGCAGTACCGTTCAGACCATCGTTTTCGGTTGCCAGAATGGTAGGCTCCTTCTTGCCGTTCCAGTCAAAGCTGGAATTGAGGATCGCTTCGGTAAAGTCGCCGTTGGGGAGCCAGTCGGTCCACATTCTCTGACCCTGGAAGCCGCCGAGGATGGCATTTCTGCCGTTCGACTCTTCCTTCCAGCCCATTTCACGCAGCTTCGGATTGCCGAAGAAGATATCCTGTACGATCAGTGTGAACTTGACGATGAATTCCCACTCCTTGTCCTTTTCCTCAGGAGTACGGGGGATCTTGATGCCGAAGGGATCGATCTCCTTGTCAATGGGAGTTTCTTCGTTTACGTCAAAGCCCAGCTTGCAGTTTTCCTTGACCCAGGCAAGCGCCTTTTCATATTCTGACTTGTCGTAGATCTCCAGCTTCATACGGCGCAGGATCTCAACCAGGTCAACGAATTCTGCACGAATGCCCAGATAATTCTGGAAGAAATCACTGTTGCAGTAGGAACCGGCAATACCCATGGAAACGCCGCCCAGGTTTACATATGCCTTGTTGCGCATCATGCCGACTGCAACGGCACATTTTGCAAAGCGGAGGATCTTTTCTTTTACATCCTCGGGAACGGTAGTATCTCCCATATCCTGTACATCGTGACCATAAATGGAGAATGCCGGCAGTCCCTTCTGTGCATGAGCAGCCATACAAGCTGCCAGATATACTGCGCCGGGACGCTCTGTGCCGTTGAAGCCCCATACAGCCTTGAGGGTGGTGGGGTTGAGGTCCATAGTCTCGCTGCCGTAGCACCAGCAGGGCGTAACAGACAGCGTTGCAACTACATTCTGTGTCTGGAAGAAGGTTTCTGCTGCGTAAGCCTCAGCGCCGCCGCCGATGGTGGACGGTGCAATGACGCACTGTGCCGGGGTACCATCCGGATAGAATACATTCTCTTCAATGAGCTTCTTGGCAGTTCTTGCCATATTCATGGTCTGATCTTCCAGACTCTCACGAACGCCGAACTGACGTCCGTCAATAACGGGACGAATACCAATCTTGGGATAATTCATTTTCATTCACTCACTTTCTGTAGAATTGCTGCTGATAACAGCTTTGAATCTTGTATAGGCATCGAACCAGTCTTCACGGGGCGAATAACGCATGACCGGCTCCGATGCAGCAATTACATTTTTTGCATAGTCACGGCTGACAATGGCGCCGATTGCCATCAGCTGCATTGCGGCATTGCCGTAAACCGTTGCTTCCTTTGGTCCTGCCAGAACAGGAAGACCGCAGACATTTGCAGTCATCTGGCAGAGAAGACGGTCCTTTGTGCCGCCGCCCACCATATGAATCGCAGAGAAGTCCTTGCCGGTACAGGTGCGGATCTCCTCCAGTGCCATGCGGTATTTCAGAGCGAGGCTCTCATAAATACAGCGCACAACAGCTCCCAGAGAACCGGGACAGCCCTGACCGGTGCGGACGCAGTAATCCTTTACACGCTGGGGAATGTTGCCGGGCGGTGTAAAGACAGGATCATCCGGGTCAATAAAATATTGCAGCGGCTCTGCATTCAGTGCCAGTTCCTCCAGTTCTGCATAGGAATAACTCTGCTCGCAGCTGTGAAGATAACGGCGTGTTTCCTGAATCAGCCAGAGACCGATGATGTTTTTGAGATAGGTGATTTTTCCGTCATAGCCCACTTCGTTGGAAAGCCCCAGCCTTGCGGATTCCCGACTGAGCACCGGTGCATCCAGTTCTGTACCGAACAGCGACCAGGTACCGCAGCTGATAAAGATGACGTCCTTTTCCGGCTGAGACGGTACAGCAAAGGCAGCGCACTGGGTATCGTGTCCGCATACGGCTGCAACAGGAATGGGCGGCAGCTCCAGTTCTTCGCATATAGAAGGCGAAAGTGTTCCCTTTATGGTGCCGCTTTCTACAATAGAAGGCAGAACGTTTTTGGGGATTTTAAAAGCCTTCAGAACAGCATCCGACCACTTGCCGGTTTTTACATTCATGAGGGAAGTGGTGCTTGCAATGGAACGCTCGCAGGTTTTCACATTTGTCAGGAAATAGGCAAGCAGATCCGGCATGGGAAGCAGGAGATCTGCCATATCCAGCGACAGGGGCTGGATATCAGAAACAGACAGCAGCTGGAACAGCGTGTTGATATCCATGATCTGTGTGCCGGTTTCTGCATAGAGCTTTTCGGCATCCATGACAGATGCAGACTTTGCTGCGTAGCCATTGTTTTTTGTATCACGATAGTGGAAGGGATTTCCCATGAGTGCACCGGATTCATCGATCAGACCATAGTCAACGCCCCATGTGTCGATGCCGATGTATTCCACCTCGCAGATATGCTTGGCACGGACAAGACCGGTTTTCAGTTCATGGAACAGGCGCAGCACATCCCAGTAGAGATGTCCCTGCACCATAACCGGTTCATTGTCAAAGCGATGGATTTCCTCCAGCTGAATTTTTGTGCCGTCAAAGTGTGCCAGTACAGCACGGCCGGAGGAGCCTCCGAAATCGAAGGCAAGTACATGGCGCATCATGCCTCATCCTCCGGAAGAACAACCCCTTTTTTCAGGATGATATTGGCATAAATGGCAGTTTCACCGGTCGCCACAACTGCGTATGCCTTTTTCGCACGTTCGTAGAAATCGAAACGCTCTACGAATTCAATTTTACAGCGTTCCGGCTCCTGTGCAGAGATGATCTCCTTGTATGTATCCCAGATGGTCGGGACCACCGGATCGCCGGGAACTACGCCCATCAGTGCCACCGGCTTTTCCGTATAGGAATCCAGCGGGAAGAATTTCATGATCGCTTCCAGAATCTCCGGTACGCCATGACCGTCCAGCCGGACCAGACGCTGTGCAATGGCAGCGCCGGGGAAATTCCCGTCTGCAATGACGATTTCGTCGCCGTGTCCCATTTCCATGAGAATCTTGAGCAGTTCCGGTGAAAGAATGCTCGGAATATGCTTCAGCATAGTCTGCCGCCTCCTTTGTTGTATATCTTTCTGTTGAATGTGGATTATTCCTTGTTGTATTTCTTATAGCCCGGGTGCTTGCCGGTTACGCCGTACTTGGGACGCATGCCGCACAGACGGTCGATCTGGTCACGGGGAATCTCCTGAGAACCGCCCAGCAGATGTGCTGTCAGAGTGATCTTTGCAAACATCTCCAGGGTTTCCATACGGTAGTATGCAGTGATCAGATCAGCGCCTACTGTCAGTGCGCCGTGATTCTGAAGCAGCATAACATCGTGATACGGCAGATACGGACGAATGGCATCCGGTACTTCTTCTGTAGAAGGTGTGCCGTAGGGTGTAACCGGAACAGATCCGATTGCAATCACGGATTCGATCATGGTATATTCATCCAGCGCCTTGTTTGCAACGGCAAAGCCGGTTGCAGTCGGCGGATGTGCATGCAGAACCGCACCGACATCGTCACGTTCTGCATAGCAGCACAGGTGCATTTTGATTTCCGAGGACGGTCGCAGTCCCGGTGCGCCTTCCAGCACCTCACCCTTTTCATTGATCTTCACAAGCTTGTCCGGGGTAATAAAGCACTTGCTCATACCTGTGGGGGTTGCCAGAAACGTGCCGTCCTCCAGCTTTACAGAGACATTGCCGTCATTGGCGGCAACCCATCCCAGCTGCCACATTTTGTGACATATGTCGCAGATCTGGTCTTTGATTTCCTTTTCGGTCATAAGTATCCTCCTTGGTTTTCCTCATTTGGCAGACGATTCCGCCTTACCTTATATATTATACCTTTTTTTGTGCAGTCTGTCCAGTGGTTTACAGAAAAAAACCGGATTTTTTTCTGGGGCGTACAAAGCGGATGGGTTGTAATTCGTTATCAGCGTAAAAAAGGTACTGCTGCAAATTGGATGCTGCAGCAGTGCCTTGCCTGGTAAAACAGACGGATTTCATTGTGATTACCTCCTATGTAGTTTCTATTTATATAGTAACATTTTATACGAGTATTGTCAAGATGTAACTTTCATAATAGAATAAAGTAAAAGAGGTGGTCAGCGTGAATCATTCAAACTCTATCATAACAATAAAAGAATACGGAAAAATTGATATTTGCCTGAAGGAACTGATCGAAGCAAGAAATATAACCAGAAACTACTTGGCGAAAGCTGCAAATACGCGCTTTGAAGTAATTGATAAATGGTATAATAACCATGTGGAAAAGCTGGATCTGGACGTGCTGGCACGTATTTGCTATGTTCTGGATTGTTCTCCGGATGATATCATAAAATATGATCGATCGTATAAGGAAGCATTGTGAAACAAAGGTATCGGTCAGCATGCAGAAAATAAATAACAGGACGGCTTGAAATCTGTGAGCAGCAGATGTCGGGCCGTTTTGTTTTTCCGGACGCTGCATCTGCCGAAAAAAAGCAAAAAAAGATGAAAATTGGGAAAAGGTTATTGACGTGAGAGGGGAATTATTATATAATAAAGGTGTATAGGCTCAGCGTACAGCTGAGAAGTACATAAGATATAGGATGGAGGAATAAAGGTGAAACAGATGATGATTTCGGCATCGGTACTGAGTGCGGATATGGCAAATCTTGCGGCTATGGCAAAGGAACTGGAGTGCGGCGGCGTGGACATGCTGCATTTTGATGTGATGGACGGTGTATTTGTGCCGAACATTTCCTTCGGACTGCCGATTCTGGAGGCGGTGCATCGGAGTACGGATCTGTTCCTGGATGTGCATCTGATGATTATCGACCCTCTGCGGTATATTCCGCAGTTTCTTGCAGCAGGTGCTGATCTGATCACCTTTCATTTGGAAAGCGAAAGCGATCCCTACGAAACGATTCGTGCTATTAAGGCGGGCGGTGCGCAGGCTGGTGTTGTCATCAAGCCCGGTACACCTTATGAAGCGGTTCTGCCCTTTATGGAACTTGTAGACGTGGTTCTGGTCATGACGGTTGAGCCGGGCTTCGGAGGGCAGTCGTTTATGTGGGAGATGCTGGATAAGGTAAAAGCATTGCGTGCTTATGCAGAGGAAAAGCAGCTGGATCTGCGGATCGAGGTGGACGGCGGTATCAATGACAAAACCGTCCATGCTGCTGTATCCGCAGGGGCGGATCTGCTGGTTGTGGGAAGCTATCTCTTCAAGCAGCCGGGTATTTCCGCAGGGGTGCAGACACTGAAGGATGCAGCTTCTGTATAACGCAGTTGTATGCTGAATAGAATGGAGTATCAAGATGAATAATAAAAGAAAACCTACAGTTTATCGTCCCAAGCAGAAGAGAAAGACAGGATTTTCATCCTCCCGTTCGGTGGTTCCGACGATCGTGACCATTGCAGCTGCCGGTGCGATCTGCTATTTTGGCTATTCGATTGCAAAGCCGATCGTACACAATGGCGATAACATTGTAGCAAACGGTGACATTTCGGAAGCCTCAGGCGACGAAAGCAGCGGTGCGGATGGTACCACTGCTCCGGATGGTACCACTGCTCCGGATGAAAATGCAGAGGAAAGTACGACTACTACGGAAGGAACGAATGTTGTTGTGATCAACGGCGGAGATGCCGCTTTGACAACTACAGTAACTACCGCAGCAGGTGATGAAGAAGAAAACCATACAGAAACGGAAGAGAGCAGTGGAAACAATGCGGAAACCTCTGAGGAAGAGGGCAGCAGCAGCAGTACCGGCGGCGAGAGCAGCGGCGGGGGCAGCAGTGAAGGCACATCCGGCAATACCGGTGCATCCGGCAACGGCAGCGAAGGCAATACCGGCAGCAGCGGTGCGGCTAATCCCGATGCGCCCACACCGGTTGCCAATGTATACCGTACTGTGCAGTGCGCAGTGCGTCTTCCGGAAAACTCCGTAACAGATGCAGCCTCCCTGAAGGCGATGCTGGATGAGGTAAAGACAAAGTACCCGGATGCAGGCGCAGTGGTTATCCCCATGAAGCTTTCCGGCGGTGCGCTGAACTTCTCATCTGCCGCAGCAGGCGATGCAGCAGGCGTTGTCTGCCAGGGCAGCATGACCGCTGTTGAAATTGCATCGATCATCCGGGAATACGGTCTGTACGCTTATGCGTCATGCAGTCTGCTGGATGACAATCTGTATCCCAGCGTATATTCCTATCGTACCGCAAGCTATATGGTCGAAAAGGACGGTGTGATGACCGGCGATCAGTGGCTGGATAACTATGCAGATCAGGGCGGCAAGCCTTGGATGGATCCGGCAAGCAGTACAGCAACTGCTTACCTGGAGGCTCTGGTGCAGGAACTGTCCTCCGGCGGCTTCTCTGCAATTCTGTGCAGCGGCTTTACTTATCCGGATTTCCGTCCGGCGGATGAAAAGTACCTGAATCCGGATGTCTATGCAAAGAATCCGGATCATATGGTAGAGCTTGCTAATACCCTGAGTGCAGCAGTTCCGGATACAACGGATATCGTACTGGATCTGAATGCATACTATGCAATGAACGGTTGGGAACTGGTATATCAGCCGACGGAACTGGATGTATCCTATGCGCTTCTGAATACAAGCTCTTCGGAGGCATCCTATGCGGCAAGCTGGGCGCAGTCCAACAGCGGCGATCTGTCAGTATCTCTGGGCTATTCTGACGGTACAGGCAGCGGACACCGTGTGATCAACTATTGATGGAGCAGAAATCCCAACAGGACGTAATAAGAAAAGAGGGAATGTTATGGCACATAAATTTACAGTAGGTCTTGATAAGATTATTGATGAATTCAAGCTGGAAACCATTCATATGCCGAGAGATGCAGCGGAAATCCTGATTGATGAGACGGATGTTACCCGTCCGGGACTTCAGCTTATGGGCTTCTATGAGTATTTCAATCCGGAGCGCATCCAGATTATCGGTAAAATGGAATTTGCGTATCTTTCTACCATTGATGAGGCAACCAGACAGCAGCGTCTGGAAGCACTGATCTCCCAGAGGATCCCGGCACTGGTCATCTCCAGAGAACTGCCGTATTTTGAGGAAATGCTGGATCTGGCACGTAAGTATGAGGTTCCTCTGCTGCGCAGTAAGGAGAGTACCTCCAACTTCATTTCCGGTCTGATCGCATTCCTGAATGTAAATCTGGCACCCCGCATTACGCGTCATGGTGTACTCATTGAGATTTACGGTGAAGGCGTTTTCATTACCGGTGAAAGCGGTGTCGGAAAGAGCGAAACTGCGATCGAACTGGTAAAGAGAGGCCATCGTCTCGTTGCAGACGATGCGGTCGAGATCCGCAAGGTTTCCAACGATACACTGGTAGGAAGCTCGCCGGATAACATCCGCCACTTCCTGGAGCTCCGCGGTATCGGCATTATCAATGCCCGCCGTCTGTTCGGTATCGGTGCGGTCAAGAATCGTGAAAACATCGAGTTGATCGTCGAAATGGAACAGTGGAATCCTGAGAAGATTTATGACCGTATGGGTGTGGACACCCAGTTTGTATCCCTGCTTGGTGTAAAGGTACCGTCTCTGACCATTCCGGTACGTCCCGGCAGAAATCTTGCTGTTATTCTTGAGGTTGCGGCGATGAATAACCGTCAGAAAAAGATGGGCTATAACGCAGCCAATGAACTGCTGGAGCATCTGGGTCTGGATATGGAGAGCAAGGAAGTAATCAAGGATTACGACGCATTTTAATCAATAGACTGATGATATAGGAGAACAGGTCATGGAACAAATAGATCAGCTGGAATGCTTATGCCGGCAGTATGACTGTCCGTTTCTGCGCAGTGAGCCATTGCGCAAGCATACGACCTTCCGTATCGGCGGAAGCTGTCAGGCGCTGGTGGACATCGGCAGCAGCGAGGCGCTTCAGGCACTGGTAAGCTTTTGTAATGAAAATGGAATCCGCTGGACGGTGCTGGGAAATGGCAGCAATATGCTGGTATCTGATGAAGGCTACGACGGCGTAGTTTTTCTGGTGGGAAAACGCATGGCACGTATAGAGATCAGAGAGGACTGTACCGTATATTGCGAGGCAGGTGCACTTCTTATGGGCGTTGCAAGAACCGTTCTGGAGGAATCTCTCAGCGGTATGGAATGTTTAGCAGGCATTCCCGGAACTATTGGCGGTGCGCTGTATATGAATGCCGGTGCATACGGCGGCGAGATGGCGGATATAGTTGTCAGTGCAGAGTATCTTGATGAAGATGGTACACTGAAAAATATGGCTAAGGAGGATATGGAGCTCTCCTACCGGCATAGTGTGTTCAGCGGAACCAAGCGGATCATCACCGGTGTGACATTACAGCTTTGCAAGGGAACATATGACACCATCCGTACTGAGATGGAGGGATATCTCAGCCAGCGCAGAGCCAAGCAGCCGCTGGAACTGCCCAGTGCGGGAAGTACCTTCAAGCGTCCTGTGGGAAGCTATGCGTCTCTCCTGATCGATCAGTGCGGTCTGAAGGGTGCGAGCGTAGGCGATGCGCAGGTCAGTGTGAAGCATGCAGGCTTTGTGGTGAATACCGGCAAGGCAACTTGTAAGGATGTACTGGAGCTGTGCGATTATGTCATAGAAACCGTGCGTGAGAAAACAGGCTATCAGCTGGAACTGGAGCCGGTCGTGCTTCGATAAAAGGGAAAGAGGTGACGGAAATGCAGGTTGTTGTTGTAACCGGAATGTCCGGTTCGGGAAAATCCTCTGCCATGGATGTGCTGGAGGATATCGGGTATTATTGCATTGATAATCTTCCGCCGCAGCTTATGGGACGCTTTATTGAAATTTGCAGGGAATCTGAAAACCGTCTGGAACGGATTGCCATTGCAGCAGATCTGCGTTCCGGTGAGATGTTTGCCAATGCATACCGCTGCCTGCATCGATTGGAGCGTCAGCAGGATCTGGATGTAAAAATTCTGTATATTGACGCAGAGGATGAGGTGCTGGTAAAGCGCTATAAGGAAACACGCCGCAAGCATCCGCTGGATGAAAAGTTCAGCGGCAATCTTCATCAGGCGATTGCCTTTGAACGGGAACAGCTTGTGCAGATAAAAGGAATTGCAGATTATTATATTGAGACATCCTATCAGTCAGCATCCCAGCTGAAGGAACAGATCCGGGAGATTTTCCTTGAGAATAAGACAGATTCCATGTCGATCAAGGTGACATCCTTCGGCTTCAAGTATGGTGTTTCTACAGAGTCGGATCTGGTATTTGACGTGCGTTGTCTGCCCAATCCGTATTATGTCAAGGAACTGCGTTCTCATACAGGCTGTGAGGCATGCGTACAGGATTATGTCATGTCCTTTGAACAGTCGCAGCAGCTGATGCAGAAGCTTACAGATCTGCTGGATTTTCTGATTCCGCTGTATATTCATGAGGGCAAGAGCCGGCTGGTGATTTCCTTTGGCTGTACCGGCGGAAAGCACCGTTCTATTACCTTTGCGGAGCGTATTGGTGATCATCTTACTGCAAAGGGCATGCGTGTCATCAAGCAGCACCGTGATATTGAAAAAGACCGTCCGTAAGGATGAATGATTTAAAAAAATGATACAGCCGTCCTGTTCTGCGGAAGGGACGGCTGATTTATATAAGGAAACACTGCACAAAGTATGTACTGCGTTTTTGTTTTATATAGCCAAAGATATGATACTGCATCAGATGCACAGCCTTTATGCAGTATTGCCTTATAGAGAGGAGGAATTTTATGTCGTTTTCGGGTGACGTGCGCAGAGAGATGCGCAGGACGATCAATGATCGTGACAAGCAGTTTGCCTGTCTGTACGGCATTCTGCTTTACAGCAGGGTATTTACGGAAAAGCAGATCTGTATTCAGAGTGAAAGTCGTGAGGTAGCTTCTCTGGTGCCGGAACTGTTCCGTTCGGTGTTCGGGTTCTTACCCGAATCGGATGAAAAGACAGAGGGAGGACTCTATAGCTTTACTGTTACAGATGAAGCGCAGCTTTCGGAAATACGGAAGGCATATCAGGCAGATCCGGATAAACGGGAGATCAATCTGTCCCGGCTAGTCAATAATAGCCTGAATGCCTTTCTTGCGGGTGTTTTTTTCATCTGCGGCAGTGCAGCAGATCCGAACAAGGAATATCATCTGGAATTTGTTACGCCTACAGAGCATTTATGCAGGGATCTGCATACATTCCTTTGTTCTTTTGGTGTGGAGGGCCGCATCATACAACGGAAGAAGTCCTTTGTGCTGTATCTCAAGGACAGCGAATGCATTGAGGATACCCTGACCTTTATGGGTGCTCAGCAGTGTACCATCGATCTGATGAATATCAAGATCCGCAAGGACATGCGGAACAAGGCGAACCGCCTGCGGAACTGTGATGAGGCGAACATCAACAAGGTGGTCAATGCTGCTATGAAGCAGACGGAAGATATCCTGCTGCTGGAAAAATATAATGAATTGGAAAATCTATCCCCGGAGATTCAGGAGGTGGCAAAGCTGAGGCTGGAAAACCCGGAACTGAGTCTGAAGGAGATCGGAGAACTGCTGACGGTTCCCATCGGACGTTCGGGAGTGAATCATCGTTTTCAGAAGATCGCTGCCATTGCAAAGGAGTTGAGAGAAAATGGATGTAAAGCAGATATCCCGTGATGCATTTGCCCATCTGCATGTACATAGTGTATACAGTCTGCTGGATGGTGCATGCCGCATTGAAGAACTGGTACAGCGTGTCAAGGAACTCGGACAGACTGCGGTAGCAGTTACAGATCATGGGAATCTCTATGCAGCAGTTGCGTTTGCTCAGGCGGCGGAAAAAGCCGGAATTCATCCGGTGATCGGCTGCGAGGTTTATGCAGCAAGACGCACACGCTTTGATAAGGAACATCAGCATGACCGTAAGAGTGACCATCTGGTGCTGTTGTGTGAGAATGAAACAGGCTACCGGAATCTTGTGCGGCTGGTGACAGCTGCGCATCTGGAGGGTTTTTATCATCGGCCCCGCGTAGATGAGGAACTGCTGAAAAAATATCATGCGGGTCTGATCTGTCTGTCCGGCTGTATTGCCGGCAGGATCCCAAGGCTGCTTCTGAATGGAAGCTTTGATGAGGCAAAGAAAGCTGCGCTGCATTACCGCAGTATTTTCGGAGCGGATAATTACTTTTTAGAGGTGCAGAATCACGGTGTTGCAGAGGAACGTACTGTGCTTCCTCTTTTATATCGCCTGTCCAGGGAAACGGGCATTCCTCTTGCGGCTACAAACGATGCTCACTATCTGACCAGGGAGGATGCCTCCATGCAGCATGTATTGCTTTGCATCCAGACAGGCAGGACGGTGGAGGATCCTGATGGAATGGGCTTTGAAACCGAGGAATTCTACCTGAAAAGCACGGAGGAGATGGCAAAGCTGTTTGCGGCTGTTCCGGAAGCAGTTACCAATACAGGAAAAATAGCAGCACGGTGTCAGATGCATTTTGAAACAGGAAAGGTTTATCTTCCGAAGTTTGAAATGGAGGGCGTAACGGATTCCAAGGCGCTGTTTGCCACGCTCTGCCGGGAAGGTCTGATCCGGAAGTATGGTGAAAATCCGCCTGCAGAAGCTATAGAGCGTATGAAATATGAGATGCGTGTCATCAGCAAAATGGGATTTGTGGATTACTTCCTGATCGTTTGGGATTATGTATCCTTTGCACGGAAAAGCGGTATTCCTGTTGGTCCCGGAAGAGGCTCGGGAGCAGGCAGTATCTGTGCGTATTGTCTTGATATCACCCAGATCGATCCCATTGCGCATCACCTGCTGTTCGAGCGGTTTCTCAATCCCGAACGTGTCAGCTTGCCGGATTTTGATATTGACTTCTGCATTGAGGGAAGACAGGCTGTGAAGGAATATGTTATGCAGCGGTATGGCGCAGAACGTGTATCGGAAATCGTGACCTTTGACCTGATGAAGGCAAGAGGGGCTGTCCGGGATGTGGGACGTGCTATGAATCTTCCTTATGCGCTGTGCGACAGAATTGCAAAAATGATCGACCCCAGACGTACCATCCGGGAGACGCTGGAAGTTCGTGACGGTGAGGATCTGCGGCAGCTGTGCAAGTCGGATTCCGGGGCGAAGAAGCTGATCGATATGGCAATGCGTCTGGAGGGGGTGCCAAGACATACCTCCACCCATGCAGCAGGTGTCATCATATCGGCAATTCCCATTGAGGAGCTTGTTCCTCTGCAAAAGAATGATGATACAGTTGTTACGCAGTATACCATGAATACGCTGGAAGCACTGGGATTGCTCAAGTTTGATTTTCTGGGCTTGCGCAATCTGACGGTGATTCGTGACTGTGTCCGTGCTGTGCAGAAGTATACGCCCGATTTTAATGTGGACACCATTCCCGTAACAGATGCCGGTGTATATCGGATGATGGCACAAGGGGATACCACCGGCGTTTTTCAGTTTGAAAGCGCTGGCATGCGCCGTGTGCTGATGCAGCTGCGGCCTGAGAATATGGAGGATCTGACTGCGGTATTGTCTCTGTACCGACCGGGTCCCCGTGATTCTATCCCGAAGTATATAGAGAGCCGTCGGCATCCTGAGAAGGTTTCTTATACACATCCCATGCTGGAGCCGATTCTGAAGGTGACAAACGGCTGCATTGTCTATCAGGAACAAGTAATGGAGATCTGCCGTGTGCTTGCCGGATATTCCTATGGCAGAGCCGATCTTGTGCGCCGTGCCATGGCAAAGAAAAAGCAGGATGTAATGGAGGAGGAGCGTCAGGTGTTTCTCTACGGAGATGGTTCGGAAACCTGCTGTGGTGCAGTTGCCAGGGGTGTTCCGGAGGAGACTGCAAACCGTATTTTCGACGAAATTGCTGGCTTTGCATCCTATGCGTTCAATAAATCCCATGCTGCTGCATATTCGTTTCTGGCGTATCAGACTGCCTATCTCAAGTATCACTATTTTCCGGATTATATGGCAGCCCTCATGACCAGTGTGATCGGAGACAGTCCCAAGCTTCTGTCTTATATCAATCTTTGCGAGGCGAGAAATGTACACATTCTGCCGCCCCACGTCAATGACAGTGGATTGTACTTTCAGCGCAGCGGGGATCATATTCGCTTCTGCCTGCTTGCAGTGCGCAATCTTGGAAAATCTTTGATTGAGAAAATTGTTGCAGAGCGTGAGAAGAACGGCGCCTTTACAGGGCTGCGGGACTTCTGCAAACGCATGACCGGCAGCGGTGAACTCAACAAGCGCGCCCTGGAAGGTCTGATCTGCTGCGGTGCTTTTGATGGTCTGGGTCTCAATCGACGTCAGATGCTGGGATGCTATGAGAGCATTCTTGCATCACAGCGTGATGCAGCACAGGAACTGCTGGATGGACAGATGAATCTTTTCGGAGAGAATATGGATGCCGGCGTTTTTGAAGCACCTGTTCCCCCGATGGAGGAACTTCGTCAGGAAGAGCTTCTTCGTATGGAAAAGGAATTTGCCGGTATGTATTTGTCAGGACATCCATTGGGGCAGTATCGTGCAGCCGGTATACTGCTTCATACCACGGGATTTGCTGAAATTGCCGAGGAGTATCAGGATTATCCCGATGGTACGCAGATTTCCGCTGTCTGTATCGTGCGCAGCGTCAAACGCCATCTGACGAAAAAAGGAGATACCATGTGCTTTATGACCTGCGAGGATACAACAGGAGAGATGGACTGCGTGGTGTTTCCACAGCTTTATGCAGCTGTAAAAAGCCATCTTACAGAGGACAGCGTGCTTTATATTACCGGCAAACTGAGTCACAAGGAGGAAAGTGTCAGTTTGCTCTGCGACAGCATTCTGGATGAACAGGAATTGAAACATAAGCTTCAGTCCGGCAAGCTTTGCTGTAAAATCGCTTCATCGGAACTTGCGCTGATGCAGCGGATAACAGCCTTGGCGCAGATGTATCCCGGCAGTACTGCGTTGTGCTTTTATCTGACGGATCTGAAAAAGATGGTTGCACCGAAATTCCGGGTATGTGCAGAGCTTTCTGAGGAATTCCTCGGAAAACTCCGTCAGCTGCTGCGGGAAGAGCAGTTCGGACTCATATCGTGATTTTCTGCATTTACAAATAAATGTTAAATTTCTCGATAGATGCTTGACAAAAAAAATATATGCGGTATAATAAAAGTATCATGTAAAGTTATGTGTTCAGGCAGGGGCTTCGGTCTGCGCCTGAAATTATGTAGATTATCGGAGGAGATTAGGTATGATTAAGACAATTGGTATATTGACAAGCGGCGGCGACGCTCCGGGTATGAATGCAGCGATTCGTGCGGTTGTACGTGCAGCACTGAAGAAGGGCATCAAGGTTTACGGTATTCGCCGCGGCTATTGCGGTCTGATCGACGGTGATATCTTTGAGATGGACGAAATGAGTGTTTCCAACATCACTCATAAGGGCGGCACCATGTTGTATACAGCAAGAAGCGTTGAATTCCGTACAGAAGAGGGTATGCAGATCGCAAAGGCAAACTGCGAGAAGTACGGTCTGGAGGGCATTGTTGTTATCGGCGGTGACGGCTCCTTCCGTGGTGCAGCTGACCTGTCTGCAAGAGGCATTCTGACAGTTGGTCTGCCGGGTACCATTGATAACGATATTGCATGTACTGAGTATACCATTGGCTACGATACTGCAATGAACACTGCAATGGAAATGATTGACAAGCTGCAGGATACCTGTCAGTCTCACGATCGCTGCTGTGTTGTTGAGGTTATGGGCAGAGGCGCAGGCTTTATTGCTGTAAATACTGCTGTAGCATGCGGTGCAATTGAGATCATCACGAAGGAAGTTCCCTACGATCTGGATCAGATCGCAAAGGACATGCTGGAATGCAAGAAGAACGGCAAGCAGAACTTCATCATCGTAGTTTCTGAAAATGTTGGTCACTCTCAGGAGATTGCAACAGCGATCCAGGAAAAGACCAGTATTGAGGCGCGTGCGACGGTTCTGGGTCACGTACAGCGCGGTGGTTCTCCGACTGTAAGAGATCGTGTAGTAGCAAGTGAAATGGGCTATTATGCAGTAGAGTTGCTGGAACAGGGCATCGGCAACCGTGTAGTTGGCATGCAGAACAACAAGATAGTGGACTTCGATATTCAGGAAGCACTGTCCATGAAGAAGCCTTATGATGAGAGACTGCACAAGATCGCACAGGATATTGCATTCTTCTAATGGAATAAAATGAGAAAAACTGCTACAGGATTGTCTGTAGCAGTTTTTGGTTTTGAGTTTGTTTGAATTGCCGGGGTGAATTGTAGTTTAGCGGGCGGACTGCCGAAGGCAGAAAGGCGGTCAAGCTGGCTCCAGCTTGCGCGGTCCAGCTGCGTAAGCTGGTCGCTCTCCGCAGAGAGCGAAACTCCTGGCTTTTAAATTACGTGCTTTTGAATCGAATGAGCAAACCAAATTCCGCATTCAAAAATACTTTCCCATACAGTGAAACCGTAACAAGGAAGCCTTGTTACAGTACAAAGCAAAGAAAATATGCGGAATTTGAAACATAGCAGGAGAGAAG
>JAFURN010000067.1 GCA_017480865.1 Ruminococcus sp. | reverse complement strand
CTGCGGCTGTACTTGTATACACCTTCTCATCCTTACAAAGCACACAGGTAAATGCGCCCTCCTGAAGCAGATGTCTGGCACGTTCGAGATCAGTCATAAAATTTTTTCAGTCCCTCCAGCCTGGTGCGCAGCATTGGAATAACTGCCCACTGAAGCAGAATCCCGAACAGACCAGCAGTGATAAATGCATAAGCGGATGCGCCTGTCAGCTGTTCGTTTCCGAGCAGATAAACCGCACCGAGAACAGCAGCAGCACGTACCATGCGGCCTGCAATCTGCGTCAGAATGAGCGCAAGAAAACCATTCATCCGGCTTTTAGAGAGCATTCCGGATACAAGACCATAAGTGCCAAGTTCCAGAATCATGAAGGGCAGCAAAGCTGCAGCAGGCATGCCGGAGATGGCTGAACTGATCATAGGACTGAACACACCGGCAGCAATGCCTGCCAGAGGTCCGCCCAGAAATCCAGCCAGAAGTACGGGAATATGCATGGGAAGCAGTGTGCTTCCTACAGCAGCACCTGTGCCGGACAATACGCCGATCCCATGGAAAATCTGCGGAAGAAGCACAGCAGCAGCAATTGCAATGCATGCAGTTATTGCCTTAGCAAGAATGCCTTTTTTGCCGATCGATAATGTGTTCTGCATGGTTTGTTTCCTCCAGAAATAATTATTCCGTAACCTGAATCTCGCCGTTCATACAGACAGGCGTTACCGATTCGCCCTGAACAACGGATGCACTTTCTCTTCCGATGCCATCTACCGGAATTTCAACAGCAAATACATCACCGGCAGCCGCATCCTCCGGCAGCTGGAATGTTACGTTCCAGAATTCACCCTCCTGCTGACAGACCGGTGTTTCCCCGGTAATGGTATCCGGATTGGAAAGCAGACTGGTCCAGTAAAAATGCAGATCCTCGTTCAGTGCATCCGCGGAAAGGACTTCGATATCTGTAAGAATGCCGGACTTTTTTCCGTTTAAAGGCGCAATTCTTTCATCGAACAGAATTCCGAAATTTACAGCTGTAAAGCCGCTGTGTCCGGTGATTGTAATCGGTACGGAAACTTTGTAATCATTTTCCTGAAGCTGTGCCAGAGGGATTGCAACTGTTTCTGCCTGAAGTACAACGGAGTTTGAAGCCGAACTTGCTTGTGAGCCTGATTCCGGGTCAGAATTACAGCCTGTCATCGGGACAAGCATTGCCGCTGCCATCATTATAGCAGTCAGCGTTCTTGTGAAAAAATGCTTTCTGTAAATAGATGCTGTGTTTTGCATGGATGAAACCTCCTGAATAAAATTGTAGCAAACATCTATATCATATTATACCATGCATGATAAAATCCGTCAAGATTTTCATATACTGAAAAAAGGCAATACGGCTGCATATGACAAACACGCCTGCTTCCGGAATATCCGGCAGCAGGCGTGTTTTACCGATCATGAACTTATTCAACAAAATAAATATAATCTGTCTTTCTCGGAGCAGCAGGAACGGCTTCTGCATCCGCATAGCCCAGAATGCAGTGTCCGATCCCTTCATAGTCACCGGTGATGCCCAGTTCCTTCAGGATCTCTCTGCCCTCCTCGCTTTCAAATTCTTCCTTTGCACGATGGATCCAGCAGCTTCCGATTCCATAGGAATGTGCAGCCAGCATCAGATTTCCCATAACAAGACTGCCGTCATAAAGATAAGTAGGAAAGGACTTATCGGCAAGGACGATCAGAACCACCGGCGCACCGTAAAAGGGATCAAAATCCACGCCCATGATCGCTGCATTCATAGCAGAAAGGCGGTTTCTCAGCTTCTGATTAGTCACAGCAACGATAATCGGTGCCTGAAGGTTTCTGCCAGTTGCAGCATAAGTGCCTGCCTGAGCGATCTTCTCAATGATTTCCTTCGGCACTATGTCCGGTCTGTACTTTCTGATGCTTCTTCTTGTCATCATGTTTTCAATTGCATTCATTCTTATCCCTCCGTTTTGATTTCGATGCAGGCGGTTTATCTGCCGCCTGCCATATACAGCAGAGCATTGCAGATTGCAGCAGCCACATTGCTGCCTCCTTTTCTGCCTTTGGCAGCAATATAAGGAACCCCTGAAGCCATGAGCATTTCCTTGGACTGTTCTACATTTACGAAGCCTACTGGTACGCCGATGGCAAGCACCGGGGAAAAGCTGCCGTTCTTTACATGCTCACAGATACGTATCAGTGCCGTCGGAGCATTCCCGCATACGTAAATGACCGGTCTTCCAAGCGCAGCCGTCTTGTCTACAGATGCTGCTGCTCTGGTCGTACCATTCTCCTTTGCAGCTTCGGCTATGTCCTTGTCTGCCATAAAGCACATGACCTCACAGCCGAGTTTGCCAAGTGCAGTCTTGTTGATACCGGATTTTGCCATGTTGGTATCTGTCACGATGACAGCACCGCTTTTCAGCGCATGAATAGCGGTTTCTATGGCATTATCCGAAAAGCAGAGATTCTCGTAATACTCAAAATCTGCTGTTGTATGAATCACACGCATGACAACAGGTTTGATTTTCTCGGGAATCCTCCGTTCTCCCAGTTCACTTTCAATGATTTCAAAGCTGCGGCTTTCAATGTCGCCCGGCAGTACATATTCCAGTTTCAGAATTCTATCCCCTTTCGTGCAGTAATTCCCTTTTCAAAGGGATGCTTCCGGCAGCAGATTTCGCTGATATAGTCCGCTTCCGCTGTAAAAACAGCAGCAGGATCACGTCCTGTCAGAATGATTTCAGCGGTATCTCTGCCGCTGAAAATCTGCTGCTCCGCAAAATCTCTGTCAAGAAGCCCATAGCTATAAGCTGAATGAAACTCATCCAGAATGATCATATCTGCACCGCTGGTAAATGCATCAGACAAAAGCTTGTTGTGACAGGCAGTGATATCTGCCTTGTCTCTGTCTGTCATACTTCTGTAGAAGCCATAGCTTCTGTCGCAGCGCAGAACTGTAATATCCGGTATCAGTTTCAGCGTATTCAGTTCAGAGGTGACTCCGCCCTTCATCAGCTGTACAAAGCAGACCCGGAGTCCTGCACCAGCAGCCCGCAGAGCAAGCCCCAATGCCGAAGTGGTTTTTCCTTTACCGTCACCGCAATATATATGCAGAAGTCCCATTTCTTATTTCCTGCGCTTTCTCACAATGATCGTTGCAGCAGCTGCCGCTGTCCCTATTATAACAGCAATGCAGGCAACTGTCAAACCCGGACTGCTTTTCTGCTCCACAACGCCATCCGGCAGCGAATCAGCCTCAAATACAATGATTCTGTCATACCATCGCTCCTTCCGGATACTCCAGGCAGCACAGTCAAGCTTTGCATTCAGAGCATCCACTGGAACCGTATAGGTATATTTTCCTTCCTCGTTTTCAGAAAAGTAGATATATGCTGTATCTGGTGCCGAAAGTGCATCCTCCCCGGTTCCCATATAGAGTTTCTCATAGCCCTGTCCGCTGAGTGTGAGAGCTGCTGTCATTTTCCCGCCGGAAACCATCAGTTCACAGTCGATAATGCGGAACATGGAAGAACTGGAGGTGACTTCAATATTATAAATACCATCCGCTACAGATTCTGCATATACGGGCGTATACTCCTCAGCTGCATATACAGTCATTCCTGAAAAAGGAAGCATCAGCAGAGCAGACATAGACAATATTCGTTTTTTCCAGTTTATACGCATTTATTCACCAAGGGCAGCAATCGCATCAGCTGTATGGGAAACATAGATTTCCTGCACTGCCTCGATTTCTCCAAGACCTCTCAGGACACATTCGACTTCAAAGCCTTCTGCTTCAAATGCAGTTTTCCACGTACCCTCTTCATCACCAGCCATATCATTGTTTCCATGGTCACCTGCAACCACCATCAGGGGCTGAAGCACCACCTTTTTATAACCGCCTGCTTTGACAGCAGAAACCACATCGTTCAGTGAAGGCGCAGCTTCTACGGTGCCGATCAGATAGTTTACATCGCCGTTTGCAGTAAGTGTTTCCTGAAGCTTTGCATAAGATGCGTTTGCTTCATGCTCCGTGCCATGTCCCATGAAAACAACCGCAGTTTCCTCATTGCTGTAGGAGGCTGTATCCGCAGTCAATGCCTCGGCAAGCTTTGTGTAGTCCTCGTCAGAGGAAAGCAGCGGCATGCCGATGGAAACAGCGTCAAATTCATCCTTGTAGGAATCCACAACAGCTACCAGGTCATCATATTCATAGCCATTCATAACATGCGTAGGCTGTACGACCAGTGTTTTTACACCATCCTCAACCATCTGATCAAATGCCTGTTCTACGTTATTGATCGTTTCATCATCTCTTTCCTTGATAACATCAATAACGATCTGACTGGTGAAGGCGCGTCTTACCTCGTAATCCGGATAAGCCTCTGAAATTGCATTCTCTACTGCACCAATTGTTTTTTCACGGCTGTCATTGTAGCTTGTACCAAAGCTTACTGCAAGAATAACCGGTTTTTCCGTCTCCTTTTCACCGCATCCGCTCATTGCCAGTGTACCCGCCATCCATGCTGCCATAATCATACCTCTTGTTTTGATTTTCATAATATGTCATCCTTTCCCGGAGTGCTGCTCCGGATGTTTTATGTAAATGTGCATGCACACATTTATCCAAAATATTTTTTGTAAAGCTGCACCGGAATCTCATACAATTCCATCAGATTTTCCGCTGTAAAAATCTCCTCCGGCATCCCGGCGCAGGTGATTCTGCCGTCTTTAACGCAAAGTGTATAATCTGATATCTTTTCTGCAAAATCAAGTTCATGCATAGAAACAATGACCGCGATCTGCTTTTCACGTGCCAGTCGGCGGAGTATCTCCAGAAAGACGATTTTATGGTGAATATCCAGATAGGAAGTCGGTTCGTCCAGAATCAGGATCTCCGGTTCCTGACAGATGGCACGAGCGAGCATCACACGCTGCCGCTGACCGTCACTGACCGCACCAAAGTCCGCTTCTGCAAAATCCAGCATTTCTACAGTTTCCATGGCACTTCGGACGCATTCCCGATCTGCTTCGGAAAGAATGCCAAAATGCCCGGTATAGGGATAACGTCCTGATTCTACTACATCACGACATGTCATCATTTCCGGACGAATCCGCTCTGTCAGCACAACAGAAAGCTTTTTTGATCGTTCCTTCTCTGTGATGGATTCTATACTTCGGCGATCGATCACAATGCTGCCTCCAAGTTTTTTCAGATATCCGGCAAGAGTTTTCAGAATGGTAGATTTCCCGGCACCATTCGGACCAATGAGCGTCAGGATCTCGCCGGGACATATTTCAAAACAGATGTTGCCGACCACTGTTTTTTTTCCGTAGCCTACATACAGTGCATCGGCGGATAACATGATTTTATCCATCAGAACTCCCCTTTCTTCCTGCGGATCAGAATCAGAATTACGACAGGTGCACCAAAAATTGCAGTGACTGTACTGATGCTGAGTTCAGTGGGAGCAAAAACCGTTCGTGCGATCATATCACATACCATGCAAAAGATGCTTCCCCCAAGAAAACACGCCGGAATCATAATAAGCGGCTTTGATGTACGGAATATGGTTCGTACAATATGAGGAACTGCAATTCCGACAAAGGAAACTGGACCGGCGAAAGCGGTTACACAAGCGGAAAGCAGTCCGGAAAGAACGATCAGTGCAGTACGAAGCAGCCGAATGTTAACACCCATATTCTGTGCATAATTCTCTCCCAGCATATATGCACCAATCGGCTTTGCAATGAGAATTGTCCCGAGAAGTCCGAAGCCTGTTACAGCTGCAATGACTGTGACATTTTCCATGCTTGTTCCGGAAAAGGTTCCCAGTGACCAGTCGTGAAGATTTACAATGTCAGAATCATCTGCAAAGGTTACCATAAAATCTGTCACCGCAGAACAGATGTAGCCAATCATCACACCGCACACCACAAGCATGGACATACGCTTCACCTTCCGGGAAACCAGAAGAACAAGCCCCAGGGAAAGCATAGATCCGATAAGGGCAGCAAGAATCATATAGGCGGAACCTACAGCACCGGGCTGACCAAAGGCGAAAATCATAGCAATTGCCACAGTAAGCTTTGCACCGGAGGAAACACCGAGAACAAAGGGGCCTGCAATGGGATTGTGAAAAAAGGTTTGCAGAAGATAACCCGAAAGTGCCAGCGCACCGCCCAGCAGCATTGCAGCAAGGGCGCGGGGAATGCGGATTTTCCAGAGGATATCCGCTGCGGTTCTGTCACCTTCGCCTAAAAAGAGAAGGTGCATTACATCGGAAAAATCGATATCTGTACTGCCAACGAAAAGATTCCCGCAGAATACAAGGAGCGTGCCAGTAATCAAAAGCAGAAAAGCGGTAAGATATCGGATGTGTGTTCTGCTCATGTGCTGTCACCGCTTTCCAGCCGGAACAGAAATTCCGGCGGTTCTGTTTCCGTATTATCTGTGAAGATCGCATGGAAATCGGAGATCACGGTTCCAAGCTTCATAGTTTCCTGAAAGAGATTTTCCCGCGTACACCATACATTTCCATTCTGTACTGCCTTGAAGTCTGAAAGTAGTTCATTTTTCGCAAGCAGTTCCTCGATCGAATGAATTTCCCCGCTGTTTGTACTGTTATAGATAATGAAATCTGCATCCTTCGCCTGTGTATAGAACTTTTCCATTTCCATTGTGACTGAGCCGCTTGCACTTTCGGAATCTCCGGGATGATCCAAAGCATTTTCTCCGCCGGCAAGGGCGATCATTTTTGTGATATAGTCTCCGGATTTCCGGGTGATCACCTGCCCTGCACTGCTGATGTAAAAATATACTACGGTCTTTCCGGTGCTTTCTGTATCGGGCAGTGATGTAAGTTCTGCTGCCTGCTTCGCAAAAAGCTGTTCTGCCGCATCCGATCGTCCTGTCATCTCTCCGTAAACCTTAATCCATTCACTCCTTCCGAGGGGATGCGATTCATAACTGGAGTAATCTATAAATACAGGGATTCCAAGTTCAGTAAGCTTTTCCTTTACTTCAGGCGAATGTTCGATCATGGTAGACTGTACAGAAAGTGTACAGCCATTTGTCAGAAGCAGTTCGTAATCCGGCTCACGATATTTTCCGGCATAAAGCATGTCACCCTGCTCCATGGCTTCCCGGGCAGATTCAATATACCAGTCATCGGCTCTTGTACCGGAAAAATCCACTGCATCTGTGCAGTCAAGTTCCGAAAAAAGTCCCATAGCTGAGGTAGCTGCAAGATAGATGTGATCCGCCGGCTGCTGAATGATGGTGATGTCCGACTCAAGCTGCTGGGGAATCGCCCCTCCTTCCGGAATTAACAGAAAACGTTCCCCGTTCATGGTATGAATCAGGGAATATCCCCCTTCATAACGATCTATGGCAAATTGCTCCGCATAGGTCAGATCCGCACGTTCCTCAAAAACAAGGCCTTCTATTTCAGGATGCTGCTCCGGAATGGGTGTTTTTTCAGAACATCCTGACAACAGCAGAAAAAGGAACGCTGCTGTTACAGGTGGTATTTTATAAATTCGTTTCATTTCCTTTTTCTTACCTCTTCTTTCTTTTCAGAATCCATGCAAGAACTGCTCCTGCAGCCAATACCGAAGCGGTAAGACAGATTCCAGGGACAAGCAGTGTATCCGCAGGTTTCATGGTTGCGGAATCGAAATACAGGGTATATGCAATTTCATGCGGTTCACTCATTGCTACGGTTTCTGCAAGAACAGGAATATCCGTATCCAGGGCAGGAACTTCAATTTCAAATATGGAATTCCCCGTTTCATTGACCGGATCATATCCGACACTGTCGACCTCCATATAACCATAATATGGGCTGCTCCAGACAATTTCTGCGCGCAGCACGCCATCCTCTGCCTGTATCTTTGCAGGTGATTCGACAGAGGCTTTTCCGCTGCCGCCGGAAAGAGTAACTTCAATGGTATAAGTACCGTTTTCCGCTGTAATTCCCATTGTATTCCTCCCTTTGGTACAATATTAGCATAGTCCAAACTGCTGACTCAGTAGTGACAGGCTATGCTTATTTTAGTATAATGAGAAGGTAATGGACTGACGATCCTCTCTTAGAACTCAGCGTTCGCAAATGAAAGTGTCAGCCGCCTTCTTATTATCAAATTCGATTAAGCAGGTTGTACCTGCTGTGAAAGTTCATAGCAGCGTTCG
>JAFURN010000066.1 GCA_017480865.1 Ruminococcus sp. | reverse complement strand
GCGTATTTGCAGTGGGTGCTGTGAATGCAGCGGTGTTCCTCAAGGGCAAGCCGGCTGGGCTGTATGATATGGCACAGCTTGTAGAAGCACAGAAGGCGTAAGCGGAAGGAAATCAAAACGAAACGAAAACAGCCCCTATCGACAGGATAGGGGCTGCTTTTTTAGAAAGCTGACAGGATTTTGTCAGAAGGGAATTATCTTATCCCGGAATGACGGGAAGATCAGAGATCATGCGGATGATATATTGAATCAGCGTTGTTGTATCTGCACCATTGATCGAATGATCTGCGCAGCAGTCAGCCGCATCCTTCTGCTCATCGGTGAAATCAAGTACCTTTGCAATATACTTGTTTATGTAAATAACGTCCAGCTGGGAGATAGAGCCGTCCAGATTGATATCTCCGTAGAATACTTCCGGTTCGGGCTGTGTACTGCTCTGTGCAGCGGTAACGTTTACAACAGCTTCGCAATAGACGTTTCCGATAACGGCATAGATGGTAACAGTTCCGGCAGATACACCGGTTACAACGCCGTCTGAAACGGTGGCTACATTCTTATTACTGGAGATCCATGTGATCTCCTGGCTGTCATTCACGTTGGTCAGGTAGAAATCAGCCGTTTCACCGACCAGGATCGTCAGTTCCTTCGGCAGCAGAACCGGTTCTCCGGACGGACTTTCCGCTGTAGAGGATGTGGTTTCAGTATATGTTGTTGCTGCTGTTGATGCAGTGGTCGTTTGGGGCGTGGTTAATGCAGTTGTCTCTGTAGTGGTGGTCGTTGTTTTTGTGGGAGTTGTTGTCGTCTTTGCAGTTGTTGTTGTCTTTGTTGTAGTAGTTGTTGTTTTTGTTGTAGTAGTTGTTGTTTTTGTTGTAGTAGAGGTCGTTGTTGTTACCGGTGCAGCATCCGGATTGATGAGCGTACCCGCCTTCAGGAGACTGAGCATCTGGGTATTCTGGTCGGCAGAGCCGGAATAATCACTGATGCCGTTTGCCGCTGCGATCGTTTTACGGTAAGCATAGGAGGAATCTACACCGATGGACTGGAGTGCTTCTACGATGGAGGTGTAGCTGGAAGCACATGCCGGGAAATAGTTCGAGGAACTGCCGCCGGTATTGGCAGGCGGTGCCGGAACACTGTCCCGGTCATTATACCGATAGATGGTGTAGGAACTGTACTTGCTGATCAGATCCGAAGGCGTATAGGTCGTCTTTTTAAGCTGCGGCGGAGTCTGTTCCGTGATCTCAATATTACCATTACTGTCAATGGCAGTTACAAGAACAACATGAGAACCGGCGAGATTGAGTGCATCGCCCACCTGAATGCTTGAAACGGTGCCGGAGCTTACCTTGCCCAGACTGGTCACGTCCAGGGTTGACCAGTAGCTTGTTGTTGTACGGGAAACACCCCAGCAATAGGAAACAAAAGCGGAACAGTCATTTGCATAATAGGTTGAACTTTTGGATGTGCCGCTCAGGTAGGACTTGCTGGTGTAAAAAATACTGGAAGCGTTTGCAGCAGCTGTCAGGAAATTTTCAACGGAAACGCCGAAACCAATATATTTGCCCTGTGCTATAGGCTGTCCGTAGGGAATGCGGTATGTACTGCCCTTGGTGAAGGTGTAATTGCCATTCCATCCGGTAATCGTTTCCTGTGCAACCCATGTAGAGTTGTACATGTAGTTCGCACGGGCTACAATGTTCTGAACACCTGTTGACGGTGCCGCACCGGATGTTACAGTTGTAGTTTTTGTTGTCGTTGTCGTCGTTGTTGTCGTTGTCGTTGTTACTGGTGCAGCATCCGGATTGATAAGCGTCCCCGCCTTCAGGAGACTGAGCATCTGGGTATTCTGATCGGCAGAGCCGGTATAATCACTGATGCCGTTTGCCGCTGCGATCGTTTTTCTGTATGCATAGGAGGAGTCCACGCCGATGGACTGGAGTGCTTCCACGATGGAGGTATAGCTGGAGGCGCATGCCGGGAAATAACTTACGGTGGGGGTAGTGGGTGCAGAGGATGTCCCATCGGGATTGATGAGCGTACCCGCCTTCAGGAGATTGAGCATCTGGGTATTCTGATCGGCAGAGCCGGTATAATCACTGATGCCGTTTGCCGCTGCGATCGTTTTTCTGTATGCATAGGAGGAGTCCACGCCGATGGACTGGAGTGCTTCCACGATGGAGGTATAACTGGAGGCGCATGCCGGAAAATATGTTCCGGCAGCAGATGTCACTGTACCAGTACTTACGCTTGTATCCGTAATTCCGGTAAAGAACAGTTCCGCTTCGGCTTTTCTTCTGTTGATCAGACCATTCAGAACGGTACCGCCCGAGGTGATCTTGTACTCCGCATACTGTGCAGTCGCTTCTGCCTGGGTCAGCGTTCCCTGCAGATACTGAACCAGCGGAGATTTCTGAATCATGGTCGTGCCGCCGCCGGTATTGTAGGCAAAGCTTACCAGCGCATCAAACTGATTCTGGTTCATTTCCAGACCGGAAGTCTGATTTCTCACCTTGACGGAGTATGTACTGTCGATCTGTGAGGT
This sequence comes from Ruminococcus sp., assembly GCA_017480865.1. GTDB lineage: Bacteria > Bacillota > Clostridia > Oscillospirales > Ruminococcaceae > Ruminococcus_C. The sequence continues at coordinate 3,518 of JAFURN010000066.1, read as the reverse complement.
CATAGCTTCATAGGCAGCTTCCTGGGTGATGGAATGGGAGCCGGCAGCATGCGGCTGGGTGGAAGAGCCGGTACATTTTGTTCCATAACCAATGGAGGACTGTGTGTTGTCCTCGTAGCAGGTGGAATGGAAGCCCTCATAGCTGCAAATGAACGCAATGCCATTCTGGCTGATCGAGAGATCTGCCGATGTGACTGCCGCAGCATCAAGGGGATGAAGGGCTGTCATACCGGATACAGCCATCGTCAGAGCGATCGCCATGGCAGCCAGCCTGCTTGTGATTTTTTTCATGCGGAAAACCTTCTTTCTTTTATATTCTGAGAAAGCCCGTCCGATCGTTCGGTTAACGCTTTCGTTGTTATTATATCATATATAGGAAATAAAAAGCAATAACCTTGGACGATTTCATACAAAAGAACATTTTTTATACGAAGTGTGTTGTTTTAAAAAAAAGATGCGGGAAGGAATTGAAATGTACAGGTATGGGCAGAATTGTGCAGTATTACCTGAAAAGTCCGTAACGATGCGGCATCTCACCTTCGTTACGGACTGTTTGATTCTGGATTATGCTTATACTATTCCCATTTGAAAATCATGAAGGAATTTCATGGTTCAGACTGTAGAAAAAGGTATACTTAAACAGCGGGCTACATAATGGCTATTTTGCGTTATTTCCTGTAGGGGCGACCATTGGTCGCCCGCAATTTTGTTTCAAAAGGCGGGTACGTTAGCACACGCTCTCAATCAAACTATTTCAATAGCTTGATTGAGAATTAGTATTCGTGCAGCAGCAGTTCCTCCAGTTCATCGATCAGTTCACGGAACAGAGTGAGTGCATCCTGTACCGGCTGGGGAGAGGTCATATCCACACCTGCAAGCTTCAGCAGTTCAATGGGCGTTGCTGAGCATCCGCCTCGCAGGAACCGGATGTAATCCGCAACCGCAGGTGCGCCTTCCTTCAGAATGCGGTTCGACAGTGCAATCGCCGCAGAAAATCCTGTTGCATACTGGTATACATAAAATTCACTGTAAAAATGCGGGATGCGCATCCATTCCAGTGCGATCTCCTCATCGATCACCATATCTGTACCGAAATAATCCGCATTCAGCTGACGGTAAATGTCGCACAGACGCTCCGGTGTCAGCGCTTCTCCTTCGGCATACAAGCCATGTGCTGTCTTCTCAAATTCAGCAAACATGGTCTGACGATACAGGGTCCCCTTAAACTGGTCAATGAAATGATTGATGAGATATGCGCGTTCCTGTTTATCCTTGCTCTGGGACAGCATATAGCGCATCAGCAGCGCTTCATTACAGGTGGATGCTACCTCTGCCACGAAAATGCGGTATCCGGCATAGGTATAGGGCTGTGTTTCATTGGAGTACATGGAATGCAGCGCGTGTCCCATCTCGTGGACCAGTGTGAATACATCATCCAGATTGCCCTGATAGTTGAGCAGCACATAAGGATGTGTACCGTATGCGCCCCAGGAGTAAGCCCCGCTGCACTTGCCGATGTTTTCATAGACATCGATCCAGCGGTTCGAGAAGCCTTCCTCCAGGCGGCGGAGATAATCCTCGCCCATAACAGCAAGTGCCTTCCGTGCAAGCTCCTTTGCTTCCTCAAAGGAGAATTTTTTCTGATAATCCGGCACCAGCGGTACATAGTTGTCATAGAGATGATGCTCCTCCAGCTGCATTGCCTTTTTCCGGAGTGTAATATATTTGTGCATGGAGGGCAGATTTTCCCGTACCGTTTCAATCAGCTGATCGTATACAGCAAGGGGGATCTCGTTCACTGTGAGACATTGTTCCAGTGTGGAAGAAAATCTCCGCACCTCAGAATAAAACCGGGCTTTTTTGATATTCGCTGCATATGCAGCGCCGATGGTATTCTTGAATTGTCCGTATATGGCGTACAGACGCTCAAAGGTATCCTTGCGCACTCTGCGGTCGGGTGACTCCATAAAGCTGACAAAGCGTTCAATGGTCAGTTCCTTCGGCTGTCCGTCAGCATCCACGATCTCACCGAACTTCAGATCCGCATCATTGAGCATGCTGAAGATATCATCCGCAGCCGATGCCATTTCGCAGGACTTTGCAAGAATCGCTTCCTCAGCCTCCGAAAGCGTATGCTCCTTCTGGCGCAGAATACGCTCCAGAAGCAGACGATAGGACGCAAGGCGTTCGTCCTTCACGTAAGCATTCAGCTGTTCCTCCGGCAGAGACAGGAGTTCTGCCTCAAAAAAGGACTCAGCGGCTGCCAGCTGGGTGGCAAGGGTCTGCATCTGGGAAACATAGCCCTGATACTTCGTTACATTCATATCCTCATGAAGATGCATGTTTGCATAAACAAATGCTGTATCAAAGATCTGCTCGGCTTCTTCCGTGCGTCTGAGATATTCCAGAACGACATCCGCACCCTCTGAGAGTCTTCCCTGAAAGGCGGCAAGTCCCGGCAGAAGGGACTGTACCTTTGTGCGCTGCTGCTCAAATATCTCGTCTGATGCGCACAGGTCCTGCAAATTCCATGTGTTTTCTGTCAGCACATCACTGCGCTTTACAGGCTGATTCTGATTCATATTTCATTACCTCCGCTTGATATGTTGTTACCATTATACCACAGATTCTGCATGGATACAATCGAAGAACGGAAATTTTTCCGAAAAAAAGACTTGACAGAAGGAAAAAGATGTGGTATCCTATATTTAGTTAGCTTAAACTAACTCGCAAGATTTACAAACGAAAAAAGGAAAGAGAGGAACCCGAATGAGTGTGGTGATCATTGGCGGAAATGAACGCATGTCCGGAAAATATGAGGAGATCTGCAAGGAGCATGGATGCAGTGCCAAGGTTCTGGCAAAGACGACAGGTCCGATTGAAAAGAAAATCGGCTCTCCCGATTTGATGATATTGTTTACAAGTACAGTTTCCCATAAGATGGTGCAGGGTGCTATGAAGGCGGCAAAGCGCAACAATGTCCCTGTAGCAAGAGTCACAAGCAGCAGCGTATCTGCCTTGCAGACGTTCCTGAAGGAGCGTACTGTTACTGCGTAAACTACAAAAAGATTTTCCATTTGTGATAAAATCTGCTGAAAATTGTAAATTTGGCGGTAAGTGTTGACAAACCATATGGGCTGTGTTATAATGAAACTGGAAAAGTTAGGATATTCTAACTTATTTTTAACAGCTGTTGGTTAGCAGCTGCTAACAAAAAACTGAGTGCAGATAAAACAAAGGGAGATTGGAGAAGCTTATGAACTTATGTGCCGCAGAGGAAGGAAAAGAGTATATCATCAAGGGAATTGAAACGGATGATGAAGAACTTGATGCGTTCCTGTTTTCCCTGGGCTGCTACAGCGGCGAACCAATCACTGTGATTTCACACATGAAGGGCGGCTGCGTAGTGTCCATAAAAGATGGCAGATACAATATCGATAAGGAGCTTGCTGCTGCGATCGTGATCTGACCTGAAAAAATAATCTTCGGATTATTTTTTAGCGGTATGGTTAGTGTAT
>JAFURN010000065.1 GCA_017480865.1 Ruminococcus sp. | reverse complement strand
TACCACTACTACCACCACTACCACAAGCCGGACGACAACAACAACTACAACGAAGCCCACAACGACGACTACTAAAACCACAACCAGGATAACCACCACAACAGCCGACATCCCCGGCTCTATCACATGGGGCAAAGACAACTGGAACTTCAACAACAGCCGCAGCTATTTCCCGCACAGCACTATGTATCTGAGCTCCTCCTATCTGAATGAGCTGCGCTCCAATCTCACTAATACCGAGTGGTACTTGGCACAGAATTGGAAGAACCGGATCTGGGGCGGCTCCTGCTACGGCATGTCCTCGCTGGTGCTTCTGGCAAATGCCGGTCTGCTGCCCTATTCCAGCTGGACCAGCGGTGCGGACTGTCTCTATGAAATGTACAGCCCTGCGCAGAGCTCCTATGTTGAATCGCTGATCAACTACTACCAGCTGCTTCAGGCAAAGGGGGTCACCCAGCAGCAGTACCGCAGCGTGCCCTACCGGAGCCACAGCACCAATATCAATGCGATCATCTCGAAGCTGTCGGACGGTTCGCCGGTGCTGGTCGGCTATAAGGATGACAACTGGGGCGGTCATGCTGTGGTTGCCTATGACGTAAACTACGGCAGCTGGACGTGGGATGGTGTGACCTATCAGGGTCAGATCCAGATCCTCGATCCCAACTGCTCTACATATTACAACTCCAGATACTGCATCTATTTCAACACCAGCACCTACAGCTGGAATATTCCGGCTTACAGCGCAGTCGCCTCCTCCAAAGGCTCTGTGTTCAACTATGTCGGGGATGACCTTTCTGCCATCAACCAGGGCGGCTACCTCACCGGTGCAGGAAACTATACTGCGTCTGAGAATTATATCGCCTGCATAAAAACCAATGAGATCGCTTCCGACCACTATGTACAGAAGGTGGAGCGAAACGGCGATACCATCAGCAACATGAATACCGCATCCGGAGATATTATTGCGGATACCTTCTACTTTGCAAGCGGCGAAGGCGAGGGTGTAAATGGCTATCTGCTGATGGATGCAGAAGCCGGCTACAGTGTGGGGCAGAGTGAGCCGCTTCCTATGGATCTGTCTATGGAATATGAAAATTGCCTGTTCGATGCAAGCTCTGCTGCCGGCAGTGAGATCATCTTCGATCAGAGCGGTTATGTTTCCGTATCCGGCGAATCTGCAGCATATAGGATCCGTATGATCTATAATGAGGGCTATCATGATACAGACTGGTACGGCATTGAGCTTTCCGGCAGCAATGCAAACAAGGCGGTTCTGGAGCAGACAGAGGGGGGATATCTCCTCAGCGGCAGCAATCTCCAGAATATCGCTGTCAGCGCATTCAATGATGATGTAACGGCAAAAATCGCTTTCACTACGGAATATACAGAGGTTTTCCTGTATGAAATTGATGAAATGACAATTGGTGCAGCGGTTGATACCGATGGAAACGGTACATATGAGACAATGCTGGAGACGGAAGCGGTTGATACTGGCTTAACGGGTGATGCAGATAAAAGCGGTGCTGTTGACCTGAGCGATGCGAGCGAGGTGCTGTCAGTTTACGCAAACCTGGCAGCCGGAATTTCCGTAGAGGAAAATGCAGCTGCTGACGTGGATCAGAACGGTGCAGTCGATCTTGCTGACGCTTCTTTGATTCTGTCCTATTATGCACAGAATGCAGCAGGTCTGAATCCGACCTGGGATAAAATCATCGGATGATTCAATCATAAGAGGGCGATGCGGATTTGTGCTGCATCGCCTTTTTGCCGGACAGGGCTTACGCATCAAAAGCGAGTCAAACAGAAGCGAGGAAAGCATCATCATAGGAACAGCGGCGACGTTTTCCGGCGACACGGATTTTATCAGAATGCTGTTTCAGAATGCTGATGTTTGCAGACAGATTCTCCCCATTGGCAGAAACATTTTTCCAATTCATCCGGATGGATCATTGCATAGACTCTTTGTATCGTGTCATGTGTGGTATTCCGTTCACCTCATACCCATTTTAACACATCCTTTTGATTTTGACTCCCCCTCTTTTTTTCATGCGTAAGACCTGATTTTCCCAGATGTTTCTCTTTACTTTTTTGTTGATGTGTGGTATAATCAAGAATAGATAACCCTGGAGTCCGGCGGTGAATCCGGACGATACAAATATACAGGATGGAAAAGGAGCAATTATGAAAATCACAGAAGATATCCGATATATCGGCGTCAATGATCATGACATTGATCTGTTCGAAGGACAGTACACAGTTCCGAATGGTATGGCGTATAATTCCTATGTCATTCTGGACGATAAAATCGCAGTTATGGATACTGTAGATGCAAACTTCACCCAGCAGTGGCTGGATAACATCCGGTCAGCGATCGGAGACAGAAAGCCGGATTACCTCATTGTACAGCATATGGAGCCGGATCACTCGGCAAACATCGTGAACTTTATTACAGCTTATCCTGATGTAAAGATCGTTTCCTCTGCAAAGGCTTTTTCTATGATGAAGAACTTTTTTGGAACCGATTTTCCAGACAAGCAGATCGTTGCAGGAGAGGGGCATACCCTTGTACTGGGTAAGCACACACTCAGTTTTGTAATGGCTCCCATGGTGCATTGGCCGGAGGTTATGGTTACTTACGACAGCTATGACAAGGTTCTGTTCTCGGCGGATGGCTTTGGTAAATTCGGTGCGCTTGATATCGATGAAGAGTGGGCTTGCGAAGCAAGACGCTACTACATCGGCATTGTAGGAAAATACGGCGCACAGGTGCAGGCGCTTCTGAAAAAGGCAGCTGCGCTTGACATCCGGACGATCTGTCCCCTTCATGGACCGGTTCTTACGGAAAATCTGGATTACTATCTGGGGCTTTATGATACATGGTCAAGCTACCAGCCTGAGGAAGAGGGCGTTATGATCGCATATACCTCGGTTTATGGAAACACCAAAAAAGCAGTCATGCAGCTTGCAGAAAAGCTGGAGGAAAGCGGCTGTCCCAAGGTTGTGGTCAACGACCTTGCACGCTGTGACATGGCAGAAGCAGTTGAGGATGCCTTCCGATACAGCAGAATCGTTCTCGCCACTACAACCTATAATGGCGACATTTTCCCCTTCATGCGTGAATTTATCCATCACCTTGCTGAGCGTAATTTCAGCAATCGTACGGTAGCAATGATCGAAAACGGAAGCTGGGCACCCATGGCAGTAAAGGTGATGAAGGGCATGCTGGAGAAGTGCAGAAATCTCACCTACACCAACACAAGCGTAAAAATTCTCTCTGCGCTCAATGCAGAAAGCACAGCGCAGCTGAATGCACTTGCGAAAGAACTTTGCAGCGGATATTCCACACCGCAGGATTCCGCTGTCAGCCAGAATGAACCTGCTCCTATCCCCAAGGAACAAGAGCAAACAGTCATGAAAAAATATGCATGTGAGATCTGAGGCTGTGTTTATGATGAAGCACTGGGCGTACCCGAATATGGTATTGCTCCCGGAACAAAGTTTGAAGACCTTCCCGATGATTTCAAATGTGTCCTTTGCAAGGCGAGCAAGGATATGTTCAGGAAAGAAGTATAAATATAAGGAGGAATATTTTATGGAACAGAAATTCTATATCTGCGAACATTGTGGAAAGATGGTGGCACTCGTAAAGGAAAGCGGTGTACCGGTAATGTGCTGCGGCAGTAAAATGAAGGAGATCATCCCCGGAACGACGGATGCGGCAGTTGAAAAGCACGTTCCCGTTTACACAGTTGAAAATAACATCGTACATGTAAAGGTCGGAGAAGCTGAGCACCCCATGCTTCCTGAGCATTACATTGAATGGATTTCGATCCAGACCAAGGAGGGCAATCAGAGAAAGGCGCTGAAGCCCGGTGATCAGCCCGAGATCTGCTTTGCGCTCTGCGATGGTGATGCGGTGGAAGCCGTCTATGCATACTGCAATCTTCATAGCCTCTGGAAGTCCTGATGAAAATGTAACATGTATAACAGCTTCCTGTTCGGATTCTGAAACAAAAAACGGTCCTTTTCATACGGCCAATACACAACAAACTCCCCAAAAGCATTGCATTTTCGGGGAGTTTGTTGTGATAACCGGAAATCATAATTACAGTTCAGTTACAGCTTCCATTTCGTTCTTGTTTTCTTCCGAAAAAAGATGTATAATGTGGTATATCATATTATCAGGGAGGATTTTGAAAAATGATGAAGAAAACACTTGCTCTGCTCTGTGCAGTTATCGTTACATTCGGCATGACTGCCTGCGGTAAGTCGGATTCTACCGGCGGTAAAAAGCAGCAGGAGACAACAGAAGCTACACAGGCAGCTACAGAAGCAACGGAAGAAGCGACCGAGGAAGCAACAGAAGAAGCAACGGAGGAAGCTACAGAAGCTGAAAATGATTCCAATGCTGACGGTATTCTGGACGATACATTCAAGGCTGAGGATATCTCTTTCCTCATTTCCTCTGAGTGGACACCCATGGAAAATGACTATGGCTACTACTGGTATCAGGAGGATGCTGGTATGATGTACCTGAACATTCAGGAAATTCCGTTCGCAGAACTGAACGACAACACGCTGACCGTTCTGCTGGAATCCTTCTACACAGGTGCAACAGGAACCAGCGATACTGATTCCTTCAGCGAAATGGAGTATACAGAAATTGCAGGTCAGAAGGCGATCGTATTCGATATGGAAATGGAAGATTATGTGATCCAGATCTATGCAGCTGCATATACAGATCACATCTACTCCTTTGGCTTCTCCACCTCTGTTTACGGTGAAGAGGCTCTGCTGTCTGAGTACATAGATGACATCCTGGATTCTGTAGAATTTTCGGAAAATTCTGCTGATGACGAGGAGGAAGAATCCTCCGAGGCAGCGGAATCCTCTGAGGAATCTGCTGACAGCAGCACTGCCGGCGGAAAGGAAGAAGCACTGGAGACTGCTCTGAGCTATCTCGAGTATTCTGCGTTCTCCTATGACGGCCTGGTAGGTCAGCTGGAATATGAGGGCTTTTCCAATGCAGATGCTGTATATGCGGCTGACAACTGCGGCGCAGACTGGACAGAACAGGCTCTGCTCTGTGCAAAGGATTATCTGGAATATTCCGCATTTTCCTATAATGGTCTGATCGGTCAGCTGGAATACGAAGGCTTCTCCAATGCGGATGCTGTAAAAGCTGCGGATAACTGCGGTGCAGACTGGATGGAACAGGCTGCGCTTTGCGCAAAGGATTATCTGGAATATTCTGAATTCACCCGTGACGAGCTGATCGACCAGCTGCTCTATGAGGAATTCACACAGGAACAGGCTGAACACGGCGTTGACGCTGCCGGCCTGAAGTAAAAGCAAACATAACCCCAATAAAATCCCCGGTTCCGTGCAGATAACGCACGGGTTACCGGGGATTCTTTATGCCGCAGAACACTATGCATAAAAAGAGCATCCCAGCCATACAGCTGCGATGCTCTTTGTTTTATGCGATATGCTTAAATTGCACGCGATTTCCTTAGAACTTGCCAGCCTTAGCCGCTTCTTCTACGGATACTGCAACCGCAACAGTTGCACCTACCATCGGATTGTTACCCATACCGATCAGACCCATCATTTCTACGTGAGCCGGAACGGAAGAGGAACCTGCGAACTGTGCATCAGAGTGCATACGGCCCAGAGTATCGGTCATACCATAGGAAGCCGGACCTGCTGCCATGTTATCCGGATGCAGGGTACGGCCTGTACCGCCGCCGGATGCTACGGAGAAGTAGTTCTTGCCCTTATCGATACATTCCTTCTTGTATGTACCAGCTACCGGGTGCTGGAAACGTGTCGGGTTGGTGGAGTTACCGGTAATGGAAACGTCAACGCCTTCCTTCCACATGATTGCAACGCCTTCGGTTACATCGTTTGCACCATAGCAGTTAACCTTTGCACGCAGACC
>JAFURN010000064.1 GCA_017480865.1 Ruminococcus sp. | reverse complement strand
TCCCTTGGTAACAGTCTTGCCGCCATCATCATAATAGTCACCATCAATAACACCCTGACCAGAAATGCTGCCGTTTGCCATGCAGAATGCCATGCCCTTTGCGCAGGCATTATCCTTCATGGTGACTTCACCGTAAACCAGAGCACTTTCAATCACCCTTGCATTGCCGCTGATGTTTGCTTTACCCATAACAAGAGCTGTATCATCCACACGGGCATTGCCGGAAATCACCGCATTTTCCGCAACAATCGCATAACCGGCAATAACAGCGTTATCAGAAACGACTGCGTTATCCTGAACGACTGCATGATCTTCAATGCGGACATTCCCCGTAACCTTTGCACTGCCTAAAACCATGGCATTGGGAGCCACGTAGACACTCTCATCAACGGTTGCGCTGTCAGAAACCAGACCGCCGCCGTTTGTATGGCTGTGATAGCTTTCCCACCAGTTTGTTCCTGTTGAAACAGTACGTTCAGTAATGTCTGCGCCTGTCAGAACCACGGAATAGGGATATTGCTGCTTGTCGGTATAAGCAAGCTTGGATTCCGCAAATTCGGAATCGGGTCCGTAGGGAAGACCTGCCTTTGTATAGGTGTTATTATCAGGAGTCGCTACCACGGAGAGATATGCCGCAGCTGCACCTGACACAGCTGTCGCCGACATTGTCTCGCCATCGGAGAACAGGTCGGAGTACACACAGCTTCCGTCACTCAACTGCTGCACAATGCAGGCTCTCCAGTCGGCACCTGCAATATCTGTCTGACCATTCAGCGTTACAGTAATGATATCGCCCGTAACTGTCAGCGGAATGATATTCATACCTGCATGCTGCGGCGCACGTTCCGTAGGTACCTGATAGGTATTTTCAACGCCTGCAACCGGCTCCAGCATGGTATAGATCTGCTGCCAGTTCCAGCTGCCTGCGGAAAGAAGTTCATTGAGTCTTGCACGGTAAGCGTTGCCGTTTTCAAAATCCAGTCCTGCCATATGCTTTGCAAAATGACCCAGTGTATCCTTCAGATCCGCCTCTGCCAGACGCTCTACCATATCAAAGGGATACTCGTCTGCCTGACCCTCCTGAAGCAGGGCCTTGACAAAATCTGTACCATATCCTGCCAGATCATCAGGATTTTCTGTCAGATACTGGAGAAAAGGCCATGCTGCATAGTAATCACGTCCGCAGGGGAAGGTAAGGCTCAGGTTCTTGAGATAGGTTTCAAAAAAGTCTGTACCATGTCCTGTTTCATCGGTAGAATAGTCACTATAAAGGTACTGCTCACGGTACCAGTTACCCATTGACTCCCACCATGCGTAGGAATATTTGTTATTATTCCAGCCCAGCTGATGTGCTGTCACCACATGACCGAACTCATGCGGCAGAACCCAGGAGGGCGGCTCATACTGCATGGAATCGACACAGCAGAACATATAAGCATATCCTTCGCTGTCATAAGACATATACGCCCAGTCATCCTGCATACCGCTCAGACCGGTACCCGACAGATAGATGTTTGTTTTGTAGTGATTTCCGTCCCGGAGGCTAAGATTGGTAGACTGGGAAGGTGCTTCCATCTGTAAATCCACCATGTAAACATCCCAGCAGGCTTCGAGGTTTTTAGCGTTTCCTTCGAGAAATTCTGTTGTTACACGGGAACTGTCACCGCTGCTGCCCCAGATAAACTGGAAATGCTCGGTTTCATAGTAATTGCAGCCGCTTGCATAATTGTAAAAGGGGTCACGGACCAGATAGGTCTCCTCTGCCGATAATGTCAGCTGACAGGGAAGTGTGGTCACAGTTACAACTGACGCCGCAGCTGCAATAGCAATGCGTTTCAGGCTTGCTTTCATGATTCTTTCTCCTTTTCATATCAATCGTTCTGAACAGAAAAATCTGCATATGTACACAACTATTATACACCATATACAGAGAGAAGGCAAGCTTTTTTTACAATTTCTTCTTCAGAAGCTACAGGATCACAGTGTCCTCCAGGAGCCTTTTTGTATCTTTCCAATCCGGACAAAACTGTTCCAGGAGGCTGTAAAAGTTTCTGCTGTGGTCGGGATGCAGAAAATGACACAATTCATGAAAGATGACCATCCGGATGCATGCCGGAGGCGCCTCCAGAAGCCGTCTGTTCAGCGTAATGCGATTCTGACGCACGTGGCAGCTGCCCCATCTTGATTTCATCACACGTATTTTCATTTCCGGGATTCCGGGATAATATACGGAAAATTCTGCACATGCGTTTTTGAGAGCTGCATTAAAAACACATCTGCTTTCCTGCTGCTGCCATGCTGCGAAAAGCCGCCCTCTCTGTGTTCTGTCTCCAGGATTTTTAAGCAGAAGCACAAGGGTGTCTCCGTAAAGTTTCACACAATTCACATTGCTGCGCTCCGTTTTCAAAGAAACGTTTTTTCCGAGATACTGCACCTGTTCACCGTCTGTATAATTCATAGGTTCTTGTACAGATGTTCTTTGCTCCGAAAGCTTCTGCAGAAAAGTACGGATATATTTTTCCTTCGATCGCACAAATGCATCAATATGGGTATCCCCCATAGAAAGAGGAGCGGAAACTGACGCTGTACCATCCCGACGAAGACGCAGATAAAGATTCTTTATGGGTTTTCTCATAAGCGAAACAGACAGACTTGTTCCGTCCGGAAATATGATTGTACGCATCTCCGGCTTTTCCGGTTTCCGATTCATTACGCCTTCCTTTCTGAAAGCAAAACCGCACGAATACGCTGTATGTATACGTGCGGTCGCTTTCTGTTTAAATCAGATGGTGAATATATCGCATTACAAAACGTGCAGCAGGTTTCTGATTCCGTGCGATCCGAAGTGCCAGTCGTTCTGCATAGCGTACAGCTTCATGAAGCTGCTCCTTAGTTGGTGCTTTTTCGCCCATATCTGCTGCCAGTGCCAGCTGTATAATATGAGAGGCACCCTCGCCGTCATAACCTGCGTCGTTGAGTTCCTGCTTTGCTCTTTCTGCAAATTCCAGCAGCTGCTGATTTCCGGGAGACAGGGAAACTACCTCCAGCAGGCGAATGAGATACCGATACAGACTCAGCACAGCGGCGATGGTATCCGGATTTTGGAAAGAACGTTTTCTCCGGTTCATACGATATCTCCGCAGAAGCACAAACATCGCTGCAATCAGTATCAGAAGGAACAGGATTGCCAGAATCCGCAGGAAACCAGACAACACACTGCCCAAACTGCCGCCTTGACCGGAACTCGAACCAATGCTGCTGACCGTTGCGGTCAAGACAGCTGCATTTCCATTCCCATCCGTGGTAACTGCTGTAGTGTATACAGAGGTTTTTGTCTGTGTACTGCTTTCTGCAGCAGGTACATCAGGAACTGCTGTAGTAGTTGTGGCAGCAGTTGTACTGCTCTCTCCGGGGCTGAGCATTTCCTCGCCGTAATACCCTGGCGTCAGTTCAAAAGGCACCCAGCCATAGCCGTCCAGATAAATCTCGCACCAGGCATGACCGGCAGAATCTGGAACGTCCACGATTACAAAGCCATCTTCATTTTCCTTGCCGTCTGCCATAGAATCCTGAGAAAGCACATATCCTTCGCAGTAACGTGCAGGAATACCGAGATATCGTGCGATTACTGTACCTGCAGTTGCATAGTGCATACAGTATCCCTTATGATTTTCCAGTAGGAAGTAGTTGACAAAATCACGGGTTGCAGGGGTCTTTCCCGGAGAAAGGGTATATTCACTCTGCTCAGCAAGATACTGCCGGACAGCCTGCATCGTTGCCCAGTCATTGCCTTCCCGTGCAGTCTGAAGCAGCCAGTCCGGAAGCGATGCATACACCTCTGCCAATGCCTCTGACTCCGGCACATCCGTATAGGTCTGATATACAAAATCACGGTAAACATAATGCTCTGCAAGAACCGCCTGCAATGCTTGTGTGATGAAATCCGGATTCTCAATATACGGGGTCTGCCGGGCTGTGACACACAGCATATCCTGCGTTGTATCCGCATCGATCCGGTCAAAGAAATCCGCTGTTACGGTATCTCCCAGGTTAAAGCCGGAAACAGGAATATAGAATTCATGCAAAGGCGTCTGGAAAACACTCTGATAGGTCTGCTGCTTTGAGAATTCAAAGCTGTAGGAATCTGCTTCTACAGGAACAAATCCGGTATCATCCAGATATATAGCCTTACTGTTATAAGATGCATAAGGCTGCAAATAGAGTTTTGTAGAAATCAGAGGCTCTATCTCCAGGGTCGCAGTGCTGTTTTTTCCGTAAAGGCTTTGACTTCCCATGAAGGGAAGAATCTGAGGCATACATTCAAACTGATCGAATAGTGTAAGAAGATTCTCATTATCCTCCAAGATTTCTTCGGGAAGAATAACCAATGCATTCTCCTCATAGACAGAGCCTGTATAGTTTTTCAGATACATACCAGAATCCGGCAGTTCGCTGAAGGTGAGTCTCACCTCATCCTCGTTCCGGTATTGCAGGCTGCTCTTTTCTCCCAGTTCCCGGACATCGGGATCTTCCATAATACCAAGACCGATACTCAGTTCTGCAAGACTTCCGGTTATATCCTCCCAGCGCATATTTTCAATATCATGACGAAGTGTCTGACGTTTTTCCTGAATTTCCGGACTTGTAGTCAACTGAAAACGATCGGCGATCAGAACGGCTGCCAGTGCAGCTGCACCCGTCAGCACGATTGCAGCAATACCGCATCCGGCAGACGCACTGTAACGGACACTGCGCAGATTATTTTGTGAAGCACGGCGTTCCGCCAATTGCAAGGCAAGAACACCAAACCAGGTGACAATTACCATAAGAATTGCCGGCAGATTCATAGCAAGTCCCTGATACAGACCGAATTCAATCGGTGTGAAGGTCATTATAAAGTAGAAGAGGAACTTTGGTCTGCGCATAAGCAAACGTGCAATGATACTGCACAGAATCACAGAGCAGCAGCACATCAGCCATGTAACAGCCTCCTGCTCATCTACATATAAAGGCATCTCAAAGAACTGTGTCTCCGTATGATGTGCAATGCTGTAATAGTCATTATAGAAAAGCTTTGCCCCCCGAACCAGCAGCTCTCGGCTGTGAAATGCAGCTGCTATACCGGCAAACAAGGGCAGATAACCCAGTAAATGCAGATGTTTGGGCAGAATACTCAGAATACATACCAGAATTATGGTCAGAACAGAAATCCCCCAGAAGGGCATTCCATGAAAGCTGGGACTGACCATGGAAACACAGACCTCCAGCGTACACAGACAGCCTGCTATGGCAAGAAATATCAGTAAAGGCAGGCGCAGGGAACGGGTATGATGCTTGGTGGAGATGGTAATAGTAGAATCTACATAAAACGCATCTGCCGGAATCCGGCTTTTTCCGCTCATGACATCACCTCCCCGGAACAATAAATTCCCCGCAAGGTATCTTCAACCGAGCCTTCATCAATAAAATATATATGCTCCGGACGCTTTTCCTCCGTATCTGCCTTCCGTGCTGTAAGAACATGCAATCTGTTTTCTTTAAATATACCGGAGAGCTTCTGCATTTCTGACAGCACATCACAAGGGGTACAGTACCAGATCGCATTGGTACTGCGCAAAGCCGGCTGCTCTGACAGCTGTTCCAGCAGTGCAGTATTCTCCTTTGCAGGAAGCTGCCGGAGAAGGGTTCCGAAGCAATCATTCAAATCCGATGGTGTATGCAGTTCATTCCAGACAAGCTGACCGGAGGCTGCGTCCAGCCAGTACAGCATCAGCGGTATTTCCTGTCGGACAAAAGCAGCACATAATGTAAAGGCTGCTTCCAGCGCTGTATCCATAGCAGCAGCCGAAGCTGTCTGTCCACAAGAATAATCAATCACTACTGCGGCACGATGCTGAATAGGGAAGCTGTATTCCTTGACCCATACCGTATCTGTCCGGCAACTGAGTTTCCAGTGAATGCGCTTCTGCAAATCGCCGGGCTGATACTCCCGGATGCGGTATACCTCCGAAGGATCATCACCAGGTTTCAGCTTTGAGTAAATGTTGCTTTCCTCATCCGTTTCACTTCCAGGAACGGAAAGGGGAAAATCAAGTTCTTTGCCGCCGGGCAGAACCAATAGCTCCGCCTCCGGATGTACATGCATCTTCCATCCAAAGAGATGAATATAATCTGTAAACTGCATCCACTGCATCCGCATTTTTGTCAGACCACAGTGAGAGGCTGATATGCGGAATTCCACTGTAGTAACATTTCTCGCGGGAATAGGAAAAGTCAGTGATACGGGAATTTTTGTGTCGGACATCATACTGATCCAGTTAATAGAAGCCACTGCTCTTCCTACAGGAAGAAATCCGGAATTCCGGATCGTAAGCTGCACCGCCTGAGGCGTACCTCTGTGATAGGTACTGCCGGTCAGCTGTAAGGATACCCGTAAATGGAAACGGATGTAGATGTTGCTCAGAAGCATCAGGATCGGTATCAGCAAAAGAATCAGCAGAAGCAAAATTGAAAACGGCTCAAGATATAACACCGAAAAAAGAGCTGCCGCAAGAAGCAGTATGAAATAGATGATCTTCATCCAGATGGTGCGCATCATAGTCTGCCCCCGTCCGGACGAGGCACCGGTACTGCATGCAGGATTTCCTGAATCAGCTGATAGGCTGCACCAGCCCCCTTGCTCTGAGCGCGCATTACAAGACGATGCCCGAATACATCCGGACATACAGCCGCCACATCATCCGCCAGAACATAGTCACGTCCCCGCATAAAAGCCATGCCTCTTGCGGCATCTGTCAGCGCAAGTGTACCACGGGGACTGATGCCCAGCAGTACCGCAGGATGCCGTCTTGTGGCATCCACAAGACTTGCAATGTAATGATAAATCTTCGGACTGACGGAGACCCGGGAAACAGCAGCACGCATTTCCAGAAGCATTGCTGTATCCGCAACAGGCTGAATGGTATCCAGAGGATTTCCATTTTCACGGGAACGAAGAATTTCAATTTCATGTTCTATATCAGGATAGCCCATTTCCAGCTGGAACATAAAGCGGTCCATCTGGGATTCCGGAAGCATCTGTGTACCGATAGAACCAATGGGATTCTGTGTTGCAATTACTGTATGGGGCTGAGGCAGCTGATAGGTCACACCATCTACAGTAACGCTGCCCTCTTCCATAACCTCCAGAAGTGCAGACTGTGTTTTGCTGGAGGTGCGGTTGATTTCATCCGCCAGGAACAACTGACAGAACAGCGCACCGGGCTGGAACACAAACTGCTCTGTTTTCTTCTGATAGACAGAAAATCCAGTCAGATCCGCAGGGAGAACATCAGGTGTAAACTGCATACGTTTACAGTCAAGACGCAGTGCCTTGGAAAATGCAAGGGCGAGCGTGGTTTTTCCAACACCGGGTTTGTCCTCAATCAGAATATGTCCTTTGGCAAGAATTGCAAGAAGTACTTTAGCGATCATAACATCCTTGCCGATCACTGCTTTTTTCACTTCACCGATAATACGGCTGATACATCTGCCGTACTCAGCTGCATATGAATTCTGCATATAAACTCCTTTCAAAAGCGTACTCCACTCCGGAGTAGACGCATTTCTATCACATATTTATTCATTTATTATATCATTTTTTCCTGCACAATGCAATAGAAAACCCGAAGAAATCCAAAAACATGGTGCGAAGCTCCGATTGAAGCATGCCCCCATCTTCTCAGGATTGACATTTTTATGGAGATGCGGTATAATTAGAAAAAAAGTAAAGGAACATGTATATGTCAAATAAAACGACTGATTTCAAGGAAAAATTCCAAGAGGAAATATTGAAAAAGCTTTCATTCAGACGGCTCTTTATCTATTGCATCGGTTTATTTCTGATTGCAATCGGTATCAGTATTTCAGCAAAATCATCTCTTGGCGTATCGCCCGTAAACTCTGTGCCGTATACAGTCAGCCTGATTTCCGGATTTGAACAGGGACTATGCACGACTGCATTTTTTATTGTGCTGATCCTGATCCAATTTTTCATATCGCCAAAGGATTTTTCGCTGTTTTCATTTTTACAGATTCTATGTTCCTTTGTATTCGGTTGGTTCGTAACACTTGCCAACATCTGTACAGTCTTTATTCCGACACCGGAGAACTATCCGTTTCAATTGCTCTACATTATAGTCAGTCTCTTTTTCGTTGCATTCGGCGTTTATTTATATGTGAATTCAGATTTTCTGCCGCTGCCAAGTGAAGGTGTTATGCTGGCTGTTTCAAGAAAAACAGGAATTGCATTCCATATCTGTAAAATTATTTTCGATTGCTCTGTTGTGGTCGGTGCGGCGGTAATTTCACTGCTTGTAACAGGTACACTGCTCGGTGTCAGAGAAGGAACGATTATAGCTGCCGTGTTTGTAGGAATTATAATCAAGCCTATATCAAAGCTTCTCACCAAACGCCTTAAAACGTTTCTGGCAGACTGACAGCAACACAGAAATCTCAAGGATCGGCTGTACCAAATGCGAGGCGCATATGTCTGCTTGACAATATCTGCCGCCTGTGCTATAATAAAATCTGGAAAATTAAATAAATGAAATCGGAATGCAGGTGTACTTGTACATAAAAGGAACCGGGTGCGAATCCCGGGCAAGGCCGTTGCCGTATTTCACTGTAGTACGCACAAAATGTCACTGGAGGAGTTTCTGGGAAGGCGTGTGTATTCTGCTGGTGCAGTAAGTGATAAGCCGGAATACTTGCCTGTATTCTTCTCGTAATTTATACGGGAGTTGTTTGAATTCTGCGGAACTCTGGAACCAGGCAATGATACCTGAATATATACCGATTGCGTCTGTGGTTACAGCGCAATCGGCAGGATTTTTGTACCCTGTTCAAGGTATTATCATCAGAGAAAACGTGAAAGCACTGTTTAAGTTACAAAGCTTATACAGTGCTTTTTTATTTTGGAGAAAGGGGAGGCTGCTTTGCTGGATGCATATATTTTCCGTGGAACAGAACATCTGCGGTGTGGTTATACCACCGGTTCCTGTGCAGCAGCTGCGGCGAAAGCGGCTGCGGAAATGCTGCTCACTCAGGAAACCTTATCATTTTCAGATATTGTTACACCCAAAGGTATTGTGCTGCATCTGGATGTACTGTGTCCTGAGGTGCAGCAGAGGTCAGCTGTATGTGCCATCCGGAAGGACGGCGGCGATGATCCTGACATCACAAACGGTATTCTTATATTCGCAGAGGTAAGCTGTATCTCTCAGGGCATCGTAATTACAGGCGGTAAGGGAGTCGGGAAAGTAACAAAACCCGGTCTTGACCAGCCCGTCGGGGAGTATGCTATCAACTCCGTGCCCAGGAAAATGATAACCGATGCAGTAATGGAAATTGCAGAAAGGTATGATTATCATGGCGGCTTTCAGGTTGTGATCTCCATTCCGGAAGGCGAAGAACTGGCGCAAAAAACCTTTAACCCCCGGATGGGGATCGTAGGTGGCATCTCAGTAATCGGCACAAGCGGAATCGTAGAGCCTATGAGCCATACTGCACTGATTGACACCATTCGTGTGGAAGCAAGGATGCGCCGGGCGGAGGGCTGCCGGAGTCTGCTGCTCACCCTTGGGAACTACAGTCGCAACTTTATTCAGAAATCCATGCCCTTTGCTCTGGAGAAAAGCGTAAAGTGCAGCAATTTCATCGGAGAGGCTCTGGAGATCGCCCTGGAACTGGGCTTTGAAAATGTTCTTATCGTCGGACATCTGGGAAAGCTGGTAAAGCTGGGGGCTGGTATTATGAATACCCATTCCGCACAGGCAGACGGGCGCATGGATGTGCTTATTACCTGCGGTTTACTGGCAGGAGTTGACTGCGGTCTTCTGAGAAAGCTGCCGGAATGTATAACAGTTGATGCTGCGCTGGATATCCTCAAAAGTGATGATCGTATGGAGCAGGCACTGACGATACTGGCAAAACGTGCAGAACGATATCTTAATGTAAAGGTGAAGCAGACGATAGAGATCGGTGCTGTCATGTTTTCAGACAAACATAGCATTGTTATAAAAACAAAATCAGCAGATATGCTGATCGAGAAAATTTCGGAGGAATATCAATGATTCATTTTGTTGGCGCAGGCTGCGGTGCAGCCGATCTGATCACACTCCGGGGACAAAGGCTGATTGCAGAAGCCGATGTCATTATTTATGCAGGCTCTCTGGTAAACCCGGAACTTCTTGGATACGCAAAGGATGGCTGTGACATTCATAACAGTGCATATATGACACTGGACGAGATTATCTGTATTATGGAAAAGGCAGAAAAAAGCGGGAGGCATACAGTACGGCTGCACACAGGCGACCCTTCTCTTTATGGAGCAATCCGGGAACAGATGGATCGTCTGGATGCGCTGGGAATCTCCTATGATGTCTGTCCTGGTGTCAGTTCTTTCTGCGGTGCAGCAGCAGCACTCCGGGCGGAATATACACTGCCGGAGCTATCTCAGACCGTCATCATCACCCGAATGGCAGGACGCACACCTGTTCCTGAGCGGGAAAGCATAGACCGGCTGGCAGCACACGGTGCTACAATGGTGATTTTTCTCAGTACCGGCATGCTTGCGGAATTGTCAGAGCAGCTGATAAAAGGCGGCTATCCTGCGGATACACCTGCTGCGATTGTGTACAAAGCAAGTTGGGTGGATGAAAAGATTTGCCGGTGCAGTGTAGGTACACTTGCAGAAACCGCGAAGGAGAATCATATCACCCGGACGGCACTTATAACAGTAGGACGATTCCTTGGAGATGATTATTCCTTGTCAAAGCTTTATGATGCCAACTTTGAAACCGGCTACAGAAAGGCAAACGGATGAAAATCGCGGTTATTTCTGTAACAGAGAAGGGCCGAAGACTTTCCCGGCGTGTAGAAAGCCTTCTTTCCCGGCAGCATATGGTAAATCGTTATTGTTTTATCAGACATACGGATGAGGATGCGGCAGATTTTTCAGATATCTACGGGATCACAAGCAATATTTTTACAGCTTACCATGCCTTGATATTTATCTGTGCATGTGGAATTGCGGTTCGTTCCATTGCACCGCATATCCGATCGAAGGACCGTGACCCGGCAGTGGTGGTGCTGGATGATTGCGGGAGATTTGCAATTCCTGTTCTGTCTGGTCATCTGGGCGGCGCAAACCGTCTTGCGGAAATTCTTGCAGAGAAAACAGGCATGCTTGCGATTATAACAACTGCAACAGATGTCGGAGGGCAGTTTTCTCCGGACAGCTTTGCCAAAGCAAATCAGCTGCTTATCACTGACCTGAAAGTTGCAAAGAAAATTGCTGCGGCGGTACTCAGCGGCGAGAAAATCGGATTGTACAGCGATTATTCCTGCCGAAATCTACCCCCGGATATCGTGGAAGATACCATGTGCCGGACAGGAGTATGCATTTCTGCGGATCCTTCCAAAGCACCTTTTCCGGTAACACTAAATCTGATTCCCCGAAATATCGTTATAGGAATCGGCTGCAAGCGAGGAACCTCCTGCGATGCGATCGAACGGCATGTTGCGGACAGTCTGCGGACAGCAGGCATTGACAGCCGAAGGATCTGCGCGCTTTCTACGATCACGATCAAAGCAGATGAACCTGGATTGCTTGCATATTGCGAAAAGCACAGCCTGAAGCTGCATATTTATACAGCAGAGGAACTGATGGAGGTATCCGGGAACTTTATAGCCTCTGAATTTGTGAAAAAACAAACCGGAGCAGATAATATATGTGAACGCAGTGCAGTCCGATGCAGCGGTGGAAAGCTGATTCTGCGGAAAACGTCAGGAAATGGTGTAACTGCGGCAGCAGCAGAACTGCCGGTTACACCTGATTTCGAAAGGAAAATACAATGAAACTGTATGTTGTTGGATTTGGCTGCGGAAGCCATAAGGGTATGACTCTTGAAGCGGAAGCCGCTGTTTCAGAAAGTGATCTGATCGTAGGATATACTGTTTATGCAGAATTATTGCGGCAGCATTTTCCGGATAAGGAATATTATACCACAGGAATGCGGCAGGAAAAAGAACGTGTGAAGATGGCACTTGCAGAAGCAGCAAAGGGAAAAACAGTTGCACTTGTATGCAGCGGTGACAGTGCCGTTTACGGTATGGCAGGTCTTGCCTATGAATTGTCGGCGGAATATCCAGATGTGGAGATCCAACCGGTTGCCGGTGTGACAGCATCACTCAGCGGCGGCGCTGTACTCGGTGCCCCTCTGACTCATGATTTCGCTGTGATCAGTCTGTCCGATCTGCTTACGCCCTGGGAAAAGATCGAACTGCGTCTGCGCTGTGCAGCAGAGGCGGATTTTACCATTGCGCTGTATAATCCTGCATCCAGGAAACGTACGGATCATCTGAAACGGGCATGCAGAATTATGCTTTGCTATAAATCTCCGGAAACCGTATGCGGATATGTAAAAAATATCGGCAGAGCCGGACAGGAGAGTCATATCCTGACGCTTGGAGAACTTCAGGATGTACAGACAGACATGTTTACAACTGTTTTCATCGGAAACAGTGAAACAAAAGAAATCTGCGGAAAAATGGTTACACCAAGAGGATACCGGAATGTTTAGGGCAATCATCTTCGGCGGTACAACAGAGGGCAGAGAACTTGCACAATTCTGTGCCGCACATGGAATTGATGCAGATATTTCTGTAACAACGGATTATGGTGCAGCACTTCTGCCGGAATCTCAGTATCTTAGAGTTTTCACAGGGAAACTGGATGCAAACCAGATAAAGGAACTGCTTCTGAAGAACACTTATGATATGGTGATAGATGCCACACATCCCTATGCACAGCTTGCTACGGAACATATCAGAACTGCCTGTACAGCGGCTGGAACCGCATATTTTCGTATGCTCCGGGAAACCAGCAGCTGCCTGTCCGGTACCATAGCTGACAGCATGGAGGCTCTTGTTTGTTATCTGAACAAAAGCGAAAAAAGGATACTCAGCACACTGGGCAGCAAAGAACTTCCTATACTTACAACGGTAAACCATTATGCAGAACGGATCTGGATGCGTCTGCTTCCGGCAGATGGAATTGTGGATGCCTGTACAAAACTCGGCTTTGACAGCCGCAAAATCATTTTTGGAAAGGGCCCGTTTTCCACAGCGGAAAATCTTCTTCACATCCGGAGAAGCGGTGCAGAAATCCTTGTAACGAAGGAAAGCGGAAGTACAGGAGGATACCCGGAGAAGGTCCGTGCAGCGGCTGAGAGCGGTATTGAGATCGTGACCGTACAGCGGCCGTATGAAAGTGGGTACAGCAAGGCAGAGATACAGGATCGGATTCTTGAGAAGGTGAGGGGCAGCCAATGAAAATATATATTGTCGGAATCGGTATGGAGGGCGATAAAACACTTACACCCCAGGGACTTGCGGCTATAAAGGCAGCAGATATTCTGATTGGTGCAGAGCGTATGCTTACCCCGTTTCTGCATTTATCCAAGAATACCCTTTGCAGCTGGCGAACAGAAGAAATCACGGATTATCTGAAAAAAAACAAACCGCAGACAGCAGCTGTTCTTATGTCGGGGGACTGCGGATTTTACAGCGGTGCTGAGAAACTGACTGCTGCACTGGATGGTTTTGATACGGAGGTGATCAGCGGCATTTCCTCTCCGGTGTATTTCTGTGCAAAAATCAAGAAGTCCTGGCAGAATATGAAGTGTATCAGTCTGCATGGCATGGAAGGAAATCTGATCCGGCATGTCTGCCGGAATGCATCCTGTTTTTTTCTTCTGGGTGGAAGCATCACGCCAGCTGCAGTTTGCCGAAGACTCTGTCGGTATGGTATGGGAAGCATCCGGGTATACATCGGAGAAAGGCTTGCCTATGAGGATGAGCAGATTTACAGCGGAAGGGCAGAGGATTTCACAGAACTGCAATGCGGCGGGCTGTCTGTTATGGTTACAGAAAATCCGGATCCCGAGCCGGGAACAGCCTTTGGAATCTCTGATGCCCGATTCATCCGGGGAAAGGTCCCCATGACAAAGTCAGAAGTTCGCAGTACAGTAATTTCCAAGCTGAATATCGGCAGAAAGGATATTTGCTGGGACATCGGATGCGGTACAGGTTCTGTTTCGGTGGAGATGGCACTGCAATGTTATGATGGTCATGTATTTGCACTTGACCAAAATGAAGAAGCGGTTCAGCTGACAAAGGAAAACAGCATCCGATTCGGCTGTGATAATATCGAAACAATATCCGGAACAGCACCGGAATGTCTGAACGAGCTTCCTGCACCAGATCGGATATTTATCGGCGGCTCCTCTGGCAGACTGCCGGAGATTCTTACAGTTGTTTTCGAAAAGAATCCGGCAGCGTGTGTTGTGATAACTGCAGTTTCTCTGGAAACGCTGGGGGATGCAGTCTCTGCTCTGGAGCAGTACAGCCATCACACTCCGGATATCGTGCAGCTTTCCGTTACCCGAACCAGAAAAGCAGGAAATCATACTATGCTGTCCGCAGAAAATCCTGTTTTTATCATCAAAGGAGTAGGAAATTGAATTGAGACGAATGATCATTGGAGGAACGCACAGCGGCTGCGGAAAAACGACGGTTACCTGTGCCATATTGCAGGCATTGTGTGACAGAGGAATGCAGGTTGCCTCCTTCAAGTGCGGTCCGGATTACATTGACCCGATGTTTCATGAAAAAATCATCGGTACAGATGCATACAATCTGGATAGCTTTTTTTGCACAGACAATACATTGCGGTATCTGCTTTATGAAAACAGCTGCTGCAAGGACGCCGCAGTTATTGAGGGCGTCATGGGCTTCTATGACGGTGCCGGCGGCAGAGGCAGTGCCTGCTCTCTTGCACAGATCACCGATACACCTGCTGTGATCGTCATCGACTGCAAGGGCATGAGTGATTCGATTGGTGCGGTCATGAAGGGCTTTCTCACGTATAGGGAACCGAACTGCATTGCAGGCTTTATTTTCAACCGTCTGCCGGAACGTCGGAGTGGATTTGCAGAGCGGTTATGTGCAGAACTGGGGACCGAATATTTCGGCTTTCTGCCGGCAAACTCAATTACAATAGAAAGCCGCCATCTCGGACTTGTCACCGCAGATGAAATTGCAAATCTAAAGGAGAACATGCATTTTCTGGGAGATCTTGCGCAAAAGCACATTCTTCTGGATAAGCTGCTGAAACAGTCAGAGCGAACGGTTCCGATATATGAAGCATCTATTGTTCCGAGCCTGGATTTCCCGCATGCTCCGGTTATCGCTGTTGCAAGAGACAGAGCTTTTTGCTTTATTTATCAGGATAATATTGCTTTACTAAAAAAGCTTGGCTGCAAAATCGTATATTTTTCTCCTCTGGAGGATTCTCATGTTCCGAATCATGCGGATGGTATGCTTCTGAGCGGCGGCTATCCGGAACTTTATGCAAAGAAGCTTTCGGAGAACTGTTCTATGCTTGCAGACATCCGGAAGAAAATCGAAGCGGGAATGCCATGTATTGCAGAATGCGGAGGTTTTCTGTATCTGCACGATACGCTGGAGGATGCAAAGGGCAATCACTATCATATGGCAGGTGTAATTGAAGGAAAGGCATACCAGACACAGCGGCTTCAGCGGTTCGGTTACGTTACTATGACAGCAGGAGCAGACAATATTCTCTGCAAAAAGGGGGAAGCCATTCCTGCTCATGAGTTCCACTATTGGGACAGCACTGCCTGCGGTGAGGGCTTCACGGCACGGAAAATGGATGGACGGCAGTGGAAATGTGTACATGCAAATGAACATCTGTATGCTGGTTTTCCTCATCTGTATTTCTATTCGGATATCAGGATCGCAAAAAAATTTGCCGGCGCATGTGCGCAGTATGGAGGCGGAAATGGATAGAATCAGCAGGATTATCTCCACAGATGCGTATGCAGCAAGGGCTGCACACACTCAGTGGAACAGTATTGCAAAGCCGCTGGGCAGTCTGGGACGTCTGGAGACAGCGATTGAGAAAATTGCTGCCGTTCAGGGATGTGCAGATGTGAAACTCAATAACCGACAGGTTGTTGTCATGTGCGCAGATAACGGCGTTGTCTGCGAAGGCATCACCCAGTCTGACAGTACAGTCACAGCGATCTGTGCAGCTGCTATTGCAGAAGGAACCTCCAACATTAATTGCATGGCAGAGGCTTTTGGTGCAAAGGTGACTGCGGTTGACGCAGGTATGAACTGCGATGTGGATCATCCACGACTTCTGCGAAAAAAAACAGCTTACGGTACAAAGAATATTGCCAGCGGTGCGGCTATGCATATTTCTGAAGCTGAACAGGCAATATCTTACGGAATGGATATTGTCCGTGATCTGAAGCAGACTGGAACTGATATCATTGTCACCGGTGAAATGGGGATCGGAAATACCACGACCTCCGCTGCCATTGCATCTGTTCTGCTTGGCATGCCGCCGCGGACCGTCACCGGAAGAGGTGCAGGACTGGATGGTGCAGGACTGGAACGAAAAATCAGTGTGATTGAAAAAGCAATTGCTGTGAATAAACCGGATGCGGATAAGCCAGTAGAACTGCTAGCTAAACTCGGCGGCTTCGATCTGGCAGGAATAACCGGACTGTTTCTGGGCGGTGCTGTATATCATATTCCGATTGTGATTGACGGAATGATATCGGCAGCAGCAGCCCTTCTTGCAAGTAAAATCCACCCTCTTGCAAGAGAATACATGCTGGCAAGCCATACATCCGGTGAGCCGGCAGGCAGACTGCTTCTTGAGAAACTCAGATTATCTCCTTTAATTCAGGCGGAAATGCGCCTTGGTGAGGGTACAGGCGGTATTCTGCTGCTTCCTCTGCTGGACGGCGCTTTATCGGTCTACCGTCATTCCCACCGGTTTGAGAATCTTCCCATGGAAAGGTATGTGGAACTGAAATGATGATACTTATAACAGGCGGCAGCAAATGCGGAAAGTCACACTATGCAGAGTCGCTTTTCTACAATTTTGACGGGCAGAAATTTTATATTGCAACCATGCAGCCTTTCGGGGACGAAGCACAGGCTGCCATCCGGCGTCACCGGGAAATGCGCAGGAACAAGGGATTTGAAACCATTGAAAAATACACAGATACAGAAGATTTACAGCTTCCCGGAGGATGCGGCATCCTGCTTGAATGCATGGGAAATCTCTGTGCCAATGAGATGTTCCGAAGTTCTGTTGTTTGTAACCCCGCGGAAAAAATCCTTTCCGGGATCCTGCATCTAAAGAAAATTGCGGCACTGCTTATCATTGTTACAAATGAAGTGGCATGTGACGGGATTTCCTATGAATGCGGTACATCGGCATATATTCGGGTATTGAACGAGATAAACTGCCGCATTGCAGAAATGGCCGATCATGTAATGGAATGTGTTTATGGGATTCCGGTTGCTTTGAAGGGAACGATATTATGAAGCTTCTCAAATCGCTGGCAAGTGCCTTTTTGATGTATTCCCGGATTCCCATGCCCCAGATCGCATGGAAGGAGGAAAACAGACGATATGCCCTGTGTTTTTTTCCTTTGATCGGTATGATCATCGGCATACTGCTCCTTCTGTGGCTCTCATTGAGCAATTGGCTGCATATTGGTGGCTTTCTGAAGGGAGTCGGTTCTGTTCTGATTCCGCTGCTTGTGACAGGCGGCATACACATGGATGGCTTCTGTGATGTAACAGACGCAAAGGCATCCTATGCAGATCAGAAGAAGAAGCTTGAGATTATGTGCGATCCTCATACAGGTTCCTTTGCGATTCTGTATCTCTGCGGATATCTTCTGCTGCAGACTGCTCTTTTCTCGGAATTTTCTCATTCCCATACGGCAATTATCGTTGCCTGGGGCTATGTTCTGTCCAGAGCCCTGAGCGGAATCGCAGCAGTTACTTTAAAAAGTGCAAAAAATGAGGGGACTTTGCAAAATTTTGTCAGACCGGCTCACAAGAAAATTACAATCATGGTGCTTGTCTGTACGGCGGCCTTATCAGGAGGAAGCATGCTCATCATCAGTTTCCTGTCCGGCGGACTTGCACTGCTTGGCGCCGCCGGATGCTTTCTTTATTATAAGAAATCTTCCTATCAGGATTTTGGCGGTATTACAGGCGATACAGCAGGCTGGTTCCTGCAGATCTGTGAAATCGCAGTTTTGCTCTTTGCGGTAGTCGGCGAAAAAATTATGGAGGTGACAGCATTATGATACTCGTAACAGGCGGTGCGTTTCAGGGGAAAACAGAATATGCCAGAACGCAGCTTGGGGTTCCTCATGAAAACATTCTTGACGGGGAAGACTGCTCCTTTGATGCAGTTCAAACTGCAGAATGCGTGAAAACTTATCACCAGCTTATAAAACGTCTGCTTTCTTCCGGAGTCGATCCCTTAGATTTTACCAGGCGGCTTTGCATAGAGAATCCCGATGCAGTCATTCTTATGGATGAAATCGGATGTGGCATCATACCCCTTGAAAAGGCAGAACGACTCTGGCGTGAGGCGGCAGGACGTGCTGGGTGTATCATTGCAGGACAAGCTGAGACAGTCGTGCGTATCAGCTGCGGCATTCCTGTGATCATCAAAGGAGCATTTGCATGAAACTCATTTTCATCCGCCATGGAAAAACAGCAGGCAATCTGCGAAAAAGATACATCGGACAAACGGATGAACCGCTTTTCAGTACGGGGATTTCTGAACTTATGGGGAAGTCTTACCCGGATTGCGACCTTGTTATAGCAAGCCCGATGAAGCGATGTGTACAGACAGCGGCACTTCTTTATCCGGATAAAGAGATTTTCATGATACCGGATTTGCGTGAATGTGATTTTGGTGACTTTGAGGGGAAAAACTACCAGGAATTGTCCGGGAATCCTGATTATCAGAAGTGGGTAGACAGCGGCGGAAAGGGCACCTTTCCGAACGGAGAAAATCCTCAAGCCTTTCGGTCAAGATGTATCGCTGCATTTCGAAAAGTGATTATGGAACATGCAGACCGCACGTCAATTGCCTTTGTGGTGCACGGCGGGACGATCATGTCTGTGCTGGAAGCGTATGCAGTTCCAAAGGACAGCTATTATGCGTTTCAGGTGGCAAATGGAAACGGATACATTACGGAATATGATGGAGAAAAAATAACAATTCGGGAGCAGATATGAATAATTTGATTTTGGCAGTTCCAATGCTAATGGGCTTTTTCATGGATTTGATTTTGGGTGACCCTTATCATCTGCCGCATCCTGTAAGACTGATTGGCAGATGGATCGCATGGCTGGAGGAAAGGGTGCGTATCTATTTTTCTGGGCATCTTTTTGCAGGAGGTGTTCTGCTTGCTGTAGCAGTGCTTCTGCTGAACATTGCTGTTCCGCTTGTGCTGCTGATTGTATGCTATCGGCTGCACACGGTTCTGGGAGTTCTGGCGGAGAGTGTGATGTGCTATTACCTTATTGCCCCGAAATGTCTGCGTAATGAGAGCATGAAGGTATATCACGCTATTGTAGAAGAGGATATAGAGCAGGCACGAAAAGCAGTTTCCATGATTGTAGGAAGGGATACTTCTGTCCTTGATCGGAACGGGATCATTCGTGCAGCGGTGGAAACTGTTGCAGAAAACACCTCTGACGGCGTAACGGCTCCTATACTGTATATGACCATAGGCGGCGCAGTTACAGGATTTTTTTACAAAGCAGTAAATACAATGGATTCCATGATTGGCTATCGGAATGAGAAGTATGCAGAACTGGGATGCTTTGCAGCAAGGCTGGACGATATCCTGAATTATATTCCATCTCGGCTGACTGCGCTTGTAATGGTCCTATCTGCCTATCTCCTGAAACTGGACGGCAGAAACGCCTGTAGAATCTGGCGGCGTGACCGCAGAAAACACGCAAGTCCCAATTCTGCCCAGACAGAATCTGTATGCGCCGGCGCACTGAATGTCCGGCTTGCAGGAGATGCCTATTATTTCGGAGAACTGCACAAAAAAGACTACATCGGAGATGATATCCGTCCCATCGAAAAGGAGGATATCCTCCGGTCAAACAGACTGATGTACTGTACCTCGGTTCTGATTCTGCTGGTTTCAGCGGCTTTCCGGGTCGTTGTGATCGGAGGGATCATATGCTGAATGCAGAACATGGTGGTGACATCTATAATCGTGAGATCTTCTATGATTTCTCAGCAAACCTCAATCCTCTGGGAATGCCTCAGCGTGTAAGGGATGCCTTGCTTTCTGATATATCAACATGGGAAAAGTACCCGGACCCATTCTGCCGGAGACTCAGAACGCTGCTGTCAGAACGGGAACAGCTTCCGGTTGAACAAATTGTTTGCGGAAACGGTGCAGCTGATCTGATCTATCGTATCGTACAGGCTGTAAAGCCGCAGCATGGTATTGTCTGTGCGCCGTCTTTCAGTGAATATGAAAAGGCACTTTCCCAGAACGGATGCTGTATCAGCAGGTATTATCTTTCGCCGGAACGCTGCTTTGTGCTGGATGAAAGTATCCTTGAGGTCCTTACTGCGGATACAGATATACTGTTTTTATGCAGTCCCAATAATCCTACGGGCAGAACGATCTCAGGCGATCTCCTGCAAAGAATTGCAGAAACATGCCTTGCTCAGAATATTATTTTTGTATGTGATGAATGCTTTCTGGATTTTGTGAGGGATGGAAGGAGCGTACGAAGCTGCCTCAACGAAAATGTGACGATTCTCAAGGCGTTTACAAAGATTTATGCTATGGCAGGACTGCGCCTCGGCTATGCCTTATTCGGAAGTCCTTCTCTTGCAGAAATGGTGCGTACCACCGGTCAATACTGGAGCGTTTCTGCACCTGCGCAGCTTGCAGGGGAGACGGCTCTTGCAGAAAAAGCATACCTGAAAAAAACGCTTTCCCTGATTGAGGAAGAATATAAATATCTAACAGAAGCACTCATCGGATTGGGATTTACAGTCTATCCATCTGAGGCAAATTTCATTTTATTCCGCTGCAGCCTGCCGCTGGATCTTTTACTTTTGCAGGAGAAGATCCTGATTCGCAATTGCAGGAATTACGAAGGTCTGACGGAGGGCTTTTTCCGGATCGCTGTCCGCAGCCATCCGGAAAATACAATGCTGATTGAAGCAATAAGGAGGGTTATCAATGGCAAAGCCGATCATGATTCAGGGAACCATGTCGAACGCAGGTAAGAGTTTGCTTACAGCGGCACTGTGCCGGATTTTCCGGCAGGATGGCTATACCTGCGCTCCCTTCAAATCCCAGAATATGGCATTAAATTCCTGTATCACATCAGACGGACTGGAAATGGGCAGAGCGCAGGCGATGCAGGCAGAGGCAGCAGGAATAGCGCCATCCGTTCTGATGAATCCGATTCTGCTCAAGCCGACCACAGATTCAGGCTCTCAGGTGATCGTAAACGGCGAAGTTCGGGGAAATATGCGTGCAATGGATTATTTCAGGCACAAAAAAGAACTGATTCCCGATATTATGCATGCGTACAATACCCTTGCATCACAATATGATATTATCGTAATAGAAGGTGCTGGCAGTGCAGCGGAACTGAATCTGAAGACGGACGATATTGTAAATATGGGGTTAGCAAGGCTTGCAAAAGCACCGGTCCTTCTGGTGGGCGATATTGACCGCGGCGGTATTTTTGCACAGCTGCTGGGAACGCACATGCTCCTTGAGGCAGAGGAGCAGGATATGATAAAAGGATTTGTGGTGAACAAATTCCGGGGTGATAAGTCTATATTTCAAAGCGGTGTGGATATTCTGGAACAGCGCAGCGGCAAACCTGTTGCAGGCGTTATTCCGTATATGCATTGTGATATTGAGGATGAGGACAGTCTTTCTGAAAAGCTGGAAAAGGAATCAGCCAGAGGAACGATAGATATCGCTGTTGTTCGTCTGCCGAAAATTTCGAATTTTACAGATTTCGACGTATTTTCGCAGTATGACGATGTTTCCGTGCGGTATGTATCAAAGCCCGCACAGCTTGATAATCCTGATTTTATCATCATCCCCGGAACCAAAAGCACAATATCCGATATGAAATGGATGCGTGAAAACGGACTGGAGACTGCTGTTCAAAAATGTGCAGCAAAGGGCATCCCGGTTTTCGGAATCTGCGGAGGCTATCAGATGCTGGGCGAAGAGATTGCCGATCCGCTTGAAGCAGAGTGCGGCGGCAATATCCGTGGCATGGAACTGCTCAGATGCCGCACGGTGTTTTCATCTGAGAAAAACAGACGCCGTACAGAAGGATGTTTTTCAAAAATTGACGGTGTCTTCTCCGTTCTTTCGGGCATTCCATTCTCCGGATATGAAATCCACATGGGAGAAACAGTTTCGGGAAATCAGCCGCTTCTGTCCTGCGGCGGCGCAATTGATGAAAATGTCTGCGGATGCTACGTTCATGGTATTTTTGACCGCGCAGAGGTTTCCGAATCCATTGTAAAAATGCTGCACGTCCGAAAGAAGATTGCCTACAAAGGCGGCATAACTGACCGGAACAAATATAAAGAAATGCAGTATAATATTCTCGCAGATACAGTACGGCAGAATATCAATATGAAGCTTATCTATGAGATACTTCATAAAGGAATATGAAACCTGCTAAGAAAAATCAATAGTCAAAATAACCAAATCTGAAAAAAGAAATAAAGCAAAAAACGGTATAGCAAAGCAGACGTTCGAAGGAAGTATTCAAACGCCTGATGAGTATGTACTTGAGACGATAATCAATGTTCGGAGTAAAGCTCGATAACCTTGCCGTAGTAAACACGAAGAAACTTGTTAAGTCCGGCAATCATAGCTTCTTTTCCGCATTTGCCCTCACTTCGTTTCTTCAGAATAAAATCATAAACAGGATCGTCAGTAGGTTTGTGTTTAATAAGTGATTGCATGATCTCATATCCTGTTTTACGCAGATAAGCATTGCCTCGCTTTGAGATATTCCGTTCCGAAGCGTTGAATGCACCTGACTGATACGGCGGAGCATCAATGCCTGCATAAGCAATAAGAGAATGCTTGTTTTTAAAGCGGCGTACATCACCGATTTCAGCGATGATACGAG
>JAFURN010000063.1 GCA_017480865.1 Ruminococcus sp. | reverse complement strand
TCCAGTTCATGAAAATATTTTCATATAAAAGCGAAACTGAAGAATATGATTGAAAAAGTCTATGATGTCTGTTCCCAGAACCTTCGGACAAGGCATTGTATCCGCATAAATCCTGCCGGACTCTCCGGCAAGCAGTCCGATACAGTCATTGATGAAACCGATGGGATAAACCTTCTCATTCACAAAAATATGATATGCTCCATAACAATCAAACATCCCAGAGGCTGTATCCATTACATTGAAACGCACATCACCATAACACTTGCTTCGCTTTGCATGCAGTGTTTTAAGTTCATCCAAGCTGAAAATAATCTCTGTATTCAGGAAAGAACGCAGGATTTCCTCAGCATAATCAAAAATCTGATATCCCTCTCGCTGCAATGCTGCTGCCGTTTCAGTAATATCATACTGTATATTCTCGCTCCATCCGCAATCATAGAGTTTTTGCTTAATGAGCGGATTGATTTTTTCTGTATCGATCATATTTCGATTCCGCTCCTTCGGTTACTTTTTTTTCAAGAAAACAGCTGCGCTAAAAAAGCTTTTATACTTCTTCGGCAGCCTCCGCTTCCTCCGCCTCAGACTCCTCCATGAAAACGTCCGGCATCTCCTGCAAGGTAACCTGCATGCCATTCACCTGAATCTGCGGCTCGTCCAGATCAATCAGCAGGTAACGTCTGCCGTTGATATACTGGGTACGAACCTTCTGAGTCGCATCCTTGGCGATCTGGATGGTGATGCCCTCTGCGGTGAGAACCGTCTTGTTCTCTGTCAGATTGCAGACCGAAAGCGGCTTCTCTCTTGTTATCTCACGGTACAGGTTCTGCACCTTCTCCGCCTTCTCCTCACTGACGCCGGAATCCAGCAGAATATCACGCATCTGAATGTCATCTACAGCCGGCAGATCTGCATCGTTCTTGTATTCCTCCGCAATGCTCTTGAGCTTTTCATTCACATCCGTGATCACTGTATAGCTCAGCTCGTCCGCAACAATATCCTGCATCAGTGTATGGAAGCTTTCCTTCTCCTGCACCGCTGTGCATACAAACTTGCAGCCCAGAACATTCTCTACGATCGAAACATTCACTTCCTTTGGCTTGCGTACTGAGTACAGCACATGATTCACATCAGGACCTCTGCCTGTAAAGGTCGGATACAGGAAGCCGTCAGAGGGCACTTCAGATACAATGCGGTCATAGGCAGTTTTGCGTACAATGGCATTGTCATCCTCATTATAAATAAGACCGTCCACACGCACCTCAACCGGACAGATGGCTGTTACCAGGAAGGAATAATCCAGACTGTCATATGGATTGATCTCGTCGTTCCTTGTCTTGTTGAATACAGTATATGTACAGTGTCCGATGAGAATGGCATAGGTGGAGACATAGTCCATATTCTTTACGATCTGGTCAAGCATAAGCGATACAGCACTGTCATCCGTCATTTTGCTCATCAGAGCATTGTAGATGATATTCTGCGCACCGGTTTCCTCATAGGCTTCGTTGGGAAACTCGTATTCCAGCAGTCCCTTGCCCAGTGTTCCGGCAAGAACACGGCGGAGGGTTTCCATATAACATTCGCTTTCTTCGGATGGAATGTTGTGAAAGGCGTTTGACTTCACGCAGCGGATATTCTTTTCCGCATCCACAAATGCAGATACGACATGGTTCAGCGTAAACAGATCGCTTGCCTCGGAAAAATTCTTCCGCAGTTCATTCAGTTCCTTTTTATTCATGGTTCATCTCTCCTCTCATTTCCTTCAGCTTCCGGGAAAGTGCCGCAATGGGCAGTCCCACAACGTTATAATAATCGCCTTCGATCCCCTTTACAAACAGTGCGCCCTTACCCTGAATGCCGTAGCTGCCTGCCTTATCAAAAGGCTCACCTGTAGCAAGATAAGCGTCAATCTCTGCATCCGTCAGAGGATAAAAGGTCACCCGGGTCGTCTCAGAAAAGGTATGCATCTTACCCTTGCAGATCAAGGCAACGCCTGTCACGACCTCATGTGTACGTCCAGACAGTGTTTGCAGCATATGCTTCGCATCTGCCGCATCCAGGGGCTTACCCAGAATTTTCCCATCCAGAATCACAGTCGTATCACAGCCGATGACAAGGGCATCTGCATGCTCCGCAGCCACTGCAGCCGCCTTCAGACCGGCAAGATGGGCAGAGGCTTCATAAGGGGCGATTCCTTCGGGAAGAGTTTCGTCTGCGTCAGATGTGCGAATGATAAAGTCATCCGTAATATAGTGCATCAGTTCTTTTCTTCGGGGGGAACCCGATGCAAGAATCCATTCCATAGTTTTATTCTCCTTTTCTTTTCTGGAAGTATATCATACCATATTTCTCTTAAAATTTCAAGTGCTGTTATCTCCGCACATTGCCGATATCCGTTACAATTTGATATCCTGCATTCTTTACACGCTGCTCCAGGCAGACTCTGCACTGTGCAGACTCTTCGCCGGTGCAGATTTTATTGTCATAAAGGCTGTAGAGTTTCCGCACGGAAACCGGTGACAAATTGGGCATGACAACATTGGCACCCGCCCGAAGCCCCATTTCTCTTCCCTCTGGATGAATGGTGCCCAGTGCCGTTGTTGCAGGAATCAGTGCATGGGGAAACATCAGTCTGAGTATTGCGATCAGGCGCAGTGTCAAAGCAAGACTGCCGTCCGGATGATCCCGGAATGGCGTGTCCTTATGGCGGAGAAACGGACCGATTCCGATCATATCCGGAGAAAGCTCCTGCAAAAAGCGCAAATCCGAAATCAGACAATCTGTGGTCTGATGAGGCGAACCCACCATAAAGCCTGCTCCGACCTGATAGCCGATCTCCTTTAAATCAAAAAGGCAGCGTTTTCGGATCTCAAGGGACATTTCCTCCGGATGGAGTTTCCTGTAATGCGCTGCATCTGCCGTTTCGTGACGAAGCAGATAACGGTTTGCGCCTGCATCAAAATACGCCTGATAACTCTCCTTTGTTTTTTCCCCCAGAGAAAGAGTAATCGCACAATCGGGATACAAGCCCCGGACAGCAGATACGATCTCACAGATTTTATCATCTGTATAAAAAGGATCCTCCCCGCCCTGCAATACAAAGGTACGGTATCCCAGAGCGCAGCCCTCCTTGCAGCAGGAAAGAATCTCTTCCTTTGTGAGCCGATAGCGTTTTATGTTACAGTTATCCCTGCGGATCCCGCAGTAGCAGCAGTTGTTTTTGCAGTAATTTGTATATTCAATCAATCCGCGAATATAGACGTCTGTGCCGTAGATACGCTTTCGGACGGCATCTGCCTGTGCAAACAAAAGTCCATCTGCTGCATCGGAATCCAGCAGCAGCTTCAGCTGTTCATCGGACAGATCCCGTTTGTCTGTAAGTGATCTTATAATTTCATTCCAGTAATGCATCTGAAAAGTACCTCCTTTCTTTATGCGGTGTTATCTATAGTATACATCATCTGTCAAGCGGTATGTACCATGTCTTTTTAACGCTATATTTATTGACGCAGCTTCGTGAGATGTGTTACAATAAAAAAGAATACTGAAAAAAGGTGGAATCACTATGCCGGCAAAACAGCGCATTCTGATTGCTGAGGACGATCGTTCCATCAGCAACTTTATGAAAACCATACTGGAATCCAATAACTACGATGTACTCTGTGCCGCATCCGGCTCAGATGCATGCTTTGTTGCAGAAAATCATTGTCCTGACCTGCTTCTTCTGGACTTAGGTCTGCCCGATCTGGATGGCTTGCAGCTGATCAAGCGTATCCGCAGCTGGTCAGCCATGCCGATCATTGTTGTTTCAGCACGTACCCATGAACTCGATAAAGTAAATGCTCTGGATCTGGGTGCAGATGACTATATCACCAAACCATTCGGCACCAATGAACTTCTTGCACGGATCCGTACTGCACTGCGCCACGGCGGTACACCTTCCAGTCAGCTGGATATCAAGCAGTCCGGCTGCTATCACGTAGGAGAACTGGTCATTGACTATGACAAGTACCGTGTATATCTTGGCGGCGAGGATGCAAAACTCACCCAGAATGAATTCAAGCTGGTGGCACTTCTGGGCAGATATGCGGGAAAGGTCCTGACCTATGATACCATCATCCGTGCTATCTGGGGTCCCAACGCTCCGACCGACAATCAGATTCTCCGTGTAAATATGGCAAACATCCGCAGAAAAATTGAAAAGTGTCCGGCACGTCCGGAATACATATTTACAGAAGTGGGCATTGGCTATCGTCTGGTGGATGTGGAATCCTATGAGGCGAAAAATAATTGATCATTATCGTCTGCTTACCGATAAATAATAAAGTCCGTAACACAGGAGGCGCTGCACTCCCGGTTACGGACTTTTTTAATCAGGTTCTATTCGAATGGTTCGGGAAATGAAACCGGATCTCCTCCTGACTATTGCGTCCGCATCAGGCGACCGATGGTCGCCCCTACAGGATCACACAATTTATCCTCCATTTTTTGAAACAGAACCTTCTATTATAAGTGACGCTTTTCTATAAAAATATCAACGGTTTACATAGGCAGCGTAAAGGAAAATGCCGCCCCGCCCTCCGGGAGATTTTCTGTTACAACCGTTCCTCCATGCGCAAGAATAATGCTTTTGCACACAGAAAGTCCGATTCCCATATTTCGCTTGATATCCCGCTCCCGTGCATGCTCCGGATCAAACAGATCAATTACAAACTTCTTAGGCTTCTCTGAAATGCCGCAGCCATTATCAGATACAGTAAACAGAACCTCCGCTTCCCGCTGCTTCAGGGAAATCGCGATCCATGTATGTCCTTTTGCATGAAGGACAGCATTTTCCAGAAGATTGAACAGCACCTGTTCGATCAGGATGGGGTCCATCTCAATAAAGAAAACAGAATCCGGCAGTTCAATGCGGATCTCCTCCTCCGGATAGGTCTTCTGAAGCTTCCCCACTGCACTGGAAATGATCTCCTCTGCAAGTTCCGGGGTTTTGCTGATTTTTGACTGGCAGCCTCCGATTCTTGTGATAGAAAGAATATTCTCGACCACACGGATGAGCCACTGGGCTTCATCCCGGATATCACAGAGCAATTCCTTCCGCTGCTCCTCATTGAGCTTGTCACCGCTTTCCAGAATGGCAGAGGTAGAACCTGCAATAGAGGTAAGCGGCGTACGGATGTCATGAGATACCGACCGCAGCAGATTGCTGTACATCTGTTCCCGAATCACCTCTTCCCGCATTTTGTCACGCTGCTTGGCACGGGATGTAAGCGTACCCACCATAATGGAGATGGAGAGCATCACAAGGAACATAAGGGGGTATCCGGTCAAGGAGAAATCCACAGCATAATAGGGATAGGTAAATGCATAATTCACCAGGACAACTGACAGCAGGGAACCGGCGATGTCATAAAAATAGCCTTCCGTCCAACGGGCAATGAGCATCAGTGCCAGGAAAAATATCATAGTCTCGTTGTTGAAGCTTGGACTGAAAAGGTGCAGAAGCGTACAGACCGCATAGGCACAGAGGAGCAACAGCACCATGACGCCAGTGTCCTTCCAGGAAATCGGAAAGCATCTTCGGGCAGTTTCTGATATTGTTTTCCAGAATGATTGTTTCATGTTGTCACTTCTCCTTTGCGGCTCACATATAAAATGATTTTTCATGCAGAATCATAGAGAATCCTTCTGTTCCCTTCCGGCTTACAAAATAACCTCCGCAAGCTTTTCTTTGTCACATGCTGTATAGTTCTGTTCTTTCAGCTGCGGTACATACCTTTCACAAACCATTTCCGGTTCAAGAAGCAGTTCAAGCTTCTGAGACCGGCTCAGCCGTTTCAGCGCATATTCCAGCTTTGCAGCAGCAGACTTGTCCTCTGCCTGCCATGCCGCCTCCAGCGCCTTCACCGGGTGACTGCGTGTGTACTTGGCTCCGCCTTGTATTTTTCCGCAGTGCGCCCTGATTCTTCTGTGAAGGTCAGAGGTGATTCCGATATACAAGGAATCATCTGCGCACCGCAGTATATATACATAGTATGTCATCCGCGCCGCTTACCTGTCAGAACTACAACTGCATACGGCTCTGCAACAACCAGATCGCCCGGCTTATCACCATAACGGTTTCTGGTGCTGGAATCTGTCAGTACCGTCCAGTCGATCCGATCGGCATCCGGAAGCAGATAGGAAATATCATGACTGTATACATTACAGATGACATAAATAAAACAGTCTTCCTCTGTGCCGTACTTTACATGATCCTCTGCATAGAATGCAGCAATACAATGAGACTTCTTATCCGGAAAAGCGGCGGTTCCGCCGGGATAACGGAAAGAAAGCTCCGGATAACCTGTACCATTGCAGCCTGTATCAAAGCTTGTATTCCGAAGGACAGGATGCGCCTTGCGGAATTCTACCATCATACGGACAAATTCCAGCATATCCTTTTCCCGTTCCAGACCGCTCCAGTCAATCCAGGAAATATGACTATCCTGACAGTAAGCGTTATTATTGCCGTACTGGGTGTTGCAGATCTCATCACCGGCGTACATCATGGGAACACCCCGGCTCGTCATGAGCAGAGCAAAAAGGCTCTTCATCTTACGGCGGCGCATGTGATGAATATGCGGGTCCGGTGTAAAGCCCTCCCAGCCGTTGTTATAGCTGATGTTCCAGTTATTGCCGTCACGATTCTGCTCACCATTGCTCTCATTGTGCTTTGTATTGTAGGCTACCAGATCGTACATGGTAAAGCCGTCATGGCAGGTTACAAAATTAATGGAACCCTGTGCGCCGCACTGGGCATACATATTCTCAGAACCGGCGATCCTTCCCATAAAATCAGGTGCATATTCAGAATTGCCGTTGATAAACTGACGCATGGCATCACGATATTTATCATTCCATTCCGACCAGCGTCCCCAGTGGTGAAAGCGTCCGGTGAGATAAAGACCGGCAGCATCCCATGGCTCCGCAATGAGAATGGCGTCCTTCAGGATCTCATCCTCTGCAATTTCACGGGCAACCGGATTTTCCCAGTCGGGAACACCATCTACATCACGTACCAGCATAGGTGCCAGATCAAATCGGAAACCGTCTACATGACATTCCTTGTGCCAGTAGCGGAGACTGTCCAGAATTAGTTGACGCACTGCCGGATGATTGCACTTGAAGGTATTTCCGCAGCCTGAATAGTTGGTATTCTTACCGTCCGGCTGGCTGATATAGTACACAGGGTTATCAATGCCCTGGAAAGAATAGCAGCGGTCCTTCTCCTCGCCCTCAGCAGTATGATTGTATACAACGTCGAGAAGCACACGGATTCCTGCCTTATGAAACGCCTTGACCATTTCCTTGAACTCCTGTACCTGACCGCCTGCCATACCGGATGCAGCATAGCCAGCCTTCGGCGAGAAGAAATTCAGGGTGCTGTAGCCCCAGTAATTGAGAATACGCTTCTGGTTGTAGAAGCGGTTGTATTCCATTTCGTCAAATTCGAATACGGGCAGCAGTTCAATACAGTTAATGCCCAGGGAACGAAGATACGGAATCTTTTCCATAAGACCAGCAAAGGTACCAGGTGCAGTGACTTCTGCAGATTCATGCATGGTCATGCTGCGGACATGGGCTTCGTAGATGATCAGGTCCTTGAGTGGGATATCCAGGCATGTATCTCCCTCCCAGTCAAATTCGTCAGCAACCACACGGCCTCTGAATTTTCCAGCACGCCCTGGGTCAATAGAACTGCACCAGCAGTTACGGCCGGATACCGATTTTGCATAAGGGTCCAACAGAACAAGCTGATTCTGGTACCGCATTTCACAACTGAGATCGTAATCTCCATCGACGCGATAGCCATACTCAATCTGCTCAGGATCGATACCTGTCACAAACATGGCATAGACATTGCCATCCTTCATTTCCTCAGTAAAAGGCAGCTCTGCCATAGGCTCCTTATCTCCGATATAAAACAGGACAAGTATACAACCCCGTGCATGCTCGCTGTAAAGGGCAAAATTGATGCCCTCCTCTCCCCGTTCATTCTGACAGACAGAAGCACCCAATCGGCTGGGATCGCCCTTTGTACAGCGGATCGCTGTATCTATAATCGTTGAAGAATGCATTTTCATTGCAAAAACCTCCGGCTTTATAATTGATATCTGACATTTGATACCTTTTTATATTATCATACCTCCTTCTAATGTTTCAATACATTTTTATGAAGATTCCTAGGCATACATATGGGATATGAAAGGAAACACTTTTCGTGCAGCGACGATTCTCAGC
This sequence comes from Ruminococcus sp., assembly GCA_017480865.1. Taxonomy (GTDB): domain Bacteria; phylum Bacillota; class Clostridia; order Oscillospirales; family Ruminococcaceae; genus Ruminococcus_C. Next base: position 32,703 of record JAFURN010000063.1, on the reverse strand, counting down.
TGTATCTTGGTCAATTGAGCCGGAACGCTTGACAAAGAGGCGAAATTTTGATAAAATAATTGAAGTATTGTTATACAGAGAAAAAAGGAGCACGACGCTCCGGATTGGGGGACACATATGATATTCAGCAGTATCGATTTCATCTTTCGATTTCTGCCGATATTCCTGATTGGATATTATATCGCACCAAAAAATTACAAGAATCTGATTCTCTTTATCGGAAGTCTGATTTTTTATGCATGGGGAGACAAGACCTATTTACCGCTGCTCCTCTTCTCGCTGCTGGTCAACTTCATCTTCGGCAAACTCATTGCCGGACATGGACAGCCTCATCAGACAGAGAAAACCAGAAAGATTTTCCTGCTGATAACCCTTGTCTTTAATTTCGGTATGCTGATCTTCTTCAAGTATACCAATTTCCTCATAGAAAATATCAATGTACTGCTCTCCGGATTCGGTGCAGAAATTCCTGTAGCTAAGATTAAAATGCCTCTTGCCATCAGCTTCTACACCTTCCAGATCGTTGCATACATTGTGGATGTATACAGACGGGAGTACAAGCCTGCAAACAATATTGTCACGCTGGGCACCTATCTGTTTATGTTCCCGCATCTGGTTTCCGGTCCGATTTTTGAGTATCAGGAAATCGCACCGGAACTGCGTTACCGCAATGTGACCATTGAAAATCTGGAAAAGGGTCTGAAAACCTTTATTCTGGGCTTTGGTGCAAAGGTAATTCTTGCCAATCCCATGGGTACACTATGGGCAGGTATGTCACGCTACGGCTATGAAAGCATTTCTATGCCCTATGCATGGCTGGGTGCATTTGGCTACAGCTTCCAGATCTACTTCGACTTCTTCGGCTATTCTCTCATGGCGATGGGTCTCGGACAGATGCTGGGCATTACCATTCCAAAGAACTTTGATAACCCTTACATTTCCAGAAACATGAGCGAATTCTGGCGCAGATGGCACATGACGCTGGGCCGCTGGTTCAAGAAATACATCTACTTCCCTCTGGGCGGAAGCAGATGCAGCACCCCGAAAATCATCCGCAACACGCTGATCGTCTGGGCATTTACAGGCCTCTGGCACGGCGCATCCTGGAACTTTGTTCTCTGGGGTCTGATCTTCTTCGGACTGCTTACTCTGGAACGCTATTGGCTGGGGCAGTATCTGGAGCGTTTTCCTGTACTGGGACATGTCTATGTCTGCCTGCTGATCCCGCTGACATGGGTAGTTTTCGCTATGACAGATATGGGCGATCTGGGTACATATTTCCTGCGCCTGTTCCCTTTTGCAGGTTCGCCGGATTTCGTCACAACAAAGGATTTCTTCGGCGCATTGGTTGATTACTGGTATCTGTTGATTGCCTGCGTATTCTTCAGCACACAGCTTCCGGAGAAGCTTTATATGAAGTATCGGGAGAAATGGGAAGGTCACGCTGTTCTGGCTTATGCGGAGCCTGCGGTTCTGCTGGTGATTTTCATTGTCAGCATGGTTCTGACACGTTCCTCCTCGGATAATCCGTTCCTGTATTTCGGCTTCTGACGGACTGGAGGTAATTTATGAACATACCATATTTCAATATCGATGTTAATATCAATAAGGAGTCTGTACTTTCTGCACTGAAAACATATCCGCTTCTGATCTCAGTGATTCTCTCCTCTGTCGTACTTGCGGTTATCTTTGCAATTCAGGGAAGTGACGATGCGGAATCATCACTGGAAAATGTGCCTGCACTTACAATTCAGACAGACACCACACAGACAACTCCCATACAGAATGCAGGGATTATGTCGGGAACTGATGTTCCCAGCAGCGAGATGACGACCACAGAGACTCAGGCATCACCACAGTATCAAACGGTTGAAAATGACTATTTCAATGATGCCTTATTTATCGGCAACTCCCGTACAGTGGGACTCTCTATGTTCGGTTCTATGCCGTCGGAAAGTACATTCTATGCAACAGTCGGCATGAATATCTATGATCTGATGGATTCTACAGCACAGATTCCGCCGGAAGAAGGTCCGGAAATGTCATTTCTCTCTCTGATGAATGGTCAGCAGTTCGGCAAGATTTACATTATGCTGGGCATTAATGACCTGGGTACAGGTACATCGGAATCCTTTGCTTCCTATTATAAGGATGTTGTCGAACAGATTCACCAGATGCAGCCGAATGCAATTATCTATATTCAAAGCATCATCAACATCTCCGCAGCACGGGATGCACAGGGTGATGTGATCAACAACGCCAACATCAATGAGAAAAACGCACTGCTCAAGGAACTTGCAAATAATGACTATATCTATTACCTGGATGTCAATGAAGTTCTGGTAGACGAAACCGGTGCGCTGAATGCTGACTACACATCGGACGGCATTCACCTGGGCGGCAGTTCCCTTCCCCTTTGGGAAGATTACCTTCGTGAGCATGCGGTTAAAAATGTAAGTACATCATAGAATCGTAATTCATGATTTCACATCCGGACACATGCGTGCGATTTATTAAAATGCAAAACGACCTGAGGAGAATCAATTCTTCTCAGGTCGTTTTATTGGTTCCATTTGAATTGTTGGAGTGAATTGTAGTATACGGTGCTAACTGCCGATAAACTACAATTTATATCCCCAACTTAATGCTATGCAGCCTGCATGACACATTCCATCTGTTTCAGCTGGCGCAGCTCCAGGAACATGAATACAAGCGTCACGATCAGAGACAGAATATCCGCTACCGGTGCTGCATAAAGCACACCATCAATGCCAAAACGCAGCGGCATCAGCAGCAGCAGAGGCAGCAGGAACAGGAACTGTCTGGTCAGGGACAGGAATACGCCCTTGTATGCCTTACCAATGGAGGTAAAGAAGGTAGATACAACAGGCTGGAAGAAGTTGAATATCGTACCGAACAGGTAGATTCGGAAGAACCGCACACCAAATTCTACATAGGTTGCATCGCCCTCACCGAAAAGACCCAGAATCTGTGCTGGAAAAATCTGGAACAACGCCGAAGCGATCACTGACAATACTGCGCTGATCCCCAGTGTAAACCACAAAGCACCCCGCACACGGTCGTACTGTTTGGCGCCATAATTGTAGCTTTCAATCGGCTGACTACCCTGGGCAAGTCCGATAATAAAGGAGAAAAATACCTGTGCAACCTTCATTACAATGCCTGCTGCTGCAAGGGCAACCGTTGCACCATATCTGGACTGTGCGCCATATTCATTCAGCAGCTGATTGATGACGATCTGCACGACCATCATAGCAAGCTGATTGAAGCAGGATGCCATACCAAGCGTTGCAGTGCGCTGGATCGCTGACCACTGCGGACGGAAATGACGCACACTGAGTTTTACCGTTTTGAACTTCTTCATATAGAGTACTACAATTACCGCAGAACCGATCTGTCCGATAATCGTAGCGATCGCTGCACCCGCCATGCCCCATCCGAACACAAGGATAAACAGGGCATCCAGAATCACATTGACAACAGCACCGAATAAGTTACAGATCATCGTCATCTGCGGACTGCCGTCTGCACGGATCAGATGTCCGCCGCCTGTTGTCAGAATCAGAAACGGAAAACCGATTGCAGTGATCCGCACGTAAACCTCTGCATAATCAAAAACAAGACCATCCTCCGCACCGCATAAATGGAGAAGCTGCGGCAGAAAAAGCTGGGCTGCAATGCAGAGTACCACACCGCTGAGAAAGAGCATACTCGCAGAATTGCCCACAAAGTATGCTGCCCGCTTGGTATCGCCGCTTCCCATTGACAGGTTGAAGCAGGATGCACCGCCAATGCCGAACAGCAATGCCAGAGCAATACAGGAGGTTGTCAGCGGAAAGGCAATATTCGTTGCGGCATTGCCGTCAATTCCCACTGCCTGCCCGATAAAAAGCTGATCAATGATGTTATATAATGCTGAAACCAGCATTGCAACAATACTGGGAATTGCAAATTTGCCCATCAAGCTGCTGATTTTTGCTGTTCCCAGAAAAGAACGTTCTGTTTGTTCCATAATTCTGTACTCCTTTTTATGTAATAGATCGGCTGAAAAAGCACTCCGGTACGCTGCTGTACCGAAGTGCTTTCCTTATTTCAGTGTCACAATTGTTACGCCGTCCTCGCCTTCGCCGAATACACCCAGACGATACGACTTGACATAGGACATGCGCTTCAGCCGCTGATGAACCGCCTTGCGCAGGAGTCCGGTACCCTTACCATGAATAATGGTCACTGTTGAAATGTGAGACAGCACCGCACGATCCAGGAATGCCTCCATTTCATACACACCTTCATCACAGGCACGTCCACGAATGTCAAGCTCCATAGATCCGCTGCGTTCTGCCTTTGCAGAAACTCTGCCCTGCTTTCTGCCGGGCTGCTTCTTTTGCTGGCCCTGCTGCTTCTGGGGCTGATTTTCTACCAGACGCAAACGCTTTACAGCCACCTTTGTTTTCATTACACCCATCTGGACGAACACCATACCGCTTCCATCCGGATTGCCCACGACCACACCCTTTTGTCTGGTATCCGCAATCATAACCGTGTCACCATTCATAAGCGGTCTGGGAAGCACATAGTTTTCCTGAGGAATATCATCCAGAGGATTGGCAGTGTCATACATCCGGTTGATACGCTGCTTGCTGCCTGTTTTTGCGGCAGAAACTGCATCCGCAAAGCTTTCCTTCTCCTTCTCCCGGCGAAGCTGCTCCAGTTCCTCCAGAAGCGCATTGGACTCTGCCTTTGTTGTTTCAATGATGCTGTTTGCCTGCAAACGCACCTGTTCCATCCGGGCAACCTTCTCCTCACGGAAGGCATCCCGCTCTGCTTCCAGCTCCTGTGCATAGGTTTTGGCGGCTTCCTTCTCCCGCCATACCTGACGAAGCTGCTCTTCCAAGGCAAGACGTGTCTGCTCCAGCTGTTCAACCGCTGTTTCAAAGCGTGTATTCTCTGAGCTGACGAGTGTCTTCGCATGGGCAATGACATCCTTTGCAAGACCCAGTGTTTCTGTAATTGCAAACGCGTTGGACTTACCCGGGGAGCCGATGATCAGACGATAGGTCGGACGCAGATGCTCTACGTCAAATTCACAGGATGCATTTTCCACATCCGGCTGTTCCGTTGCATAAAGCTTCAGTTCCTGATAGTGCGTTGTTACCATGATCTTCGCCCCGTTATCCTTGAGACGGGAAATGATCGCCTCAGCAAGCGCCGCACCCTCTACAGGATCCGTACCGGAGCCAAGTTCATCCAGCAGTACCAGTGAGGAATCATCTGCTTCCTCCAGAATATGGATAACCTCTTTCATATGTGCAGAAAATGTGGAAAGATTCTGCTCGATACTCTGAGTATCGCCGATATTGGCGTATACATGCCGGAATACGGACAGACGGCTTCCTTCTGCAGCAGGAACCAGCAGACCGCACATTGCCATGAGGGTCAGCAGTCCGCAGGTTTTCAGTGCTACGGTTTTACCGCCGGTATTGGGACCGGTAATGATCAGCGCTCTGTGTTCATCTCCCAGACGGAAGGAAATGGGTACAACCCGATCTGCCGGAATCAAAGGATGTCTTGCACGAATCAGGTCGATCACACCATCATCAGAAAGTATTGGCGGAAACGCCTTCATATCTGCTGCAAGATCTGCCTTTGCAAAATAAAGGTTCAGTTCGGCACATACACTGTGGTTGCGAATGATGGAATCCGCCCATGTCGCACAGTCTGCGCAAAGTTCACTGATAATGCGTTCGATCTCCTCCTGCTCCTGACTTTCCAGCAGGCGGATGTCATTGTTTGCCTCTACAATGGACATCGGCTCGATGAAAAGCGTCTGTCCCGATGCAGAGGAATCATGGATCAGACCCTGAATCTGACCTCTGTGTTCCGCCTTGACCGGCAGCACAAAGCGTCCGTCACGAAGGGTCACACGGGTATCCTGAAGACACTTCTGCACATCCTGACTGCGTACCATTTTATCCGGGGTATCACGCAGATGCTGCTGACTGCGGCTGATTTTCCGACGGATCTGCGCAAGCTGCGCACTTGCAGCATCTGCAATTTCATCCTCAGAAATAATGGAACGTTCCAGCTTTTCCAGAAGATACGGCACCGGTGTCAGCTGGGTGAACAGATAATCCAGTTCCGTTTCCATGCCCTCGCAGTGGTCATACCAGTCACTGAGCGACTGGATCTGACGCAGAACCGCTGCAATATCCATCAAATCCTTCAGGGAAAGCTGCGCACCGGACTTGACACGGCGCAGTGCCATGCACATATCCCGGAAATTATAAAAAGGCGGCGTACCAAAGCGTGTCGCCAGAGAAAGTGCTTCTGCGGTTTTATCAAGTTCCTCCTGTACACGGAAGAGGCTCGTTTCCGGCTGAAGCCTGAGTGCCATCGCTCTTGACATTTCATTGGATGTTTTGGATGCAAGCATCTCCAGAATTTTGTCAAGTTCTAATATTTTCTCATGCAGATTCATAGAACCTCCAATCATTACTCTACATGGTTGCGTTTTATGTTATGATAGAAATCAAGGGAGCGAGGTCGTACCGACAAGTGACAGCAAAGGAATTCCTCTGCAAACTTTGAAACAACGTTCAGAGTCTCCTCCCCTGCACGAAAATGAAAGAGCCGTGCGAAATCCATAAGTACAATGTGCCGTATCATCTCCAGACCGGAACGGCGCATGGAATATGCCACATCATCCTCTGTACCCGGATAGCAGTCCTCGCACCAGAAATGACCATTCGTTACAGAGAACACAAGCGAATCCGGCAGATAATTCATGCACCGCTTGCACATAAGCACATCGGGCATAAGTCCCAGTTCGGAAGCAAAGCGCAGTTCAAACAGAGCTTTCAGCATCCGCTCGTCACGCTTTTCCTCCGTGAGATAGTGCAGCGTATTGAGCATAAGCCGCAGCACCATATTTTCCTGCCGCCCCTTGGGTACCGCATACCGAATCCAATCGGAAAAATAAGACGCCAAACTGAGATGATCCAGATTCTCACGAAGTCCGTAAAAGATCCGGATCGGTTTGGCACTTTGAAAATAATACATATCGCCCCTCTGTTCCAGACAGAAGGTGGCATAGGAAAACAGCTGGGTGACGCAGGTGCTCTTGGAGGTTGCTTTTTTTGCACCCCGCACGAACACCTCCACCACGCCCTGTTCCTGTGTCAGTATATCAAGAAACCGGCCCTTTTCGCCTGCCTGTTTTTCTCGCAGAACCAGACCGTTCATGGTTATCAGCATAGTATGCAGACCCTTCCTTCTCTGTCTCAGCAGCAGCCTGCCGGTAACGCAGATAATCCGCAATCATTCCCGTTTGGCAAAATATCTCCCATGGTGTCAATACACGTCACCTCCGGAAATAGTATGCGGCATGATGGGGGAAATATGGCTGCCAAATTATACGCCTTCATCCGCAAGTCCGAAATTCCGGATAAGACCTTCCTTGTTGCGCCAGTCCTCCTTGACCTTGACCCAGCACTTCAGATTGACCTGAATCTGAAAGAATGTTTCCAGATCCCGTCTTGCTGCACTGGCAACCCGCTTGAGCATCGTGCCGTTCTTACCGATGACGATCCCCTTATGGGACATTCTTTCACAGTAAATCACAGCATCAACATCCAGCAGGTCCTTATCATCCCGTTCCTCCATGCGCTCGATTCCCACTGCAATACCATGGGGAACCTCCTTATCCAGCGCAAGGAGCAGCTTTTCACGAATCATCTCCGCCGCCAGAACACGCTCCGGCTGGTCAGTGAATTTATCATCCGGAAAATAATGGGGTGCCTCAGAAGCAAGCTTTGCAACCTCTTCCTCTACAATGGACACACCATCATCCTCCAGTACGCTGATCGGGATGATCGATGTAAATGTATACTTTGCATTCAGTTCGGTTATCATTCTGACCAGTTCCGATTTATCCCGGAGCAGGTCGATCTTATTGAGAATCAGAATGACATTCTGATTCGCCTTCATAAGGTTCCCAAGAAGTTCGGTTTCCTCGTCCGAAATTTCACGGCAGGTACAATCCACCACAAACAGCACGGCATCCATGTCCGCTACAGAACTCTTCGCCATGCTCAGCATATGATTGCTCAGCTTATTCTTGGGCTTGTGCAGTCCTGGCGTGTCCATAAACACCATCTGGGTATCCCCGATGGTCTTGATACCGGTGATCCGTGTTCTCGTTGTCTGGGGCTTGCTGCTTACAGAGGCGATCTTCTCACCTACAATTGCATTCAGCAAAGAGGACTTGCCGGCGTTGGTACGTCCTACGATCGATACAAATACAGATTTTGTCATGTTATACTTCCTCAGTTACAAAAGTTTCCTCTCGGGAGATGCCCAGTTCACCCAGAACCTGCTCTTCCTTTTCTCTCATGATCCGCTCTTCCAGCTTGCTGATCTCATGATCATAGCCCAGCAGATGCAGCATAGAGTGTACGGTCAGAAAGCCGATCTCACGTTCCAGGGAATGTCCGTAAATCTCCGCCTGACGCATTGCAGTTTCCAGAGAAATTACAACATCACCCAGCTGTGCGCAGCCGGTTTCCTTGTTCATATCATACTTTCCGTTTTCGCCCAGAGGGAAGGAAAGTACATCTGTCACACGATCCTTATTCCGGTAAATCTTGTTGAGACTGCGGATCTCATTGTTGCTGACAAAGGATACACTTACCTCTGCATCCTGCTTGAACTGCTCCATTGCCAGAACTGCCTGACAGCAGCGGCGGATGAGCAGACGAATTCCTACAGGCACCTTTATTTCCTTCTGATTATTTTTCACTGAAACCTTTACTTTTGGCATTTGCATCGTTCTCTCCCTTTCCATGATAATATTTCTCATATGCCTTTATAATATCCTGTACAAGCTTATGACGGACTACATCCTTATTGGTAAATTCCTGAATGGCGATATCCTCCACACGGCGTAATACCTTCATAGCCTCCAGCAGACCGCATTTCCGCTTATCCGGCAAGTCGATCTGTGTTACATCGCCGGTGATCACCATCCGGCTTCCATCACCAAGACGTGTCAGAAACATCTTCAGCTGCTCGGAGGTTGTATTCTGTGCTTCATCCAGAATGATGAAAGCGTGATCAAGAGTCCGTCCTCTCATATATGCAAGAGGTGCTACCTCAATTACACCCCGTTCCATATGCTTCTGAAACGGCTCGGCACCCAGCATCTCAAACAGAGCATCATACAGCGGACGCAGATAAGGGTCTACCTTATTCTGCAAATCGCCCGGCAGAAAGCCCAGCTTCTCGCCGGCCTCTACAGCAGGACGTGTCAGAATAATGCGATTGACCTCGTGCCGCTTGAATGCCTTTACTGCCATTGCGACCGCCAGATAGGTTTTACCTGTACCTGCCGGACCAATACCGAATACGATCGTATTCTTCCGGATCGCATCTACATATTTCTTCTGACCAACAGTTTTGGCACGTACCACCTTGCCGGTCGCAGTCAGGCAGATACCGTCCTCTGTCAGTGTCTCAATTTCTTCTTCCTCGCCGTCATCCACCATGGATGCAACATACCGGACGGTCTGTTCATTCATGGGCTGACCGGTATCCGACATATGCAGCATGGCACGGATCGCACTTGCTGCCCGTGCAGTGGACTCTGCATCGCCGACAACCTTCAGTTCATCACCCCGGCAGATTACAGTAACATCATACTGTTTTTCAAGTGCCTTGAGATTTTCATCAAAGCTTCCGCAGATCTCCTGCATCTGGGCGCTGTCACGCACTGCAATTCGTCTCTCTGTCATATAATTTTCCGATCCTTCCTCTCACATTGATCTGCTTCCTCATTATACCATATTTTCCAGTAATTTGAAATAGATTTCCGAACATTTCACAATTTTTTTCATTTCTTCCAAAACACCCCCTGCATTTTCATATGCCGATTGACAAAGACGCTATAAATCGCTATAATAAAGTTAATTTTACCGTTTTGGGAGGTACTTATGCAACCGATTCTTTCTGTTTCTGCCATGCGGCTGTGCGATGAAAAAACCATCCATAGCGGCACTGACAGCAAAATTCTGATGTACCGTGCAGGAGAAAGCATTTTCCGCAGCCGCACATGGAATGGCAGCATCTCCATTGTCACCGGCAGCGGCAACAACGCAGGAGACGGCTATGTCATTGCCCTTTTGCTTCATGAAGCGGGGATTCCCTGCCGTCTGGTACGGCTCAGTGAAAAATGCTCCCCGGACGGCGCATACTATTTTGAAAAATGTCTTGCCGCCGGAATTCCCTGTACATCAGAGCCGGATTTTACTCATACAGATATCATTGTGGACTGTATTCTGGGAACCGGCTTTCACGGCAGCGTACGTCCCGATATCCGGGATGCCATTGAGAAAATCAATGCTTCCTCTGCCCGGATCGTCAGCGTAGACATCAACAGCGGTATGAACGGCGATACCGGAGCAGGCGGCTGCTGCGTTCGTTCCCATGAAACCATTTCCATCGGGTTTGTCAAATACGGACATCTGATCGGCATGGCAAGGGGGATCATCGGAACGCTGAAAAACTATGACATCGGCATTCCCTGTACCGAGGATTCCACACCTTTTTTCACAGCCGGGGAAACGCCGGATTTTTCTGCGGATTTTTCTGCAATGCAAACGGTTTTCCTGCATGCAGAGGATTTTTCTGCAGACTGCGGCGATACGCTCCGGGAACAGATGCGCTCCTTTGCTGAAAAAGAGCAGTGTCTCCTTGTGCTGTACCATACAGCCTTCATCATGCTCTGCGATGGCGTGCAGTGCTGCGGTCTTGCACATACGCTTTCTGAGGAAGCATGCCGCAGACTGACGGCAGAATGCGGAAATACACTTTCTGTCTATGCAAAGGCTGTCCTTACCCAAAGCTGTACAGAGCACTGCCCACGCATTCTGTTCGGATAACAGGACAACAAAAGCGATGCGGATTTTTGCCGCATCGCTTCTCTTTTTACAGTGCCTCTGTAATCACCTTTGCTGTCTGTGCCAGATAGTCCGTATCCAGATCTTCCAGCTGACCTGCATCGCATGCTGCTGCAACAGCCGGATCCAGCGGAATCCGTTCCAGAACCATCAGTGCTGTACTGTCGACCGCCTCATCACCGCCGAACAGCGGAATCTCCTTACCGCAGTCCGGGCACTTCAGAAAACGCATATTCTCTACCATACCCAGAACCGGAACATTCATCATTTCCGCCATCTTCAGTGCCTTCTTCACGATCATGGAAACCAGCGACTGCGGGGTGGAAACCACCAGAATGCCGTCAACCGGGAGAGACTGGAATACCGTCATGGGAACATCACCGGTTCCAGGGGGCATATCTACAAACAGGAAGTCTACATCGCCCCACTGCACATCCTCCCAGAACTGCTTCACAACACCGGAAATCACAGGACCTCTCCAAAGAACCGGATCCGTATCATTCTGGAGCAGCAGGTTCATGGACATTACCTTTGTACCCTTTTCCGTGGTATAGGGAATGAGGGAATTGCCGTCTGCCTCTGCAAACTTGGTTATGCCGAAAATCTTCGGTACAGAAGGTCCGGTAATATCTGCATCCAAAACAGCTGCCTTGTAACCCAGGCGCTGTGTCTGGATCGCCATAAGACTTGTCACCAGAGACTTGCCGACGCCGCCTTTGCCGCCCACAACGCCGATCACCTTCTTGACACCCTTTGTATTGGCAAGGACACGTGCATCCTTTTCTTCATTCTGTGTTGCGCAGTTTCCGTTGCTTCCGCAGGAACCGCAGTCATGATTGCATGAACTCATTTGAAAAAACTCCTCTCAGATAAAATATGTCTGTCCGTCACGGACAACACACGTCTCTGCTATTATACCACGCTTTTATGAAAAATGCAAGTATCCAATATGACACAAAAAGAGCCGGCACTGTGCACGGTACCGGCTCCATATGGAGGAAATCTGCTGCAAATTTACTGGGCTGCCTCGTAGATCACTTCTCCGTCAAATTTAACAGCAACCACATCCTCAGGAGAAATCACTTCATCATACATGGCACTTGCACGGACACGCTTGGTACTGCTGTCTATCAGTATATCTGTCACCAGATGATATTCATAGCCCTGCTTTGATACAATACTGAACTCCGGATTGTTGAATTCCTGTGTAAACGACTGGAAGTTCGCATCTCCTTCCTTCTGCGATTCCAGCAAAAAGGCAGGTGCACCTTCTCCAACGGAACTATCCCATTCCAATACCATAGACTCCTGGGAGAAACGTGCATCGATCTCAAAGCCGTCCTCCGTCACAAACGAATCGGTAACAGAATAGGCATACTCACCCGTATCCCCAAGGAAAACGTTAATCGTGATTACACCGCTGTCCAGCAGGGAATCGTTCGCATCATCCTTCAGATTGATCAGCTTCAGTTCAAGCTCCGCATCGCTTGCATCGCCGGGAAACGTAAACTCAATCTCATGAAACATACAGGGATTCTCTGCCAGCTTGTGTGTCGCATAAATCTCCGTCTGCATCTCCTGACTTGTATAGGGCTGCTCAACATACTGGTATTCAGTGCCTTCAAAGGTATAGGTAAAATAGGTGGTATCACACTGAATCCTCGTTCGCTTCTCTGTACCTGTAATCGCAGCGAACAGCTTTGCATTGACATCACTGAATATTGCCAGATCATCGCTTGTAAAGGCATAGCCGTTCTGCGGTGTGTACCGCATCAGAACCCTTACGATATAACCGTCCTTACGGATGCCGACAATATCCGCATCCAGCATATCCATGGTATCCTCAATTTCAGCCTGCTGTGCATTCTGATAGAGCAGCGTATCGGAGTACGCATTCAAATCATTGGGGATGGGAATAGAATCTGTAAATTTATTATAGATCTTCTCGGTCAGATCCACCCTTATGCCAATCATTCCCATCGCATAGATATCTTCCTTATTGTAGTAGCAAGAGCCTCCTGTACCGGTCGCTTCCTCTTGTGAGATAAAATACTCATCAATATATTGCTGTTCTTCCTCCGTAAAAGGTCTTCTCTGACTGATTTCCGCACCCGTAAAGCCAAGCAGATTTTTTATCCCCAGCTCCGAAATTCTGTCACAGCCATATTCTGACAGACCTCCGAATTTAAGCCATATCTGATTGCCCGCAACCAAGCAGTTTTCGAATGTGATATCTGTTATGAAATACAGATTTTCCTCATCTGACAGATAACCGCTGATGCTGCTTGAATAGCTGTGACCGGATCCGCCGTACTGCAGATTGATTGACTGCATTATAAAATCCGTATCCATCACGGAAACATCCAGATCCTCTGCTTTAAAATGCATCAGAAGTCTTACGCTGCTGCTGGTCAGCTGTATTTTTACGTCCTCAAAATTCAGCCCATCCATTTCATCAATGACCTCAACATCGTAGGCGTCCGTATACTGAGACATATCCACATAATCGTAGCTGATTGCGGGATAACGATATTGTATATCCTTCATTTCTTCCGGAGTAATAGAGGTCTGGATCATATTGATGGGGGATTCCGCTCTGTGCTCCCCCATATTGGATGCCGCATAGGAAGCCGCACCGCCCCCGATCAGCGCCGCTGCAATACCAAATCCCATAAAGGTGCGTTTTATCCTGGAAGGCTTTTGATCCATTTCAAGGGTACCGCAGGAATCAAGGCGTTTCATCACTTTCTTCTTGACGCTGTGTGCAGAAACGTCTTCCTTTGTATACAGTGGGGGCAGCTGATCATGCGGCAGATCCAGCCTGGAAAACAATTCAAATAAGTTCCATCTCTTCATATCCATATCCCCTTTCAATGAGCATCTGTTTCAGCTTTTTACGGCTGCGGCTGAGTTTCGTTTTCACGGTAGAAACATTCATATCCATAGACTGTGCCACCTCACTGACCGTCTGCTGATAATAGTAATACCGGATCATAATTTCCCGTTCCTTGTCCGGAAGTTCCTGTAAAAGTGTCTTCAGAAGCGCTGCAAGGACCTGCTGCTCCGCTTCCTCTTCCACATTTTCATCGGAGGCGATCACCACTTCATCCAGATTTTCTGCAAGGACAATATTTCTTCTCATATAGTTACACGCTTTTGATTTGGCAATGGCTGCCAGATATCCGCTGAGATGCTCGCTGCGTATCTGCTCTGCACTGTTCCACAGAGATACAAACACATCTGCGGTCAGTTCCTCCAGGTCTTCGTGGGAGACATAACCCCGCAGGGCGTTGCGGATAATGGTGCTGACATAAGGCGTGTACAGATCAATACAGCGTTCCAGTGCTGAAAGATTTTTCTTTTTCAGCTGAAAAATCAGCTTACTTTCTTTCATACTGCATGCCTCCTTTCCCATACACCTATATAGACACACATCTTTCCCGTTTGGTTTCACCTGTATCAAAAAAATCTGCTATGCAAAAACACAGCAGATCCTTCATGGCTGCGAACGCTTCTGAGAAAAGCGGCGCAAAATCTTTTCCTTCAGTATTTTCCCTTTACAGCACTTGCATTTCTTTTTGCAAAGCTGTAAAATTCCGCAGACATCGTCATGCTGTCTGTCAGAATCACAGAAAAACCATCCGAAAAAACAATACGGTAAAAGTACAGAGTACTGGATGCCTTCCGGATGTCCAGAATATTATAATGACGTTTTTTGCGCCAGAGGGTCGTGACATCAATCTCCGTATCACTGTATACAATGCGGCGGCTGGAAAAGAGTACACAGGCAATACTTATAACTGCCAGTGCAGACATGGCACAGATACACATGATATATCCGGTTATAGTAGGGAATGTATCAGAGGGCAGGCAAAAAAATAACACAGCAAGTCCGATCATAGGCGGTGTATTCACATACCATAGGATTCGATAAAACTTCGGATATGCGACCACCTTTTTACCGTATGCCTGCCGAAGTTCATCCTGAAGCTTTTTTTTCAGAAGCTCATCCATTGCAGATAGCGGCATTTTCTCCATCTCCTCCGTCAAAAAATAAGACACGCCATCGCCAGCAGGAGCACCAGCATTACCACATTCACAAGCAGAAAGCAGCGCATATATCTGCCGTTTTCTGCACGTTCCGACTTTGCATACAGCTGATAGGAAATCAGACTTGCAAGGGATGCAATGGGCGTACCCAGACCGCCGATATTTACGCCCTGCAAAAGAGGACGGACATTCTCTGTAAAGGCGGAAAGCATCACTGCTGCCGGAACGTTGCTGATTCCCTGTGATACGACCGCAGACACCAGAAGTTCCCGTCCCTCCATCCAGGAAGAAAGCAATTCCCGGACAGGCTCGATCCGTCCGATATTGCCCACAAATACAAAGAAGCATACAAATGTCAGCAGAAGCGCATAGTCGATTTTCAGGTAAAGCTTCGGCTCGACAAGAAGTCCTGCACATACCAGCACCAGACAGATCCAGTGCGGGATCACACGCAGAACGGTCAGCAGACAAATTACAAACATCACACCAAACAGCAGGATCTTCTTTCCGTTCAGCGCAGCAGCTTCTGTTTCATGCAGCTGCATTTTTTCACCTGAGATCAGAAAGCATGCTGCAGTCAGAAGCACATAGCTTGCAATTCCTACCGGCAGAAGCGCACTGAAAAAATCGCCCATAGTCAGTTCAAATTCTGTGTAAAGATACAGATTCTGGGGGTTGCCGATGGGTGTCATCATGCTGCCCAGATTGGCTGCCGCTGTTTGCAGCACGATCGTCAGGATACAGTTCTTCATGCTTCCTGTGTGTGCATAAAGCATCAGAGTCAGGGGAACAAAGGTAATCAGTGCCACATCATTTGTGACCAGCATAGATACAAAAAAGCATACATTCATCAGGAGCAGACCCAGCACACGGGCATTCGATGCAAACCGAAGGAGAACTGCTGTCATGCGTTCAAATACGCCTGCACTGCGGAAGCCTGCCACAACTCCCATAAGGCAGAAAAGCAGGATCAGCACAGGGAAATCAACATAATCTGCATAGCCGGCATCCGGCAGCACAAGCAGCATGGACAAAAGTGCTGCGATAAGAGATACTGCAAGAACCGTCTGCGTCCGAAAAAATGTGCCTGCCTTTTTGAGGATATTTGTCATATGGATTTCTCCTTCCGAAGTTTCGTTTCTATGTGCACATAAATATAAATCAGTAATGTTCCGATTCCATAGCAGACCAGATCCATCGGATCACAGACGGTCCCCAGCAGAATCCCCGGCAAAGAATCTCTTGCAATTCCGAGTTTACCGGTTATATCAAGTGCCTGCAAAAACTCAGCCGCTGCACCCACGCCGAACAGAACAGCCGGCAGGATAATACAGTTTCCGCGGGACGGCTTTGTCCAGAAAATCCGCACCAGGAAATAAAGCACCGGCAATACCAGCACATCACCCACATAAGCACGGATGATGCCGGTTTTCAGAAATGTACCGATCAGTATCTCAAGCAGCAGCAGAGCCAGAAATATACCGGCATAGAGCGATCTCATTTTCCTCATAAAACAACCTCCGTTCGGATTTTATTATAGCACAGGGGGATTTTCCTGTCAATCCGGAACGTAAAAAAGATCAAGGCTGCTGCAAACCCAGATGCTGCAGCAGCCTTGTCTTTCTGTGATTCCGGGAGATCTCAACCCTCACGTTCCTCCAGTATCCTCCGGTACAGATCACTGTACTTTCCGAACTCGCCAGCCAGAGCATGCTTCTGGAATTTCAGATACTCATTTCCCACGCTTTTCAGGATATGTCGCATGGTAATTGCACTCTCCTCCGATGCTGCCAGAAATGCAGAGGCAAGAACGACATTCTTGATATTGGCGCCGGCAAACTGAAACTGCTCTGCCAGATAATCAAAATCGATCGGCTCTGCAACCGGCATTTCCTCTGTAAAGCAGCTTTCCCAGATCTCACGGCGCACAGCCGCAGAGGGAAGGGAAAACTGAAGAATATATTTCATACGGCGCATGAAGGCATTATCCAGATTATTGATAAAGTTGGTCGCCAGAATCACGATGCCGTCATATCGTTCCAGACGCTGTAAAATGAATGCTGTATCATTATTGGCATAGCGATCCTTCGAATCAGAAACCTCGCTGCGCTTTCCGCAGATGGCATCTGCCTCATCCAGAAGCAGAACACAGTTTGATTTCTCCGCCTCTGTAAAAATCGCATCCAGATGCTTTTCCGTTTCACCGATGTATTTATCCGTTATCTGGGACAGATCGGCATGAAACAGAGGCAGCTCCAGCATATTGGCGATCACATGGGCAGTCATGGTTTTACCGGTTCCGGGAGGTCCTGTCAGCAGAACAGAGATACATCTGCCATAAGGCATTTTCCGTTCCATCTGCCACTGCGTATACACCTGATGACTGTACCGGAAATTCGCACAGATCTCCAGTATCAGATCTTTTTCGTGCTTCGGAAGCTTCAGATCATCAAACTGATAATCAGAACGGGAAATATAAAACAGCTTTTCAGAGGGACTGGCAATGCGTGTACAGATCTCCTCAAATATCTGCTTTTCCGTCTGCTCCTGCATGCTGTAATGATGCCGGCGCCGCCGGAAAACCGCTGCGACCTGCCCGCAGGAGAATTTATACCGAATCGCATACTGCATGGGATCGATCTCTGTATAGCCTTCCGCAGCACAGAAGCTTTGCCAAAGCTTTATGCGATCCGCTCTTGTCAGAGGCGACAGATCTGCAATACAAAGCGGATTTGTCAGATGCTCTGTGAAATCCAGTCCCTTTTCCGTACAGCAGCAGACCTGTACACCCGCCTGCAAAAATGTCTGTATGCACTGCACTGCAAATTCTGATTCGCTCCACTTTCCGTTTTGCAGCAGGCTTTCCTCCACATGATACCAGCAGACTGCGCCCCGATAAAGCAATGCCTCACGCAGAAGAAGGCGGAGACTATGCCGGCATACAGCCGGCTCCATAGCAGAAAAGAGCCGGAAATCTGCGGATAAAACAACCTGTCCGCATTCCTTGGCTATGTGCCGGAACAAAAAACGCTTTCCGCTTTTTTCTTCCCCACGGATCTGCAGAACTGCTTTTTTCTCCTGCCAGAGAACCGCCGCTTTTGTCTTGTGATCCTCATACAGATACAGTGCGGACAGTTCCTCCTGCGGCATTTCCAATGTACAGAATTCATGAAGTGCCGGAGACAATGTATCATTTCCTGCCAGATAATCCATCAGACGCGCATCCGCATAAAACTTTGCTTCACCGTACCATTCTGTCTCCTTCAGCGTGTGCAGAAAGCAGGGAGACAGCGCTTTGTAAATTGCTGAGATCTCCTCTGCGGGCTGTATTCTCCCGGAACAGATGGCACTGGCAGTTTTCAGTGAAACCGAGATCCCGGATTCACGGAATGCTTCTCTGGATTCCGGCAAAAGAGCATATAACACGGACAGTTCCAGAAGCACCTCTGTGACCCCCTGATACGGCTCCGGTACACTGCGGATAATGCCCCACAACCTTCTCTTGCTGATAGAATCCGAATCGGACGGTTCCTCCAGATATTCTGCAAACAGATAAGCTGGATATTCCTTATAAGGCTCCGCAAGCCGGGAAAATTTATGATGCATACGGCTGGTATGGTTCACGAGATAATTTTCTGCACGCAGCAGTGCCATGACGGCTGTCACATGCAGATAGTCCAGTTTCTGAGGCTGCATGGCTTATTCCTCTTCCTGACGGAGTTTGTCCAGAAAGTCCGGATCCTCCTGCATAAAAGTGATCAGCTCGTCCATGCCTTCATCATATTCCTCCAGAGTCATAGCATTTACATCATCACCCATTATAACGATGTAATCATACAGATAATTCAGGAGTTCAGACATATTGGCAAGTGCCACACAGACAGTCTGCAAGGCATATCTGCTTTCTATATCTGCCAGTGTTACACAATATCGGTAATAAATGATACTTGCATCATGATATAAACCAAAATGTCCAACATTTGCCCTTTTGGTCAGTTCCTCAAGACGGAGTGTGGTCTGCACCGCATTCTCTTCCCGGTAATTGCAAACTGTAATATAGATCTGCAGTACACCGGACCGGTCATCCTCCACTTCACTGACATGGGGATAGAACATCAGTTCTGCGGCAACACCTTCCTCCTGCATGCCCAGTCCCGGCAGGATCATAAGTAAGCCTGTATCAGTCCGGCTTATCTCATACTGATCCTGTAACAGCACCTTCAGCTTTTCCAGGAATTCGTTTTGCGCCTGATTCATTTTCATTTCCATATATACACCTCATATATCATCCATCATACTTACCCGACAAAACTTCCTGTATACGCTTGGTGCTCATATCATCCTTGAGATTATAGAAAGTATTGTCCGTGATCGCTTTTCGCAGTCCGGCTCTCCAGTCCTTATCTGCGTCCACCTTGCCAAGAAGATCCTCCAGACGGATCCTGCTGTACTTGTCCGGGTCATTGTAGCCCAGACCGCGCATTGCTGTTTTTATCATCTCAAAATCAGAACCCCGATGAAGCACTCTCGATGCACCATATACCTTTGCAGAAGTATACATATCGATCGCATCTGTGATCTTGAGTGCCGCAGCAAAGTTTGTACGAGTGGCAATGCCTGTCTTACGGCGCAGAATATCGTGAAAACGCGCATCACCTCTGTGTCCCATCTTGTCAATGGCAGCCGTGTATTCCTTTACATTGCTGTATTTCAGAACCTCACTCCACGCCTGATTAACTGCTTTGTTCTTGAATACCTTGGAAATAATCAGCTTCTTCGCCAGCAGATTCAGGCCCGTTCCAACCAGTCCTACACCTGTACCGATAACAGACACGATCGGTATCGGAACCATAGCGATCGCACCGCCAATCGCACGTATTACGCCAGTAACAACATCTACTGCGCCCTCTGTTGTCTGCTTTTCAGCCACAATACGGCGTTGATTCACAAGACGCTTCGCCATGCCGAGTCTCCGGCTATCCTTATCAATACTGCCATTGTTTTCCATCTCACGGAGTCTGTGTTTTGCATGATCTGCCTTTTTATAGGCAACTGCTCCTGTGGCAGTCCGGTATCCGCCCATCAGAGCATCCAGAGAACCTGTGAGAATGGTGGCGGCTCCTCCTACATAACTAGAAGCCGTTATTGCAATCGACGCCTGTGTTGATGTAATGATACCCGAAGCTGCCAGGAAATCTGTAACGACCCGGACACCGTTCATTCCGGTTTTTGCAAAAGACAGCAGGGCTCTGCCTAGCTTCTGTCCGAGTTCAGCACCTGCCGTATTCGCACCGGTAATATCTCCCGATTTACGGCAATGATGAATTCTTTTACAAATTTCTACAGCATCATAAAGATACAGACATGTTGATGCTGCGTTCGCAATAAAGCTGATTGCACTCAATCCGCCTTCTGCACACATCTGCTCCATATATTTTGTCGGATCGGCTGCCAGATCTTTCATGGCTTCACGGGCCTGTCCGCATTCTTCAAGACCGCACAAAGGAAGCAACTTTTCGTATATTGCATCAAAAGGTGCGCCTGCAGAACCAGCAATCAGACCTTTATTATCCAGCAGTGCATCCAGAATCATATTCATCTGCGTGGAGTCCACCGATTGATCCGACTCACTGCGTCCTTCTGTTTGGCTAAGTCTCTGCAGGTCCTGCACCTGTGCAGCTGCTACCATCTTATCAAATTCACCCTGATTGAAGTTGATATATTTAAACAGCGTGTCCGTACTCATTACCTCAGAAACACCGCTTGCATCAAACCGCTGCTCCATTTCATGTGCTGCCTGAATGTGCTGCAAATGCGACTCATTCTCTTGCAGATCGCCAATCTTTCGTTTTACTTGTCCGTTTTCATCGAGGAATACAAAATCATTGTGATCATTATAAGAATACACCTGCGGCATTCCCCGGACCACCTGACGGCGTTCACGACGAAGCTGCTTCGTATCCGGACGCGTTTCCACTGTCTGACTGTCCCTTGCAATATGCTCTGCCATCTTCATATCACGCAGCTGCTTGAGACCCTCAATATTTTTGTCAAGCTGCACTGCAAGCATGAGAAACTGGGTTTTGTTCTGATCACATATGCAATTGCTGAACTGAATCAGCTTATCTGTAATGCCATCGTCAAAGCCTCTTGAGGTAAACGGAAAATCCTCAGCAAGCCTTTCATAGCTTTCCATAATTTTTCTGGATTTCTCAATGTAATCACCACCTGAATCGTAAGCACCAACACGGCGGGACTTGATAAAATGCCTGTGAGAAGCAAAGTATTCCTTGAAGAACGACCATTTAGAGCCGCCTCTCTCATCAATCGCACGTGCATCCTTTATGTACTCTTCATAAAGCTTTATGATCTTGCCTGCACCGCTCGCTTGTTTTTCGTCCTTTTCCTTCACCGCTTCCCACATCCCGCTTTTCTGAGCCTTTACACCGGTTTCATCCGTAAGCTTGTACAAGCGCTTGACTTTTGTGACATCCTCATTTACATTCAGGATGATCTGCTCGATCATGGAAGGCTTTGAATCCAGATGATTCGCCGGGGAAGAAATATCCACAATTCTATTTCCGATTTTCAGATCTGACATATATAGCACTCCCTTCCTTATTCAGAATCTTCCTTCACAGACTTACGGTGGAACAGCAGATGATACAGAAGCATCAGTCCGCCGCTTGCCGCTGTTACAATTGTAAGTCCTACAGAAGCACCTAAACCTACAACTGCACCCAGTATGGATGTGCCGGCTGAGTTGCCAGCATTGTCCGCAAAGTTATAGATACCCATTGCTCTGTCCTCTCCGTATCGTCGGCTGTGCCGGTCCATACAATAGCAGGTGCTTCGTGCAGGAACACCGACGCTCTCCGCAATGCCGAAGGCGATCATTGCCAGTATCAGCGTAAACAGATTCTGTGTCCATGCAAAGAGCAGAACGCCGCCTGCGGAGATCAGAAGTGCAAAGTGCATGGTATAACGTCCAAGCTTCCTGAGCACTGCATCCGCTGCCGCAACACTGAAGAATGCGCCGGTCAGGGAATTGAGGATCATAACCAGACTGGTGCGCACTTCGTTCATGCCGATGGAATCTGTAAACAGCGGTACAAAGTAACTGCTGAAGCATGTAATAACCGCTGCCGGAAATTCCACGAAGAAAATAAAGCCCAGAATCGACGGTTTCAACAAAAACTGATACCAGCGCATACCGCCTTTTTCTGCTGTACCTGCTGTCGGTGCATAGCTTGTAAAATGTCTGCCCATGGTAAAGGTCAGGATGATCTCTGCCAGCCAGAATACAGAAGAGAACCAGAACATCGCAGATTCTCCTGCATATTTGGCAAGATTAGCACCGATCACCATACCGCAGAGCATACCGGACAGCGATGCACTTGTCACCACGGCAAAGCCCTTGTTTTTGTCCTCTTCGGTGCGGAAGGAGGAAACGCATATGGTAAAGCTGTTGAGCAGAAGTCCCAGACCGATGCCATTGAGTACAAGTCCGAGAAAGGCGGCACGGAATATGCCCATAGACATTGCAAGATCGCCTGCCATACAAATTGCAGAACCGGCAACCGTTACGGTACGGAAGGAAAATTTCCGCATAATGGGCGCACAGAACAGTGCCATGACTGCCATCAGTGCAAAGTTGACAGTCAGAGGAATGGTGCCGCACTGGGTCTGGTTCAGAAGCAGCCCATCGGTGTGCAGGCTCTCCAGATAAACCGGCATAAAGGATGTCGGCATATTAAGGGCGGTAAAGCAAAGCATGGTGATCAGACGCAGTTCGTGAAGCGGGATCTTCTGAAGGCTTGTATTCTGCTGGTATTCACTTCTGTTCTGCATGAAGGAAATCCCCTCGTTCAGCAGGAATACTGACACAACGATCAGCATGAGGATACCAATGAGAATATCAATAAATATTTCATAAATACCGCTTTGCATGGCATTGAGATCCATGCCGATCTCTACAGCACCTACAACCTCGCCTGTGTCATTTTTGATCGGTGAAACCACATAGGTATAGCTGCCTGTTACCTCAGCTGCATCCGCTGTATGCCCATTTTCTCCCGTTTCATAAATCGTACGGAGAAGCTCTCTTGCATCCCCGAACAGAGGATAATATCCTCCGATAGAATCATCCAGATAATATACTGCATACGCACGGTCATTGCAGTAACGGATGACGTTCAGATAAATATTGTCACCATAGGAATAGGAACGGTTAATGACATTTTCCATCTGCTCTCGCATTTCTTCGTAGGCAGGTGTACCATAATCTGTAGGATAAGTGACCTCTTCAATCAGTTCCGCATCCACCGTTTCCGCCGCAATTGTGGATAGCAGGTAAATCTCATTCTGATAAGAGGAGAAATACATCTCCCGGAAACTCATAAGAATCGTCGGCAGAATCAGTAAAGATGTAAGAAGAATTCCGCTTGTACTGATCAGAGCCAGCTTCCACTTTGCAAATAATCCCATCCGGAACATGTGCAGGGAAAGCTTTATCAGAAAATAAACACATACAGCTATACCGCCGATCAGAAAAATACCCTGCAGGAGAAATACGATATTCCAGAAAGTATTATAGTATCCAGCATTCCAGACCTGCGCCCATTCAGTAACTGTACCGGAATCCGTAAGTATCTGGTAGGCGCGCTGATCTGTGGTAAACAGGACGGTATGCGCATCAATCGCAAATACATTCATAAGAATATCCTCTTCTTCACTGAAAAAGAGGTATTCCTTTACTGCGCCCTCCGAAGTAACGCTATATATGGCAGAATTTCCGATATCTGTAAAATATACGGTACCGTTCTCATCCGCACTCAGACGATAGGGAACAAAGTACTCCTTCTTTCCTGCGGCATCGGTCAGAACCGATATGCTGCCATCTGCTTCCAGTCTGCATACACGGCAGGTCTTATCTGCAAAATACAACTCACCCTTTGTACTCAATACAGCATCCTGTATCCCGGAAGTCCCTGTAAAGGGAATCCGCTGTACCTGATGAACAGTATCCGATGCATCTACTGCGTAGACTGTAACCTGAGTCTCCTCTGTTACCAGAAATCGGATGCTCTGGTCCTCCTGAATGCTCAATCCCATGAGCCGGGGCTTCTGTATCGTCTCTCCGGTATAGTCCGCACAATATATTTCCGTCTCGAACATGCCGTATTTGTTATACTTCAGAATACGTTCCCTTGCAATTGTAAAACCAGCTGCACTCCATTCCAGGTCCGCAAGGTAAATATTGCCCTCATCATCCACACAAATCTGATTTGCCTCACTGAACGTATCGCTTCCCCGCAGCTGACCGCTCTCTGTTACCCATACGGCGTTTCCCCGGCGGTCTGTTTTGATGATTGCACTGCGTTCATTGATGATGGAGTAATAAAAGCCATCCTGTCCCTTTACTGTAGTATAGAGATTGTAGACATCATACCGCAGCCCGATCCGGTCATTTTGTCCGAATGAAAGATAATGTCCGAAAAAACCGAACATAAACACTGTCAGAATACTCAGACAGAAGCCGACTGCACACACGATTCCCAGAATCATCTGAAGAAGTTTTCCAAACCTTCTCCGGCTATTTTTTTCCTGCATGGTCATACCTCCCTGCTGCTGTCCGTCCGATATTTCTTGTGCGGAGGAGCTGCATAATATGCTGTATTTACCCCGTCACTGCTGATCGGCTCCGGATACAGAAATGGATGGATCGTCAGAACATTCCGGTGCAGCTTTCTGCATTTCCGGTAGGAATCTGTTTCATCCATACAATCCACCTGTATGATATCCGTAATGCCATCCAGGTAATAGGGCAGCGCCGGCATTGTGATATAGTCCAGTATGGACTCCCGCTTCTCCTGCCGTGTGGTCAGGGTCTTCATCAAATGCGTATCCGGATTCAGAAACGCACTTCGTTTCTCTGCATAGGTGTGCAAAAGTTCCATAGACTCTGCACAAATCATAACAACAGGTACAGAAGGATATTCCTTTTTCAGTAACTCCGCCGCATCCAGATACATCTGTGAGATGCACTGTACGCCGTCATGAAACTGCGCTTCTGTCTGGCTGCGCACATGCCTCGGAAGTGCAGTCAGTTCCAGAACCGCATGCAGATATTTCTCATAAGAAAAATCCGGAAGCGGAATATAGGCCTTTGCACGGAAAGCCTTTGCGGTTTCAAAAACATACTGCATGGAATGAAATTCATCCTCCGTAAGAGATGGCTTGGAAAAGGTAAAGGATACATTCCGGACTGAATCCGCATGCGTTCTGACAAAAGGAACAAGATATATCCTGTCGTCCATGCTTCCATCTGCAGTCACAAGCTGTTCTGTAACGAAATCAAAGGAATGTATCATACCGTCTGCCATATGCAGATGGACTGTGCATTCATACGCCCCGAACAGACATGGACCACCTTCCACTGCGAAACGGCGCCCTTCCTCAGCAGAGCGTTTCCACGACTCCAAGGAATCAGTAAACACCGGACAGCTGCGCAGCGGACTCTCCTTTGGCACATTCTGAAGCTGAACCAGAATCCTTTCCAGTTCTGACACAGCAGATGCATACAGTACACCCTTGAAGCACAAGGTACGGCGTCCTGCCGGTGTTCCGAAAAGCTGCATGCTTGCCCGGGCAAAAGCCTCCTGCTCCAGCTGCTGCTTTTCCTCCAGATGCATCCTTCGCATGGTGCGGTATTCCCGCATTTTTTCCTGCGAAAGAGCTGACATATGCAGCTGCGACTCCACAAAGGACAGCCGCTCACAGCAGGTCTGATAAGAAATCTGCCTTTGCAGCAGCTGATTCTGTACATGTGCAATCTCCTGAAGCTGCATAGAAAGATGCTGCTGTTCCTTGACATCTGTCGCAGTAAAATCAGCATAGTCTGTCATCGAAAAATCCAGAAGCATATCACTGCATGCACACAAAATACTTTCTTGCTGTCCGATGCCGCACTTTTCCAAAAGTTCTCTGACTCTCATTGTATCATCCCTTACTCACCAAATATATCAAATATAAACAATTGCAGCCACTCCATAAATTCAGAATATGCAGCCGGATCGATCAGCGGAGAGCCGATCGTTGTTGTCGCTGCTGTTGTCGTTTCTGTCGTTGTCTCTGACAGTCCGGAACCTGTTGATACAGTTCTGGAAGTCGTTGTCCTCTTAGTTGTTGTCGTTGTTCTCACTGTCGTTTTTGTCGTCATAGAAGACAGAAGACTTCCGCTGCTGGTTCCGGTCGTTGTTGCTGCTGTTGTAGTGGAAGATACCATATGCTTCCAGTAGCGGTACCACATTTCCAGTTCACCCTTGTAAATCGTACGGCTGACACCTGCCTCATTGGTCAGTATATACACCGGAACTGTTGTTGTGGCATATACCGAATCTGATGTCTCTGTCTCCGTTGCGGAAACGGTCGTTACAGGCGCAATTGTTGTTGTTATGACAGTTGCCGGCTGTGTTTCTGTAGCTGCAGCCGGCTCTGTCTGCGATACCTTCGTACCTTCTTCCGCAGAAGCGTTTCCGCCCGCTGCATTTTCCCCGTTGTCTGCCTTCTCTGTATCCGGTGCAGCAGTGGTTTCTGCCGGCGGCTCTGTAGTGCGGAACTGCTCCAGAATTCCGTCATCGACATAAGGGACCGCCGGATTTACCGATACAAGTGTACCGGGTGCCGCATAACCGGTACCGTCTGCTATATGATATGCATTTGCGTTCCATCCGGTCTGTACATCCATGGTGTCAGCAGACAGTACAGAACGGCTGTCTGTAGTGACTGTATCCGAATCATCTCCCATTGCTGTACGCAGCCGTTCCAGCTCCGTCTGAATTCCAGCATCTTCAGTCTTTTTATAGCCATATTCCAGAATGGCAACCGCACTTTCCCAATCGCCCTTTGCCAGATAGGTTTTTGCCAGCGAAAGGTAGGCGTCCGCATCGGTTTCCTTCAGGGAAATCGCTTCCTTATAACAAAGCTCTGCCTGGTCATAATCCAGCATGGCATAGTGCTGATTTCCTTCCTTTATGTATGCATCTGCCCGATTCATGCGCTGATTGACGATCAGAAGCACAACAATGACTGCAATCAGCAGCAAGAACACCAGAACCAGTCCGGTAATCAGATATTTCGCTTTATCGGACAGCTTCGGCTGTCTGAGTACATCGTTTTCCTGTATCGGCATCACGCTTCACCTCTTTCTCTATTTCCTGAACCACAATTCCATCCCTGCATTTTTCTGCATACCATGCCGCAAGTGTATCCTGCGGTGCAGCTGCACAGCATTTTCGGAACTGTTCATATGCTTTCATCAGGCATCCTGATGCTGCAAGCTGTACTGCTGCTTCAAATGTGTCTGTGCAGCCGCATACAGCCGCATCAGAAAAAGCATCCAGCAATTCATATACCGCAGTCTCTTCACCCGCCTGATGCAATACTCCGATTTTCCGGCAGCACCAGCCTTCCTCTGTCATAGCAGCTCTCATCTGTTCTGTTACTACGCTTCTGCATCCGAAAAAATGTGCAACTCCAGCGGCACATTCAGCAGCCTGTGCCTGAGGCGAAACTACCATGACCGATGCACACTGCTCTGCTCCGCTGACGGTAATCAGTCCGGTACCATTTCCCATTCCGATTCCCAGTGCAAGCTGCTCCATTTCTGCCAGATTTCCGGCATATTTCACCAGGAATAGCTGCTCTGATGCGGGGTGCTGGGAAAACAGCACTGAGATCCGATCCGAAAGAATACGGTAAACAATACCGCCCTGCTCCTCCAACCAAGGAATGATGACCTGATAAAATCTATGCAAGGCATCCGGAGACTGTGCAGACACCTGCAGTTCCACAAAGGTTTCCATGCTTCTGCGTCTTGTTTTGGGAACTGCATGCTCCAGACCATCCACACGCAGCATCTGTACCAGCGGCAGCGGTACAAAACGATAATGCTGCTCGTTATTTTCCTGCATTTCCTTCTGGCGGCTTTTTACGTTCTGTATCATGACATACAGCCGTTCCCAGATATCCGTAACCTCTGCACAGCGTCGTGAGCGTCTAGGCCGCTCCACCACGCCCTTTTCCACCTGTAAACCAAGACGGCGGATAGAACGCAGCGAAAAACTGATGTATACAATCACTGCCAGCACCATAAAACTGCACAGGATCACGATATACTGCACAATTTGCGAAGTGATCTGTCTTGTTTTCCAGTCCGTCAGATACTGGTCAATACCGATCTCAATGACCGCTTCAATTCCGAACACTTCATTTTCATAATAACATAGCTGCACATTCCAGGTACCCTCTGTATCATACTGCGTCATGTTCCGGCTGCTGCCGTTTTCCAGCACCTCATCATATACATTGCGGATATAATAATTGTTGTATACATACGAGGTCGGGATCCACTCCTTCCCACTGCTGTTGTACAGCATGATCAATGTATCCTCTATGTCGCACACATGAAATACAAAATACGGTGCAAATTCCTTTTCTCCTGTTTCATGATTTTCAATCAGCGTATTCTGCATTATGACATCCAGCTGTGAGTGAAACGCCTCCGAAAAAAGCATTTCCCTTGAAAAGTTTTCTGTTTCTGAAAAAAGCACATCCAGTTCACTGCATATCTCCTTTTCCAGATCATCAAATACATTCGCATAGCTTTCATTAAAGGATCGGGTCATAAGCCGGTTGATTTCAAAGCCCGTCAGACCAATCGCACCGCCGAAAAGTATTACAGAAAAAACTACAATCTCGATCCGGACAGAGATATATTTTCTCTTCTTATAGAATATACCGATTCCGGCTGCTGCCGATCCAAGAAGCAGAAATACCAGAAAAGACGCACCCAGCCACATGGCTGCCCGCTTCAGAAGCATGCTGCTCGTATAATGCAGTTCCGGGTAAAGCTTCATGCTTCCGTTTTCATATATCGCAAGACAGGATGCCAGCGGCGTATCTGCATCGGTCAGTACCTCAGGCATTTCCGCATATGCTGCAAAGCTGCCTTCTCCGGTCAGCCAGATATTACTGAGCATATCCGGCTCCACAACACAGATCTGATTGGTATATCCATCAATCTGCGTTTGCTCAAACAGTCTTGTATAGTTGTGCTCTGCCAGAATGCCTTCCCGGCGATGACAGCGTATCCGGTTTCTGCTGTTCAGATCCAGGTAGGAAATATAAGACTCACCCCATGCAAGATTTACATAGGATCCGTTTTCTGTTCCATCCGGCAAAACAGACCGAAGCACACCATCTGCATCCTCTGTATACAATCCGCCGTAGGTGCTGAATGCTGAAAGTATTCCCGTACCGTCAAAGCTGTAAGAAGAAAATGCGCAGTCACCATCCAGTGCGATCACTCTGTCCGCGGTAAAGCTTTCAGAGGAGGTGCTTCTATAAATGGTAAAGGCATCCCAGTCTGTATAAAGATAATAAAGACTGCCCTCTCTGATATATGCTGCCTCCGCAGAAGGATAGGGATTTTCATTTGCCTCGACTGCAATCTCCCATGCAGGCTCCAGCTTTCGTTTCTCAAAGTCACAAAGAAAAATTTCCTCCCGTTCGATCAGACCGGTCACACATCCATATTCACCTACATGTACATATACCTGTTCGTTTTCCGCGTCGTAAATCAGGAAATCGTAGACATAACGCCTTCCGTCCTGTTCCGCAGAAAGGGGGATGGAGGTAGTTTCTCTGCCATTCGCAGTGCAGCGGTAAATATGATACTGCTGCTTTTCTACATTGTAATCGATTCCACAGAGCAATCCGTCCTGCACTGTTCGCAGATCCTGACAGATATTCAGAGAAAGCGTACGATTTACAAGCGTCCCTGCCAGAGACAGAGCAAAGGATAAAACCAGACAAACAAGCGGAATCAGAAGCCATTTCTTCTTCATATTGTCTCTGCCTCCTTCTGCTCATTCCGGAACGCCTGATCGCACAGATACAGATAACGTACTGCTGCTGTATCGTTCCTGTTCTTTTCTACTACCTCTGAAAAATAGATGAAGGCCTCTGTATAATTGCCCGCTCGATAGAGACGAACTGCCGTTTCAAACAAATCGCTGCACTGCTGAGAAAGGATCTCAATCACATGAATCGGCTGCGGTGTCTCTCCCGTTTCTTCAAAAAAGCCAATGGTACGGCGATTGAATACAGTCCCGAAATCCGGAATTGACTGTGCGACCTCACCAGTCAGCAGAATATGGCAGCCAAATTCCTCCAGTACACTCCACAGCAAGGGGATACGCACTTCACCCCGCTGCATATGGGTACAAATATTCAGATGCTGCTCCGAACCATATATGGTCAGTTCCACATTACCGCAATCAATTACCGCCTCCATAATAAAGCTGCCTTCCGTATATTCCCGTATCACTGAGGCTGCACATACGGCATTGATCGGACTTTCGGGAAACAGCACACGCATTTCCTCCATGGAAGTACGTTCCGGAATCCCTCCATTTTTCAAAATCATGGGAAGAATATGGTCATAGAGCGCATCGTATCGCTGCACACCGTCTTCCAGCGTCAGTGTATCCTCCGGCAATCGGATCCGCAGAAACAATACTGTCAAAAATCGCTCCGTACAATCCTTTACATGCAATTCTGACAATTTCTCCTTGCCCATCAATGTAATCAGATTTTTGGAGACAAAACGGCTATATGCCCTTGCATTGCGTTCACTCTGCTGCATGCTCTCCCGTAATTCCCGGACAGCATGATTAAACCGCAAGGTCAGTATGGCGATCTCGTTATGACCCTTTACCGGCAGCGGCAGACAATTTCCCTTTACTGTAAATTCCTCTGCGCACTGCTCCATATGAAACAGGGGACGCAATACAAAATGTATACGTATCAGCATCAGCATCAGAAAAACAGCAACGGCAAGATACAGAAGTCCGGTGACAAAAAAGATCTGATAATCGGTCTGTTCCTCCATGGACATCTGCATGACGATAACACCGGCAGGCACATTTCCTGAATAAATCGCGGTTCCCATCGCCATCCAGTCTTTTCCATCCTGCCGGAACTGCCAGAATACATTCTGTCCGCTGTCGTTTTCCAGTGCTGTATAAATCTTTTCGGCATCTGCCGGAAGATACAGCTGCTCCGGATACAGACCGATCTGCCGGGCAGTACCCGAAACAGCAGTCAGTCCGCTGCTGTCACCTGCAAAAAGTACGCAGGACGGCATACCCTCATCCTGAGGTAAGGAACGGATCTTCCGGACAAAAAGCCACTGCTCCTCAGAAAATGTCTCTTTTTCCGGTGCCTCGATCCATTTCAGAGATGACAGTTCCTCTGTCTGCAAATACAGCAGCGTATGATTCATCGTTATAGTCAGACGATCCCAACGCTGCTCCGTTTTCTGGGTATGATAAAACTGAGCGATCAGCACCGTAGCAATGGTCAGAATCACAGCTGCCAGCAATATGAATACTACACAAATACGCTTCTTTAGCGATACAGTTGCACTTGTAAAATACAGAATGCAGCCTGCTGTCAGATATTCCAGCAGCGCAATGATGCAAAAGCATGCCAGATATACCGCTGCATACAGAATCCAGCTGTACTGCCTGACGGATGAAACAATTTGCAGCATACCATTCTGATACAATGCGCCGTAGTGAACACCGGATTCATCGGTAAAAATCATTGCTGCATGAGAATCATCGGCTGCGGACAGGCTCACACAATATCTCATATCCATCTGCGGATAAGTATGCTGTATATGAGACAGCATTGCCGACAGGTATACCTCGGTCTGCCCATCAGAATCCAGACGAAGCATCGCCCCGCTGCAATCCAGCAGGCATATCTCCTGCTGACCATTCATATAAAGCTCTGCTGCGGGAGCATTTGTACCGTCATAACGAAGGATGGGAGCCGTACCACCTGGTATGATCTCATGAACGGAACCGTCCCCGGTGAGAAACATAACAGATCCATTCTCGCAATATACAGCACTGCGTATATTGTAAAATCCAAAAACCTGATAGTTCTCCGCCAATGTAAATACGGCAGAATCTACACCTGCCAGATGAACCGATAAAATGATACCCTTATCCGCCTTCTCGGACAGA
Organism: Ruminococcus sp.; assembly: GCA_017480865.1. Lineage (GTDB taxonomy): Bacteria > Bacillota > Clostridia > Oscillospirales > Ruminococcaceae > Ruminococcus_C. The sequence continues at coordinate 581 of JAFURN010000063.1, read as the reverse complement.
ATCGCACACAGAGTGCCGCCTTGCATCTGCATGCCGATCAGCTCTCCGCTGCCCTGTCCCAGACGGACTGGATTGCCTGTCCCGTGCTGCTGCTCAGAAACTGCATGTACATAGACAGATGCTTCGCCGGTATCCACCGTTCCGGTTTCCCATAAATAGTAAGCATCGTTATAATAATGCATAGCAGAAAGACTGCTGCGCTCTGACGGCAGTGTCAGTGCCTGCTTTTTATGATACAGCGGATTTCCTTTTTCATCCAGGACAGTCACACGGAAAGAATCCCCCTCCTTCTCTGCAACCGCATAATCCCCGGTACCTGCTGCAATTGTCAGCGGCTCAAAATCTGTCTGTAAAATAAAATGAACTGCAAATCCAGAAAGCACTGCTGCTGCAATCAGTGACAGCACAATCAGAAGTCTGGTATACCATTTCATCGTTTCACCCCCTGTTACAATATAATTAGTCGGGTAAAACCCTTACAACCAGCAAGGGTTTACACGCACTTGTTACCTAAGCTATAATGAAAGCAGTAATTGGACTGACGTTCACCCCCGTGGGACAAAGCGCCCGTTGAGAGACAG
>JAFURN010000062.1 GCA_017480865.1 Ruminococcus sp. | reverse complement strand
TTGCTCCATCGGTTGGGCTTCTGACGAACAGTGGGGTCTTTATTCCAAGAATGATAACTATACCTGTCAGTATACAGTAATCGGTCCTGCTAACTCATGGGGCGGTCACGCAAAGGGCGTACACGGTTTTGGTATCATGCTGGGTCGTTCCAATGTTTCCTATGACCACAACCTTATCATCCACAACGTTTCCAGAAACTTCCGTGGTAAGGTGCCGGATCAGAATGCCGCAGACTTCACCAACAACATCATCTATGACTGGGGCTATCAGACAACCTACGGTACGATCGGTCATATCAACTATGTAAACAATACCCTCAAGGCAGGTAATTCTACAACGGGCAGCTATCATTATGCACAGGTATCCAACAGCGATAACTTCAAGGTGTATCTGTCCGGCAACAGAATTCTGAATAAGGACAATTCAGTCAGAAATAATGAGAACAGCAACTGGTCTGCAATCAGCTATAAGAGCGGAAAGACTGAGGCTACAACAAGAGTAGATACTCCGTTCCAGATCCTGACCAACGGTGAGGATGTTTCAACGGTTCATGCAGCAGAAAGTGCAGCAGATTCCTACGAGCACGTTATCAGCTATGCAGGTAACGGTATTTCTCCCACACAGAGAACTGCAATTGACCAGCAGTGTGCAGAGGAGACCAAGAACGGTACAGGCTCCTGCAGCGGTACAGCAGCATATGATTCTTCTGTTTCTGATCTGACGAAGTACAAGATCGAATGCGGTGTAACCTATGATTATCCGGATCCGGTTCTCCAGAAGACCATCACCGACAACGACAACGACGGTATGGATGATGACTGGGAGCTGCTCCGCGGTCTGGATCCGAATGATCCCTCTGATACCAATGGTGACTACTGCGGCGAAGGCTACACAAACATTGAGTATTACATCAATGACCTGACAGTAGATGCATTCCCTCCGGGTGTTGTAACTCCTTCTCCGGAGACAGCCAATGTTCCGTCCATTTCTGCGTTTGAGACGATCGAGGCAGAAAGCTTCTCTTCACAGTCCGGCATCGTTGCTGAGGACTGCACAGAGGGCGGTCAGAACATCGGCTACATTGAAAACGGTGACTATGTAATGTTCCGTAAGGTAGACTTTGAGGACGGCGCACGCAGCTTTACAGCAAGAATTGCAAGTGCCGGTGAGGGCGGCAATATTGAGCTGTATCTGGATAAGCTATCGGGCACGCCGGTCGCCACAATTCCTGTAGCCGGTACAGGCAACTGGCAGGAGTATGTAGATGTTACTGCGAATATACCTGCGATTACAGGACAGCATAATCTGTATCTGAAGTTTACCGGCGGTGAAAGCTATCTGTTCAACGTGAACAACTTTGTGTTCAGCAAGGAAGCGATTCCGATCAATGGCAGACTGATTAAAAATCTGCTGATTTATGATACGCTCAATCCGTCCGACTGGAAGATTTCAGATGGAGCAGCAGTAGGTTCGCTTATATTTGCTGACCGTGAGGTGACTTATGCAACGCTTGCAAGTGAACTGCAAGGTGCAGAAACGATTCTGACGGCTTGCGACTCCAAGGGATTGACAGATGAAAAGGTTATCACCTTTGAAGCTGGTGCAGACATTACGGTTTATGTTGCTCCTGACTCCCGTGTTACAACAACCCCGTCATGGCTGAGCGGCTGGGAAAAGGCGACTCTTGATATAACTGGATCCAACAGTGTAACCTTTGTTCCGTATCAGAAAACCTTTAAGGCAGGGGAACTGGTTACGATCGGAGGTAACGGTCAGTCATCAGGATGTGTAAACTATGCTCTCCTTGTCAAGGAAACATCCGGTGTAACGACAACAACAACTACGATAACAACAACTACGACGACTACAACCACCACTGAACAGCCGACTGAAACAACGACCACAACAACCGAGCAGCCGACTGAAACAACGACCACAACAACCGAGCAGCCGACTGAAACAACAACTACAACGACTACAACAGAACAGCCTACTGAAACAACTACAACAACGACAACCACCGAGCAGCCGACTGAAACAACAACGACAACAGCAGAACAGCCGACTGAAACAACAACCACAACGACAACAACAAAGACACCGGTTACTGAATTGTCCTACGGTGATGTAAACCTGGATGGCAGCGTTACTCTGCTTGACGTTGTATATCTGAATAAGTATATTGCAAAGGTTCTTGACCTGGGCGATGTACAGATTGACAATGCAGACTGCTGTGAAGACAATAAGATCAATGGTTCTGATGTAACAGCACTCATTCGATTCCTGGTTCGTCTTGTAAGCCAGCTGCCGGTAAGTTCTTCTTAAGTTCTGATGGAAAAGGAAGTTAATCACTAAAATGAGAGGCAGCCGCACATTTGCATGTGGCTGCCTTTTTCTTGTACGATTCTCTTTCAGATGTTGGGGTAAATTGTTGTTTTGGCAGGTCATACGAAAGATTGCAGGGGACGCTCCATACAATCTGCATCCCCATTTTTTGAAAAAGAACCAATGAAAGCATTATAACGAACAGGCGGTGGCTTTATGAGAATAAATCGGAAAAGAGATATGACACCCTTTGATATGAACCGAAGACCAACACTTCAGAAGCGGTATCTCATGCCGCTGATATGGCTTTTGTCACATATGCAGATGCGGAGATCCGGATTGAAAATTGAACGTCGGAATATGAAAGGTATCAAGCCGCCGTATCTTGTGCTGGCAACGCATCAAGGCGAGTCGGATTATGCAATTGCGCCTCTTGCATTATTTCCGCACCGCGCAAGTTACGTATCAGATGTAGAGGGCTTTGCTGCGTATGGTGAATGGCTGTACCGCAGAATCGGCTGTATTGCGAAGCGGCGGTATGTTGCAGATGTTTCCGTTATCCGTAATATCCGTTATGTCCTGAAGCAGGGACAGTCTGTTGTGATCTATCCGGAATCCCGTCATTCCAACGCAGGCACTACCTCGCTGATTCCTGGAAACATGGGAAGACTTGCCAAGAGTCTGGGGGTACCGCTGGTGATCCTATCGGCGCATGGCAGCTATCTTGCAAATCCTTTCTGGGATGAATACCATACACGCAAGGTTCCTGTTTGTGCGGTTCTGGAGTGCCTTTATACAGCGGAGGAATTAAAGCTTGCAGACGAAAAGGAGATCCAGCATCGGGTAGAGGAGAAGCTTTCCTATGACGAATACGATTGGCAGCGGAAAAACGACATTCTGATCACTGAGGAAAAGCGTGCAGAGGGGCTGCATCTTGCATTGTATCAGTGCAGAGCCTGCGGAACGGAATTCGGCATGGAGACACAAGGGGCATACCTGCGCTGCAAGGCATGCGGTGCGCAGTGGCGTTTGTCTGAAAATGGTCGGCTGGAGGGTGCAGAAGGCAATGTGCATATTCCGGATTGGTATGCGTGGCAGCGTGAGAATGTGCATCGTGAGATAGATGAGCATGGATATCGCTTGCAGTTTCCTGTAACAGTGGAAGCACTGCCGAATGCAAAGGGATTTGTTCCTCTGGGGGAAGGCACGCTGCTCTGTGACGAAAAGCGGTTTACGCTGCGGCTTGCTGACCAGACACTGCATTTTCCCCATTTTACAAGGGAATCTGTCCAGACGGAGTATAATTATAAGGGTAAAGGAAGATGTATTGTGCTGTCGGTTCGGGATTGCTGTTATTATATCTATGCGCAGGAGCCTGCATTCTGTCCCACAAAGATGCAGTTTGCAGGTGAGTATCTTCATCAGCTGTGCCGCAAAACGACAGAGATCACACACATCCTGTAAATTGCAGTATGGGTACACATACTTTCAGAGAAAATACAAAAAGTCCGCAATGTATCGCATAAGCGAAATCATTGCGGACTTTTTTATTACCTGCTGTTCCCCCTTATAACGGAGTACGAAGCTGCTTAAAATAAACAAGATCGATCACATTCACAATGCCGTTTTCGTCAGCATCCATATTGCATTCTGTATATTCCTTCTGCACAAGATAATCTGCTGTATTACGGATGAGCACAGCTGCCTCTGCATCGGAAAAGAAGGAAGCACCCAGTTCATTCCGTTCAGTATGAAGCATCGTCAGCGGATGAGAGATACTTCCGTCATAAAAAAACAGATCATAGGAGCCATTCTGCGTAGAACTGTAAAACATGCTGCCATCTGCAAGCGGAAAAGAATCGGAGCAGTTGTATACATTGCTGTTGAAGGGGAGGGATACAGGCTTTCCATCTGTGAGCCGGACAATGCTGTCATTGGGCAGATCAGCAGAAATCCACTTTGTAAAATATAGATTCTCTCCGGATATCATAGGATAATAGGATGATATTCCGCTTTCTGCAAAAATACATTCCTGAACGCTGTTTTCCTGCATAAGAGAAAGCCTGAATATGCCGGTTTCTCCTTTATCAAGAAGAGAATAGTACACAGCAGTTCCGTCAGCTGAATAAACCGGCATAGACTGTTCCGGTAAATCATCTGTCAGCATACGGATATTGCCGGATGCAAGATGCATTTCTGCCAGATCATAGACGAAATCATCAGTCTCATGACTCCAGTACCCCCTTTTAAAGATGATTTTCTGTCCGTCCGGTGAGAATTTCGGGTCTTCATTCCGATATCCGCTGTTTGCTGTGAGGTTTATTAGTTTTTTGCTGATGCGGTTATACCGATAGATGTCCCATTCGTCCGCAGCCGGATCGATCGCCATGAATACAATATCATAAGGATGACTGCCGAAGTCTGCATTCATACCATTGATAAAGTGATCGGAGGTGATTTCTGTCTGCTTTCCTGTGCGCATATCAGAATTGTATATTACACTATCCATGGCTGTATAGGAGGAATAGCTGTGATAGAGCAGTTGTCCATTTGTAAGTATTTCCGATTCTGCATGTACAAATAACGGCAGGCGAACGCCTGCCGTTATGATGCAAAGCAGCGGAATGAAAGTTTTTGCTGCTTTCAAAAAAGTCAATCCTTTCTGACAAGATACTTCTGGAGACCTACCAGGTCAGCAATCGTGAAATCTCCATCCTGATTCCAGTCCTGAGCCTTTCCTGTGTAGTCCATTGCGGTATATTCCTGGATCGCTTTCTTAGCAAGTGCAAGATCGAAAATGTTGATTCTGCCGTTCTTGTCGATATCACCAGGAGTTTCCGGTTCAATAACAGGAAGAGCCGCCGGTTCAAGGATGAATTTCTGACCAACGCCGCCCCAGAAATTCCACTGGCAGATATTTGCGCCAGCGTCGAGGCTGATGCCGTATACATCAAAACCGGACAGATTGCCGGATACGGCTGTCAGGATGGTGTAGCTGCCGTCTGCATTTGCATAGAGTTTGAATTTCTGCGAATCATCACCGGTATATTCGGAGAGGTAAACATCCTTTCCATCCTCGCCGCTGCCGTCCTGAACGGTAAGTGCCTTGCCTTCTGCATTCTGAATGGTATAGTTGCCGTCCTCCAGCTTCTGGATGTTCCATGCCATCAGAGTATCTGTCTGCATCGCACTGTCAGTTTCGCTCAGACCGATCCAAAGACCGCTGTTCACGTTCTTGATGGAATAGTCGCCGTCATTGACAACGGGATGAACCGGTGTGATATTCCACAGCTGACAGTCACCGCCCCAATAATTCCACTGCTTGATGGCGCCGCCATTTTCAGTACTCCAGCCGTATACATCAATACCCGATTGATCACCGGAGGATTTGGACACGATTCCATAGCAGCCGCGCTTTTCGATCAGCTTCCACTGCTGGTTGTCAGCACCAGTGTACT
>JAFURN010000061.1 GCA_017480865.1 Ruminococcus sp. | reverse complement strand
TCGATTTTCAAACATAATATATGCCTCCGGAATCAGAATCTGTTATTTCTATTATACTCAATTTGCGCCATCCTGTCAATAGGAAATTCTCAAATTGAGCTATTTTTGGTCCATGCGCAGGACTGGATTTCTGGTTAAAAATCTCCTGAGTTTGAATTGCCAAAAAAAGACGTCCGGATTTGTAAAAACTGACTAAAATGAGCAGTGCGTCATTGACATTGCATGTGGAATGTTGTATAATGCATATATAGTTTATATTTTTTGTAACAATAATGGGAGGTATTTCAATGAAAGGAAAATTTGTAAAATGCAGTGCGCTGATTACAGCAGCTGCGGTAGGCTCTGCATTGTGTGCGTCTTTGCCGATGAATTCACTGGCAGCAGATGCCAATGTACTGCTTGCTTCAGAATGTGAGGATCTGACGCTTGCAGATGGTGCATCTGTTGCTACAGATGTTTATGGTACAGAGTATCCGGGCTATACAGGCGATGGTTTTGTGTGGGTACCCAACAGCGGCACCATGTCATTTACTGTGGATGCACCGGAAACAGGTATGTATCGTCTGGTTTCCAAGTGCATTATGTATCTGGGCGAAGAGGGCGACATCCGAGAGGGTATGGTGAGCGTTGTGCGTTCTGATGAGAGTACATGGTCCAAGACTGTGAAGATTACACATACCGATGACTGGAACGATTTCAGCTTCGGCGATATCAAGCTGACTGAGGGCGAGAATACCATCACATTCGGCGGCGGCTGGGGCTTCTGTATTTATGACAGCATGACCCTGACACAGACACCTCCGCCGGATTATTCCAAGGCAACGGATACTTTGATCGACCCGGAGGCAACTCCTGAGGCACAGTCTCTGATGAAGTATCTGAAGAGCGTATACGGCAGTCATATCATCTCCGGTCAGCAGGAAATTTACGGCGGCGGTAATGACGGCAATATGGAACTGGAGTTCGAATGGATTCTGGAAAAAACCGGCAAGCAGCCTGCGATCCGCGGCTTTGACTTTATGAACTATAATCCTCTCTATGGCTGGGAGGATGGCACGACCGAGCGTGTTATAGAATGGACAAATACCAGAAACGGCATTGCAACTGCTTCCTGGCACATCAATGTTCCGATTGATTTCGAGAATTATACCCTGGGCGATGCTGTTGACTGGAAGGAATGTACCTACAAGAATTATCAGTCCTCCAACAGCACCTTCAATACTGCAAATGCAATTGTTGAAGGCACAAAGGAATACGAATACTTCATGGCGGCTATTGATGATCTGGCAGAGCAGCTGCTGATCCTCCAGGAAAACAATGTACCGCTTCTGTTCCGTCCGCTGCACGAAGCACAGGGTAACGAAGGCAACTATGGCGATGGTACGGCATGGTTCTGGTGGGGCGACAGAGGTCCTGAGGTTTACAAGGAACTGTGGAAGCTGCTGTATACGACACTGACAGAGAAGTACGGACTTCATAACCTGATCTGGGAGTTCAACAGCTATAACTATGCAAATTCTCCGTCCTGGTATCCGGGTGATGAGTATGTTGATATCGTGGCATATGATAAGTATAACGTAGAAAATAACAGAGATGACGGTCTGACCAGCGGTCCGAATGTAAGTGCGATTTCTGCAATTTACAACTATCTGGTAGAACTGACAGACGGCAAGAAGATGGTTGCAATGTCTGAGAATGATACAATTCCCACAATTGAGAACCTGACTGTTGAAAACGCAGGCTGGCTGTATTTCTGTCCGTGGTACGGCGATCACCTGATGAGCGAGCGTTATCAGGACCCGGCAACATTGAATGATATTTACAACAGCGAATACTGTATCACACTGGATGAGCTTCCGGAGGACTGGAAGACCGGGTTTCTCGGGAGTAGTACCGACACAACCACAACCGGAACCACAACCACCACAACAACCGGAACAGACGACACAACCGGAACAGACGACACAACTGACACAACCACAGCAACTGAAACAGAAACAACATCCGTCACAACGACTGCAACAACTGAAGGAACAGATAAAACCGCATCAGAAACCAGTGAAACGATCGAAACCACAGTAACAACAACTGTTACAACGACATCTGAAACAACCGGAAGCGGTGAAACGCCGAAGGATGTTGTTTATGGCGATGTAAATCAGGATGGTGACATTTCCCTGCTGGATGTGGTATACATGAACAAGTATATCGCAAAGGTACTTGACCTTAACGACCAGCAGAAGGCAAATGTTGACTGCTACAATGATGGAATCGTGAATTCCTCTGATGTACTTGCACTTCTGAAATCCATTGTGCGAATGATCGATACACTGCCTGTTACACCGGAAGAGGCATAACGGCACAGAATAAAAAATGAAGAGCGGCAGCTGCAAAATCAAATTGCAGCTGCCGCTTTTGTTTTGAGAAAATGTATTGCGAACATTTTCCGGGTATGATATAATAGAGAAAATAAAAAATGGCAGGGGAAGCGCTATGGAGAAAAAAGCAGGAAGTTACATAGGTCTGACAGGCAATCAGCTGAAAATAATCGCATTGGCGTCTATGACCTGTGATCATGCAGGAAGGCAGCTGTTTCCGGAATATGAGATTCTGCAAATTATTGGCAGACTGGCGTTTCCGATTTTTGCCTATATGATCGCAGAAGGATGTCAGTATACCCGGAACAGAAGGAAGTATCTGCTCACAGTGGCAGCCGTTGCCGCTGTCTGTCAGGCAGTGTACTATATTGCTATGGGTTCGCTGTATCAGTGCATACTGGTTACGTTTTCTCTGTCCATCGTGCTCATCTATGCGCTTGATGAAGCTGTCAAAAAGAAAACGGCAGGCAGTCTCCTTCTTGCAGGGACAATCTCTGCCGGTGTGATTTTTGTAAGCGTAATTCTTCCGGAAATGCTGCATACCACGGATTTTGATGTGGACTATGGCTTGTGGGGGATCCTGCTTCCTGTATCGGTGTATTTTGCGAAAACAAAGCCCTTGAAGCTGCTTGGCGCAGCAGTGTTCCTGATCCTTCTGGGATTTGATCTGGGCGGTATCCAGTGGTATGCATTGGCATCCTTGCTGCTGCTGACATTATACAGCGGGGAACGCGGAAAACGAAAGCTGAAGAATCTCTTTTATGTGTATTATCCCCTGCATCTGGTTGTGATCTATGGGATTTATATGGTGCGGGAGATGTATTAAGGGAACACTGCACCAAGTATATCTGACATGCAGTCTTTATGATGCTGCTCTTCGGGGCGGCATCTTCAGCTTCTCCACTGCTTCCGGAACTGACCCGCCGTCATTCCCTCATAGGAGCGGAACAGGCGGTTGAAGTAGCTGACATCATCAATGCCGCATGCCTGCCCGATCGCTTCGATCTGCATATCAGAAAAACGCAGAAGCTTTTTTGCGTGCTGGATCCGGCATGTGGCAAGGTACTGGATAATGGTCATACCGTACTGATTCCGGAAGGAGCGCAGCATATAATATTTGCTGACACAGAATTCCCGGCTCAGATCGTCCAGTGTGATCTTCTCTGCAAAGTGTGTTTCGATGTATGCCTTGATCAAAGCCCCCTTTTCCGAAATGCTGCTGGCTGCATTGCTGATGCGTTCTGAATCCGGGGAGAACAGCGTCACCAGATTCACCAGTGCATGAAGCTGAAGAGAAATATGATACTCAAAATTCGATGCCTTTTCATTGACAAGCTTCTCCAGCGTTTCATGAATACTCATGAACGGCTCCAACTCTTTCGTGTGCAGAAGGATCGAACTATGTCTCTGTCGGAAAAAGGCATACAGCTGTTTCATAGTTACACTATTGCAATGAATCCATGCAAGATCCAGCGGCTTGCTGTGATTGCTCCGGTAGGAGTAGCCGTGATTGCAGTTGATCCAGACGATGTAGCCGGGCTTCAAAGAGTAGGATGCTCCCCGGTAAGTCAGTGTTCCCGTACCTCTGGTAACAAAAAGGAACAGATAGGAGTCCAGTGCATCACGCTGGCTGATGTATCCGGAACTGCAGGAAAGTACACCGATTTCCTGAATATACAAAAGGCTGCTTCGTGCAAGCTGTGATGGTGTGTGCAGAAGACGGCGGGAACTTGTCTGTCCGTCTGTGTTCTGAGATATCTGTATGGGGCTCATATGGCTACCTCCTGAAGAAAGCAATATCGTCCTGTTTTTCAGCAATAATATCACTCGACAATTTTCTGTAAATCTATTATACTATATGTAGTCAACGAAGTAAAGCGTTATCTTTAAAATTTAAGAGAAACGTTTTTGTTGCGTATTCTTTTTCCTCATTTTCCTCATTGGTCAAAGGCTGATGCGAGTTCTCTCGTGTCAGCTTTTCCTTTTGTGTAAATTTTATATGAACTGCCTGAGAACATTGCAATTCATGGCGATTTGTGTTATAATGTAAAAGATGTTCGCACATCATAGAATAAGAAACAGAACCATAGGTTTTCAGATCGATTAGGAGTAAAATTATGCGAATGGAAAAGGTATTGATCGGAAAGTATGATAAGTCCGTATTACTTACATATATCAGTGCTGTATCTGCGGTAATCGGCTGTGCAGCAGCCATGCAGGCAGCCTTTACAACAGCGATTGTCTGTCTTGTGCTTTCCGGTGTATGCGATATGTTTGACGGCAAGGTGGCGCGTATGTGCCAGCGTGATGATACAGGAAAAGCGTTCGGCGTACAGATCGACTCTCTGGCGGATGTTGTGGCATTTCTGGTGCTGCCTTCCGTATACGGCTCTGTAATGACGATCTCACTTCCTCATTGGAGCAAGTCGGTATTCATTCTATACATATTGACAGGACTGATCCGTCTGGCATGGTTCAACGTTCATGCCACGCTGGATAAGCCAGTAGAGTTTTATACAGGCTTGCCTGTGACTTCCGCGGCAATTATTTTTCCGCTTCTGCATCTGATCGGATTCTTCATTCCTCATGAGATCATGCATGCTCTTGTAACCGCAACTGCTGCAGCAATGGCAGTTCTGTTTGTGGCAAGAGTCCGTGTACCGAAGTTTACAGGTGCATGGTATGTTGTATGCAGTGTGGCAGCTGTTCTGCTGATTGCTGCTTTCGTGATATTGAGGTGTGTCAGATTATGAGGATTTACGACAGAAAAGCAGGGCAGTATACAGAGGAGGATCAGTTCCAGCAAGGGATGCTTCGTTTTCTTTATGGAAACCCTCTGGGAAGATTTCTTTTGTGGGCAGTTGTTGCACGTCCATGGGTATCGAAGATCGGCGCATGGAGCATGAACCGGAAAAGCTCAGTCAGGAAAATAGCCCCTTTTGTAGAGCAGTATCACATTGATCTGTCAGTTTGTGAGAAGCAGGAGTTTGACTCCTTCAATGACTTTTTCACGAGAAAGAGAAAGAATACCACCGCTGCGGCGGAGGATGAACTGATTGCCTGTGCGGATTCCCGTTTGTCGGTATATCCCATTGAGGCAGATACGAAGCTGAAGATCAAACAGAGTACCTACACCATTGCGGATATTCTGGAGGATGCGGACCTGGCAAAAAAGTACGGCGGAGGCCTGTGTCTGGTATTCCGTCTGGCGGTAGAGGATTATCACCGCTATTCTTTCTGTGACAGCGGGCGTCTGGGAGCGAGCCGATTTATCCCTGGAATGCTGCATACAGTTCGTTCCATTTCGGATTCGTACAATGTGTACACACGCAATGCCAGAGAGTGGACCGTGCTTCATACAGACCATTTCGGTGATGTGATTCAGATCGAAGTGGGTGCTTTGATGGTAGGCAAGATCCGCAATCATCGTGCAGCGGAGCGTTTTTGCCGCCTTGAGGAAAAGGGTTATTTTGAGTACGGCGGATCTACGGTCGTTCTGCTTTTTGAGAAGGATAAGGTGCAGCTGGATGAAGACATTCTCCGGATCAATGACAGCGGTGTAGAGGTGCGTGTGCGTCTCGGTGAGAAGATCGGCTCACGCATCCGGTGAGTAGGAAGGTGCTTATGAAGGTGAAGAATTTCACTGGGATTTTGAAATTAACACTTGCGTGTCTATGGATGGCTGCTGCTGCGTTTACCATGCCGGTTTCTATCGGGTGGATCGCTCTGGATATTACAGGACATTCTAAAGGATATAGCTATGATTTAGGTCCTGAAAAAGACATTTCCGTTATGCTCGGCGTCTTTGAGCTTTTCCTATGGCTTCTGCTGGTAGTTCCATGCGGCGTGTATGCTTTCGGGAGACTTTATTGTTATTTCGGAAAAAAAGGCGTTATTACAGGGATTATCGGAATGGCACTTCTCTTTCTGATCATGATCTGTCTGATGGGCGGATGGGGTGAATTTCTGTACTGCTTCGGAATCGGTGCGGGTTAAAACGTGTATATGCTTTGCAAAGCTGATGCGGTTTGAGCATCAGCTTTTTGTTTTCCAAAATCCCACTTGCATTTTAAGAGTGTGTATGCTATAATATAGCAGTACGCAGAAGCGAGGCTTTATCCATTGGGAAAAGCACTTGCCGTGCCTGCTTACATAAAAAATTTCATATCAGGAAGGAATGGTAACATGAACAAGGCCACAAGAAAGAAAATCGCAGGGCTGCTCGTGATTACAGCACTGACCACAGCACTCAGCGGATGTAATGGCGCAGGTGACAAGACAGGTGAAGAAAATTCCTCACAAATCACAGTCGGTATTGCTCAGGACCTGGAGGATAGTCTCGACCCTCACAAGGCAGAAGCAGCGGCGACCCGGGAGGTACTGTTTAACGTATTCGAGGGTCTGTACAAGCCGGATTGTGACGGAGAACTGATTCCTGCTGTTGCCGAGGACTACAGCTGCTCAGAAGATGGACTGACCTATACGTTCACACTTCGGGAAGATGTAAAGTTTCACAATGGTAATACGGTAACGGCGGAAGATGTTATTTCATCGATTGAAGCTTGTGCCGATACCAGCGGGGGAACACCGTTGATACCGGCATTTTCTAATATTACCGGTATTCTGAAGCAGGATGACAGAACGGTTGTCATTACCCTTGCAGAACGTGATGCGGATTTTCTGTCGTATATTGCATCGGTAAAGGCAGCCATTATGCCTGCCGGTCAGACGGATGCTGACACAAACCCCATCGGTACCGGTCCCTATCGTTATGTTTCCCGCTCCGTGCAGGAAAATATCGTGATGGAAAAGTTTGACGAATACTGGGGCGAAGCAGCCTATATTGAAAACGTAACCTTTAAGGTGTGTGCTGACCCCGATTCACTGGTGATGAATCTGAACGGCGGTGCAGTGGATATGATGGCGCATCTGCCCGTATCTCAGGCACAGCAGCTGAGTACTGATTTTGCAGTTCTGGAGGGTACCATGAATCTGGTACAGGGCATGTATCTGAACCACGACTTTGAACCCTTTGCGGATGAACGTGTGCGTCAGGCGCTTTGCTATGCTGTCAACAAGGATGAGATCCTGGATATCGTCTCCGACGGCAAGGGTGAACAGCTGGGCAGCAGCATGTTCCCGAATTTCAGAAAATATTATCTCCCCGAACTGAACGAAACCTACTCCTACGATCCCGAAAAGGCAAAGGAGCTTCTGGCGGATGCCGGTTATGCAGATGGGCTCAGCTTTACCATTACCGTACCCAGCAACTATCCCCAGCATGTGGATACAGCACAGGTCGTTGCGGAGCAGCTGAAGGCGGTAGGCGTTACCGCAGAGATCGAGCAGGTAGAATGGAACACATGGCTCAGTTCTGTTTATTCCGAGCGTCAGTATGAAGCCACTGTTGTAGGTGTGGATGCCTCCAATCTGACAGCAACAGCGATGCTGTCGCGTTTCTGCTCCGATGCGGACAATAACTTTATCAATTATAAGAATGCCGAATATGATGCTGCCTATGAAGCAGCGCAGCTGGAAATCGATGATGACGCACAGACACTGCTCTATCAGGAATGTGAGATCATTCTGGCGGAGGATGCTGCCAATGTCTATATTCAGGATCTTGCAGAGATGGTGGCGCTCAGCAATGAATTTACCGGCTATGAATTCTATCCCCTGTACGTGCAGGATATTTCAAAAATCAGACCTGCTGAACAGCAGTAAGAAGGAGCGGGTATCTTATGAAATACGCAGGAAAAAAGCTTCTGTCCATGCTGGCAACACTGCTGGGTGTATCCTTTCTGGTGTTTTTTGCGTTTGATGTGATTCCCGGAGACCCGGCGCTTGCCCAGCTTGGTACCAATGCAACGCCGGAACGCCTGGAGGCACTTCGTGAGGAAATGGGACTGAATGCGCCTTTTTTTCAGCGGTATTTTCAGTGGATCGCAGCCTTTTTTACAGGTGATTTCGGCACATCCTATTCCTATCATATCCCGGTTGGTGATATGATCCTGGAAAAGCTTCCTATTTCTGTTTTCATGACGCTCATGGCGTTTGTCATGGTGCTTGTGATTTCTATTCCGCTGGGCATTCTCAGTGCAAAGCATGAGGGCGGAAAACTGGATACCGTCATCTGTACCGTCAATCAGGTGCTTATGTCCGTGCCGCCCTTCTTTTCAGGTATGCTGATCACGCTGCTCTTTGGCATTGTACTCCGGTGGTTCACCCCGGGTGGATTCGTTTCCCTTGAACAGGATGCCGGCGCATTTTTTGGATATCTCTTTTTCCCGGCACTGGCGATCGCACTTCCTAAGGCGGCAATGGCGGTGAAGATGCTTCGCAGTTCGCTGGTCACAGAACTGGGCAAGGATTATCCCCGGACTGCCTATAGCCGGGGCAATACGAAGAATCAGGTTCTTCGGAATCATGTGCTGAAAAACGCCTTGATTCCCGTACTTACATTTTTTGGTATGGCACTGACGGATATCCTTACAGGCAGTATTATTGTGGAGCAGGTGTTCGGGATTCCCGGACTCGGCAGAATTCTGCTGACATCCATCATGAACCGTGATTATCCTGTGGTAGAAGCAATCATCATGTTCATGGCGATTATTGTGATCGTTGTGAATTTTCTGGTGGATCTGCTGTACCGCAGACTGGACCCTCAGATCAATATGGAGTAAGCGTATGAAGAGACAAAGTACAACCTTTTGGATTGGTGCTGTACTGGCAGGAATGGTTCTGCTGTTTTTGCTGGTAGGCTGCTTCTGGACGCCCTACGATCCGGAAGCTATGAACGCTTCCATGAAGCTGGCAGGTGTATCTTCTGCACATCCCATGGGCTGCGATGCCTTCGGACGGGATGTGCTGAGCCGTGTTATGGACGGCGGACGGAGTACGCTTCTTGTAGCCGGTGGAACGGTTCTGCTGGGAGCCGGGCTGGGTATTGTGATCGGTGCGATCACCGGTTACTTCGGCGGACTTGCAGATACGATTCTCATGCGTATTGTGGATGCGCTCCTTGCATTTCCCAGTGTGCTTCTTGCGCTGGTCGTGGTCGCCCTTCTGGGAACCGGTGAGATGAATGTGATTCTCTCTCTTGGGATTGCCTTCGCACCCAGCTTTGCACGTGTAGTTCGGGGTGAGTTTCTTCGCAGCCGTTATCTGGGTTATGTGCAGGCGGCACGCCTGGCAGGTGCCTCCCATTTCCGCATTCTGTTTGTCCATATCCTTCCGAACATCCGTTCGGTTCTGATCTCCGCACTCCTCATCGGATTTAACAATGCAGTTCTCTCCGAGGCAGCACTGAGTTATCTGGGGATTGGCGTACAGCCTCCTCAGGCAAGCCTTGGCAGTATGCTTGCAGACGCACAGACCTATTTGTTCACAGAGCCGCTGCTTTGCATTTTCCCCGGTGCAGTTTTGATTTTACTTGTGTTGGGGTTTGGTCTGATGGGTGATGGTCTGCGTACCGGAAGAAAGTAGGTGAACCTATGGCTTTACTGGAAATCCGTCATCTTGACATTACTTTTTTGGATAAGAAAAAGCCTCAGAAAATCGTGGAGGACCTGCATCTTACAATAGAAGCCGGAGATATGATCGGTCTTGTGGGGGAATCCGGTTCCGGAAAAACCATGAGCGCACTTGCAGTAGCAGGGCTTCTCCGTCAGAAAAATGTGCAGATCAGCGGCGAGATTCTTCTGGATGGGAAAAATCTTCTGACCTGCAGTCCCCAGGAACTGCGGCAGCTTCAGGGCAGTGAGATCAGTATGATCTTTCAGGAACCCATGACTTCACTGAATCCGACCCGTACCATTGGCTGGCAGGTGGAGGAATCCCTGCGCCTGCACACGAATCTTACTCCGGAGGAACGGAAGGCACGCGCTATGGAAGCACTTCATGATGTGGAGCTTTCTGATGCTGAGCGGATCTATCATGCCTATCCGCATGCGCTTTCCGGCGGACAGCGGCAGCGTGTTATGATTGCAGCCGCTATGATCTGCCGCCCGAAGCTGCTTCTGGCGGACGAGCCGACTACTGCATTGGATGTGACAGTGCAGAAGCAGATGATCGCATTGCTGCAAAAAATGAATCAGACCTATGGGACGGCCGTTCTGTTTATCTCCCATGATCTTGCACTGGTGCGCAGTTTGTGCAGTAAAATGGTTGTATTGCAGCAGGGCAGAGCTGTGGAAGCTGGTGATGCAGAGGAAATATTCACCAGTCCCAGGCAGCTCTATACAAAGGAACTTCTGGCAGCTGTGCCAAAATTTGAACGGCAGCCATGTCAGCGCCTTCAGACAGATGCACCGACCGTTTTGCAGGTATCGGATCTGTGTGCATATTATCCCAAGGAAAGCAAAAGACTCTTTCAGAAAAAAGAGCAAAAGGAAGTGCTGCATAACATCACCTTTTCTATAAAAAAAGGTGAGATCATTGGTCTTGTCGGGGAATCCGGCTGCGGAAAAAGCACCCTGGCGCGTTCGATCCTCGGATTGCACAGGGACTATATAGGAGAGATCCGGCATTGTACTGAACATCCCCAGATAGTTTTCCAGGATGCAGGCAGTTCTCTCAATCCCGCAAAAACGGTAGACTGGATTTTGCAGGAGCCTTTGAGAAACTGTACGCAGCTTACACCCGGGCAGCGCAAAGACTGCGTGACGGAGATGCTCTGGCTGGTCAAGCTGGACGAATCCCTTCGCAGTCGTTATCCATGGCAGCTTTCCGGAGGACAGCGGCAGAGAGTCTGTATTGCAGCATCCCTTATGCTGCATCCGGAGTTCCTCATTGCAGATGAGCCTGTCTCCGCACTGGATGTGACGGTACAGAAGCAGATTCTCGCACTCATGCAGGAAATTGTCCGGGAAACCGGTGTATCCATTCTTTTGATCTCCCACGATTTGCGTGTTGTGTATCAGATGTGTGATCGTGTTCTTGTCATGAAGGACGGCAGTATCGTGGAAGCCGGTGCAGCAGAGGAGATCTATCAGGATCCGCAGCATGACTATACAAAGAAGCTGCTTGAGAGTGCAGGATATTGATCGTAATACAAACCAGAGGCTGCTGCAGCACTTGTGCTTGCGGCAGCCTTGTTCTTTTTTGAAAATATATACAGAAACATTGACAATTCTAAGAGAAAATGGTATAATATCCATATAAATTTGTTTCGGAAAGGAACGTGGAACTTATGGGAAAATTCATCATCAACAAGACAAAGACGGGCTTTACCTACAGCCTCAAGGCATCAAACGGCGAAACCATTGCGATCGGCGGTGAGGTGTACAGCAGTCTTGCCAGTGTAAAGAATGGTTGTGCAAGCGTAGCCAAGAATGCTCCTGTGGCAAATGTTGAGGATCAGACCGTTGAGGGCTATGAGACAGCCAAGCATCCGAAGTTTGAGATCTACAAGGATAAGGCAGGGGAGTTCAGATTCCGCCTTAAGGCGACAAACGGTGAAGTGATCGCAGCAAGTGAGGGCTATGTAAAGAAGGAGAGCTGCAAGAACGGCATTGAGAGCGTTCGTAAAAATGCACCGGATGCACCTGTAATTGAACCTGAGTCTGAGGAAGAATAAGAAAGTATGCACTTACATAAAGGGACAGCGTTTGCTGTCCCTTTGGTGTTGTATTTTGTGCATGTGCATGATTTATTATCATTTTGTCTGAAAATAAATCGTATCGAATTCACAAAAAAGACGGGCGTTATTTGCGAGTGCTGTGGTTACTTTTTTATTGAAAATGGCAAAATGGAACGAAAAAAAGAGGGCTGAAATGGGTTTATTTTCCAATATTTACCGAAATTTAAATAAATATATTGCTTATGTTCATTTCTATGTGTTAAAATCATAATGTACAACGATGACCTAGTTTTCGCTTTTTTATTTCCGAGTTTTGATTTCCGGATTTATAAGATAAGACGAGAATAGGGATAAGTCGTTACGGCGATTCAAATATAAATGAGAGGAGGTCCGTTCCGCACGGAGGAAAAACGTGAAATCGGAACGGGAACGAATATGGCTGAATATTTATCCCCTGGTGTTTATGTGGAAGAATTTGCGTCCGGCAGCAAATCCATGGAGGGTGTAGGTACCAGTACAGCAGGCTTTGTTGGCGCAGCAGAGCGAGGACCTGTTGGCGGTGTACCGCAGCTGATTACGAATTTTGCGGACTTTAAGCGCAAATACGGCGGTTATCTGTCGGAGAGCGTATTTGGAGACAATCGTTTTCTGGCATATGCAGTAGAGCATTTTTTCATTAACGGCGGTTCCCGCTGCTTTATTTCCCGTGTATGCCCGTCTGATGCGAAGTGTGCAGTAGGAATGATTCCGGCAGAAAATCCGGTTCTGAAGATCACAGCGAAGAATCCTGGTGCATGGGGCAATGACCTGAAGGTGCGCATTACACCTGCAAGCAAGGCAAAGACCCAGATTCTGCAGATTATGGAAACATCAACCGGCTTTGCTTACAAGGTGAAGAAGGCGGCGGGCTTCCAGGTAGGAGACGTAGTTGCACTGACAGATGGCGGGAATACGGTTTACAATCGTATTACAAAGTGTCAGGATACCGTTCTGGAGTTTGCAGAGGCTTTTGGTGAGGATGCGGTGGATACCAAGCTGGTTCCCACAAAGATTCTGCATACATGTGAATTCAATCTTGAAGTACGCTGCGATGATCAGGCAGAAAACTATGAGAATGTTTCCTTCAACATTGCAGCTGCAAACTATGTGGAGAAGATGACTGCAAAGTCAGATCTGATTCTGGTTGAGAAGGTTTCTTCGGATGCTGAGGCGATCGTATCACCCTTTACGGAACTGGCGGGAGAAAATTCCTATGTAGATGCTGCAATGCTGGGTGGCAGCGATGGTACCGCAGAGAACCTGACTGCAACAGAGTATATCGGTACAGACAATGGTGCAGGCAACAGAACCGGTATTCAGGCATTCCTGGATAACAGCGTGGTTTCTGTAATGGCGGTTCCGGGTATTACAGACCCCAATGTTCTGATGACGCTCATTGCGCATTGTGAGAATCTTGGCAGCCGTTTTGCAGTTCTGGATCTGCCTAAGGATTGCGTGAAGATTGATGATATTACAAATTTCCGGAATGTATTTGATTCCCAGTATGCAGCGGTTTATCACCCGTGGCTGGAGGTTAATGATCCGCTTGACAAGAAGAATACCATGATTCCGCCGTCCGGCTCGGTTGTTGGTATTTACGCAAGAACCGATAACACGCACGGTGTTCAGAAGGCACCAGCAAACGAAGTAGTTCGCTCCTGTGTGGGTCTGAGCACACCGTATAACAAGGGCGAGCAGGATATCCTGAATCCTATGGGCGTGAATCTTATTCGTGCGTTTCCGGGACAGGGCATTCGTGTATGGGGAGCAAGAACACTTTCCAGTGATGCAAGCTGGAAGTATGTCAATGTAAGACGACTGTTTATTTACATTGAGGAGTCCATCAAGGCGAATACCAACTGGGTTGTATTTGAATCCAATACACCTGAGTTGTGGAGCCGTGTGCGCAACACGATTGAAGGCTTCCTTCTGACTCTGTGGAGCGAGGGCGCACTGGCAGGTGAATCCGCAGGTGATGCCTTCTTCTGTGAGATCGGACCGTCTACAATGACACAGGATGATATTGATAACGGACGTCTGATCTGTGTGATCGGTGTAGCACCGGTGAAGCCGGCTGAATTTGTAATCTTCCGGATTACGCAGAAAACCAATGAAACCTGATAAATCTTGATATAGAAAGGAAGTAGTGCGGTATGGCAACAAAGTATGTGGCAGCGAATTACCCCGTTGCAAAATTCCGATTTAAGATTACAGCAGATGGAACAGAGATCTTCTGTACAGAAATCAGCGGCGTAGATGCCAGTGTGGATACTTACGAATATCGTGAAGGCAGTGATATGCCGTGGATGCGCAAGTGTTCCGGACTCAAGAAGTTTGGCAATCTTACGTTGAAGAATGCAATTACCAACCGAAATGCATTGACGCTCTGGGATTGGTGGAATATCGTCTACGAAAGCGGAAACGGCGGTAAGGAGGCAACACGTAAGGATCTGGAAATTACGTTGTTTGACAACGATAACACCGCAAGAGCAAAATGGCAGGTAGAAAGCGCGTTCCCGACCAAATATACCGGACCGGATTTCAACTCCAGTTCTTCCGAGGCAGCAACCGAGTCTCTGGAACTGGTTCATGAGGGCATTAAGCGTGTAGCAGTCTGATGCTGCATCAATGATAACACCTGCCGTATTTGAATAAAATCGGCAGGTGTCATTTGCATATACGAAAGGAGCGAATCCTATGTTTCAGACAGAGTTCCAGTTTGTATTGCCTAAGGGATATGTGGATGAAGAGGGTGTTCTGCACAAGGAGGGTACCATGCGGCTTGCCAATGCAGCGGATGAGATCTATCCGCTTCGTGATATGATGGTGCAGCAGAATCCGGCTTACCTGACCATTGCGCTTCTGGCACGTGTCATCACAAGGCTTGGAACGCTTGAGAAAATCAACAACCGTACAATTGAAAATCTTTTTACAGCAGATCTGGCTTATTTGCAGGATTTTTATGAGCGGATCAATGCGATGGATTTTCCGGTGTATAAGGGCATATGCCCGCACTGCGGAAAAGAGGTAGAGATTCCTGTAAATTTTATGGAAGCCGGCATATAAATTTGTATCCGGCAGACAAGATTTATGAGGAAGCGGCATTTATCGGCTATTACATGCACTGGAGCCGGGAAGCGATTTTTGACATGCCGCATCTGGAACGCATGCGCTGGTGTGATGAGATTTCCAAAATCAACCAAAAACTCAGCCGTGACAGCGGAGGCGGCAGCAGAAGCAGCAATCCGTTCAGTCTGGAGAATCTGAATTTATAAAAAAGAAGGGAATCTAATGGGAGTTCGATATGAAAGCAACCGGCTGCGTTATCCGATTGGTGCGCATTCATTTCGGGTGAGTATTTGTGGAACGGAAATCGGATTCAGCCGGATCAGCGGCATTGATCTGGAAAAAGAGATCTCCGCAGAGGAACTTGTGAAAAAGGGCGGCAAGGAGAAAAGCTATGAGTCGGGTATTTTTCCCAGCGAGGATTTTTTCACACGCCGAAGCAGACGTGCAAGTACCTTTACGCTGGAAAAAGCACTGCTTTCTCCGGAGAATGCAGAGCAGAAATTCATTCTTGAATGTATGAAGGTCGGGACCTCTATTGAACTGATTGAGGTTCTTATTTACGATGCCAACCACAAGAACGTTCTGAAGATTCTCTTTCACAAATGTTGTGTGGAGGGGTATGGTCTGTCTGATCTGGATGCCAATGCAAGCCGCTATATTACACAGAGAATGACACTTCATTATGAAAGTATGGAGCTCGTACCGCAGTAAAGGAAGCAGCTTGTTCCAGGAAAGGAGAGGTGATGGGATGAAAATACGTCCGGTTCTTCGGCGGCTTCCATGTTTTGCAAAGCAGAACTGGATGCAGCATCGCCGTCAGCTTTCCGTGCAGGAAGGAGCAGCATATCGTCCCATCGGTTTTGCAGAGCAGGTCCATTACCGCAATCCGGGCGGTCAGGCAGAAGCAGATGCGGAACAGCTGGTGCAGATTATGGAAATGCTGCTTCAGCTTTGCGCAATTGTGCAGAATCAGAAGCCGTCTCCCGTCTGGCAGAATTACATATGGAATGTACAGTATCAGGCAGAGGAAAAGCTGCGTCAGCTTCGAATTCCTGAACCAGAGGTGCAGCAGATCGTACGGGAAGTATTTTTCCAGCTGCAAAAAAAAGAGGGCTTTGTTACCGATTCTGTAAGGGAAACGCTGCGTGTTTATGCAGCCCATTACAGGGAACAGTATCATCATCTGAAAAAGGAACGGGATACCCATTTCCGGATAATCGAACGAAATGAGAAAAGCATTCGTCTGCGTACAGCATCCCGGAGTTTGTTGTCCAGCATACACAAGTATGAAGCTTTTTCAGAAAAGCGTGAGGATATGGAGCGAATCGTTTTTTTCCTCAGAGAACAGGAACGGGTTGTGCGTGAAAAGAATACCCGGACTATACAAAACCTCCTTCAGGGCTGGATCGCAGAGCAGCAGCAGCCTTTACAGGAAGCAATATGGCGAAGCTATTCAGAATACGCATTGTCACGACTTTCCCAGCAGACGCCGGAGCGTCTTTATCTGGAAAATGAGCAGGTTTCCGCAATACAGAAATTACAGCATTTGATCGCGCATTTTACAGGATCGGAACTGTATCATCTGATTCGCAGTATGTCTCAAACTGAAAAAGAATACAGAGAACAGTTAAAGATCCATCAGATGCGCTCAATGAGCCTTTCCTATGCAGTTTCTGCATCTCAGGAGGAATTGTCCAGGATCGTGAGGCATCTGTCCGTTGCTGAGCAGGAGCAGATTCGCAGACTGTTTGCAGTTTCTGATACGGAACAGACGGAAATCAGGAATATATCCTGGAAAACCATGCTTTCTTCTATGACACAGGAGACATTTCTCACAGGGCTGAAAAAGATGGTGCATGATACCCAGGAGGGATATGCCGGAACAGAACTGCGGGAAAGGCTATATTCTTCTGAAAATATCATGAAGCTTCTTGTGTATCATACAGCGGTAGAGAGAAATGAGAAGAAAAAATGGAAGTATGCAGAGACAGCTGCACAGCTGACCTCTGTTCAGAAGAAACTGCTTCCGTATACAATGATTTTTTCTGTTGCTTTTGCAACCTATTTGAAGCAGCAGCTTGCAAAGACAGCAGAGCCAGAGCCGGAAATGCTTCTGGATATGTATACGGATCAGATTTCTGAAACCCAGACTATGGCTTTGAAACGTAAGACGGTACAATATGAAAATGAACTCCGGATGCTGTTTTCAGAGCGTGATACACATACGTATAAGCATAAGCATTTTTCAGAAGATATGATTCTGCAAAGTGATTTTCAGTATCTTTTGCAGCAGACACAGTTGCAGACATTGGTTACAGAGCAGCGCAGCCGGCACGACCGCTTTCTGGAGAAGAATCATCTTACGGATGAAATTCGGATAGAACGCTATGTGGAGAGTCTGACGGAATCGGAACGGATAATTCTAACAAATGCAGTTACATCTGTGACCATGCGTCATGTAAACCGTACGGAAAAGAGCCTGACGGAACAGCTTTACTCCCTGACAGAAACAGAGCAGGAGGAACTGTGGGAATATCTGAATGAACGGTATATCGGTCAGAGCGTGAGGGAAAAGCTGACGCAGGTGCTGACGGACAAAACGCTGATTTCAGGCTATACGGAATCGCTCAGCGAAACAGAGCGAACGATTCTTGCGGATGCAGTTACATCTGTGACCATGCGCCATGTAAACCGTACGGAAAAGAGCCTGACGGAACAGCTTTACTCCCTGACAGAAACAGAGCAGG
>JAFURN010000007.1 GCA_017480865.1 Ruminococcus sp. | reverse complement strand
TGTCAAGTAAACAAATTGTGAAGTATCCGAACTCCCGTTCCTCTTCCTTCCACTCTCGTTTACTGCTCTCCGTTCGACAGCTTTATTATTATATCACACTTCTATACCTTTGTCAAGCCAAACTACGCCAAAGTTTTTTGCTCCTTTCTGTTTAATTTGCACAGCGCTCCGGTGAAGTGTTCTCTTTGTCACGTATTGCTATACTATAGTATTTTGGATGTATCAAATTATAGTTGTATAATAGTATTTAGATATTTACTTTTTAGGAGATAAACCATATGTTCAACAAGCGAATCAAGGAATTACGAAAGTCTCTTTGTATGAGTCAACTGGAATTCAGTAAACAACTTCATGTCACAAAGCAATGCGTCATTAACTGGGAAAATCATAACGTCCTCCCTTCTACCAATTTGTTAATACGAATTTCCGATACGTTTTCCGTAAGCATCGATTATCTTTTAGGAGTGGAAAATATCCGCACAATAGATGTAACTGGTCTCTCGGATATACAAATACTACATATCCAAAATATGGTCAGCGATCTCAAAAATGCTAAACGCTGACATCAAATACAGCCCTGCCGCTCAGCCCGGCAGGGCTTTCTGTTTACCTCTCTCACATGTACAAGATCCGTACCAGCTTGATTCGTTATGGCTGCACAGCAGCCATTCGAGGCGCTGCCTCGAGCTCCGGCAGCATTTTCGAGAAATTGCTGCACCAAAAAGCTTTTATACGCTGCGGTCCCCACAACGCTCTTCTCTTGCAAAAAAAGACTGCCCGTTCCGGACAGTCTTTTTCTGTTTACTTATCTGACATCAGCTTGACCATAACAGCCTTCTGTGCATGCAGACGGTTTTCTGCTTCCTCAAAAATCTCGTTCGCATGCGCTTCAAATACCTTATTGGTGATCTCCTCTTCACGGTGCGCCGGCAAACAGTGCAGTACCATTGCATCCTTGTTGGCAACGCTCATCAGCTCATCGTTGATCTGATAACCGGCAAATGCGATCTTACGCTTCTCAGCCTCACCTTCCTGACCCATAGACGCCCATACGTCAGTAATCAGTACATCTGCATTCTTTGCCGCTTCCATGGGATCATTTGTCATCTGGAACTTATCTCCGTATTCCTTTACAAATTCCAGAATCTGCGGATCCGGCTGGTAATCATCCGGACACGCAATGCTGAAGGACATGCCAACCTTCAGACAGCCTACGATCAGAGAGTTCGCCATGTTGTTGCCGTCACCAATGTAGCATACCTTCAGTCCGTCAAAGGTACTCTTGAATTCACGGATCGTCATCAGGTCAGCCAGTACCTGACAGGGATGACAGAAGTCCGTCAGACCGTTGATGATCGGAATGCTGCCGTATTCTGCCAGATCCTCTACTTCCTTCTGTGCAAAGGTACGGATCATGATACCATCCAGATAACGGGACAGTACACGTGCGGTATCCTGCACCGGCTCGCCGCGTCCGATCTGAAGATCACGGGAAGACAGGAACAGCGGCTGTCCGCCCAGCTGGTACATACCGGTTTCAAAGGATACTCTTGTACGTGTGGATGACTTCTGGAAGATCATACCCAGAGTCTTGCCCTGAAGATGCGGATGGGGAATACCGTGCTTCAGTTCATATTTCAGCTGATCTGCAAGGTCGAGAATGTCGATGATCTCTTCGGTGCTCAGGTCGAGCATTTTCAGTAAATGTTTCATTTGCAATTTCCTCCTTTATTTCAGGACTTCGGCAAGAATTGCCAGTCCCTTGTCAATTTCATCATATGTAATATTCAGCGGCGGCAGAAGACGAACCTTTGTCTTTGCTGTCAGCAGAAGCAATCCCTGCTCCAGTGCTGCATTCACAACATCCAGCGCCGTCTTATTTTCGAGTTCAATACCGATCATCAGACCCAGACCGCTGACGGATCGGATGCCTTCCATCGTATTCAGCTTTTCCCGGATATAAGCTGCCTTCTTCTGCACCTCTTCAAGGAATCCCTCAGAAGTCACTGTGGAAAGCACCGCCAGACCTGCTGCGCAGCAAACGGGATTTCCGCCGAAGGTTGAGCCATGAGAGCCTTTATCGAGAACGCCTGCGCACTTTTCATTTGCAAGGCATGCACCCATAGGCAGACCGCCTGCAATACCCTTTGCCAGAGTGGTGACATCCGCCTTGTGGCCGAACTGCTCTCCTGCAAGGAAGGTTCCGGTTCTGCCGACGCCGGTCTGCACTTCATCTGCCATAACCAGGATATCCTTTTCTGCACAGATCTCATAGACTGCATCCACAAATGACTTGTCAAGGGCATTGACGCCGCCTTCACCCTGTACATATTCCATCATGACAGCGCATACGGTATCATCGATTTTGGATTTCAGGTCATCGATGTTGTTTGCCTCTGCATAGCGGAATCCTTCTACGAAGGGGAAGAAATAGTTGTGGAACACATCCTGACCGGTTGCGGACAGGGTACACATGGTTCTTCCGTGGAAGGAATTCACCAGGGTAATAATGGTATGACGTCCCTTGCCGTATTTGTCGAAGCTGTACTTTCTTGCCAGCTTGATGGCGCATTCATTGGCTTCCGCACCGCTGTTGCAGAAAAACAGCTTGCTGTAGCCGGTCTGCTTGCAGATTGCCTCTGCAAAATCTGCCTGCACCTTTGTATAGTAAAGATTGGATGTATGCTGGAGAGACTTTGCCTGCTTGCAGACTGCCTCCACCCATGCATCGTTGCAATAGCCCAGCGAGGATGTACCGATACCGCTGCCGAAATCAATGTAGGACTTGCCGTTTTCATCGGTACAGATATTGTTGCTGCCCTGCTCCAGAACCACGGGGAACCGTCCATAGGTTCCCATGACAGAGCCGTTCAGCTTTTCCTGTGTTGTCATTGTTTTCACTCCTTTATTTTTTGGGTATATTATTGAATAAAAAATTTCCGCATAAGACTCCCCTTAGCAAGGGCAACACCATCAGTTTAAACTGTTCGCTGTGAATAAAATATGCGATATATGCGGGCGAGCGATGCTCGCCCCTACATCTGCTGCATTCACACTTTGCAGAATTCAAAGCGATTCCTTTGTAGGGGCGACCATTGGTCGCCCGTTTCTGCGAAACAGCCTTTCATGGATGAATTTGTTAGCAAGGGAAGGCTTTGGCAGTGCCACACAAAAATCTTACTCAATTTCAAGAAGACAATATGTCTCCTCTGCTGTATCCTTATAAAATGTCACCCATATTTCGTCAGATTCTGCGATTGCTTCCTTCAGATATTCCAGCTCATAGCTCTGAAGCTGATAGGTAAGCGTTACCTCCGTCTGAGGAAGGATCAGCGTACGGTACTCAATGGAGTAGCCGAATTTATCCTCCGCTTCTTTATAATAGCTTTCGGGATATACGCAGCAGATATAATCCTCTGAATCCTTGATTGCATTCATTATAATTGCAGGCAGTCCGTCCTCAGATGAATTGCCGTAATTTTCGATCACAGCCGTCAGGATTCCGGTATTCATATCAAACACAGCCTGATTCACACGAAGGTGAAGCTGCTCCTCCTCGAATTCATACGCAAACTCATAATCATCTTCGAATACGCTGAAGTCAAAGTCGTCCACATTGAATTCGTAGTCAAAATCCGCAAGCAGGCTGTCGTTCGAGGAGTCCGGCTCAGGAGCATTGTTACAGTCACAGGATTCCATGCGGGATATCACTATACCGATCAGCATCAGTATCATTACAGCTGCACGTTTCGCCCTGCCAGCTCTTCTCTTGTTATTCGGATCATGGGTCATGACTGAAGGCTCACCTCCTGTACATTTCTGGTAACAGGAATTACGATCCTTCGTTCTGCATGCAGTTCATAGTCGCTGTAGCTGGTGCCTTCGCCTTCATAAATACAAAGTTCAAACTCCAAGGACGTATCCTTTACAAGAAACAGTATGGTACCGGAACCGTAACTAAGACCGGATATCATATTATAGCTCATGTAGAGACTGGTTTCCTCGTCCTCATAGCTTATAATATCGCTCTCGTAAAGTGACATAAGCGGAACGCCCTCAGTTTTATCATAGAGAGACGCATATGCATCCTTACCTGTAAAGCCGTACATCTCATTTCCGTTCGCATCGTTTTTTTCAAAGGAAACCGCAATATATTTCCAGCCTTCCGCCTTGGGAAGCTCCTGCCACTGCGGTTCAAAAATTTCAGTTACGGTGAGATCATAGCCATGCATCGGAATTGCTTCACCGATTTCCGCCTGTAATTCCTGTATTTCCGTGATTTCCGGCTTCGCCTCTGATGCAGGCTCGGTTTCTTCCGCAGCAGCTTCTGAAGAAGGCTTTGTTTCTTCCGCTTCCGTACTGGCAAACACCTCTGTTGTTGTCACTTCAGCAGAAGGGATCGTTTCCGGCTCCATACGGGTCTTTTTCACATCTTTATGTACCGCAAAGGCAGCTCCTGCAACAAGACCAAGTGTAATGAGGACCGCCGCGATTTTAATTACCTTGCCTCTGAATCGGAAAGCACCTGTACCGTGCTTTCTGTCGTAATCTCTTACGGTAGGTGCTGCTTTATATTTTTTCTGAGGTCTTGCCTGAAAATCACCCGTATCAAGGACTTCACTTTCCATAGAGCCTGTAATGACCGTTCCGCAATTCGGGCAAACCCAGCTGTTGAATTCATAGTCAAACCA
The DNA here is from genome assembly GCA_017480865.1 of Ruminococcus sp. GTDB lineage: Bacteria > Bacillota > Clostridia > Oscillospirales > Ruminococcaceae > Ruminococcus_C. The sequence goes on along the minus strand of JAFURN010000007.1, from coordinate 4,350 downwards.
CTTCCTGCAATTGGGACATGGATGCTTTGCCATGACCGCACCTCCCCTCTGTACTGTTTATTCCCAGTTTATGATGTCTGCGCTGATCTCCAGTTCACAGTAGATCTGCTCTCTCGCCCATGATTCCGGAAGCGTTACATAGATCTTGCCTTCCTCCAGAAGCAGTTCCTGCATATTCATGAAGGCCGTTTCATCCACAGGACAGATCAGCGGAACTGACGCACCGGGGGGAACGACCTCGCTGCCTTCGTAACTCTCATCACTGTCCGCATCGATCTGATCATAATACGACTTTGAATCGGCATAATAGCGGTATTCTTCCTGCTCCGCACCGCCGTAAAGCAAGTCGGGCTTGCGTCTGCCGGCTGTTTTTCCGTAATTCTCCACAGCTGCAAGAATATAACCATAGTCATCCTCCTGCTGTGTTTCGGGTGCGATCCACCAGGCAGAGGTGACCTTCAGACAGGGCGCATCCATGCGGGCATCCGTTTCCCAGCTGTCCGCCGCTATGATAACGACGAATTCCAGAACCAGGATCACAATGAGCGCCACGAGAAAGCGGGGGGCTTTTTTCTTTGCGATACTCATGATACAGCCTCCTCTTCTTCCTCGGTTACGGTCAGCGGAACGCTGCAGCAGGTTTCTGCCAGAACATCCGTCTGCCCATAGCCATTCTCTTCGCCCGTCACGATGTACAGTTCATATTCCGATACCGGCTCTGTCACCAGGAAAATGAGGATCCCCTCATCCCTGCTGAGGTCATACATCACGCCCTTGCCGTACAGCATGGAGTACACTTCGTCATCATCCGTCATCTCTGTGGTATACAGGGGCATCAGATAGGAGCTTGCAGTTTTATCAAACAGGCATGCCCATGCAACATCGGAGGGGTCCTGGAGGAAATCGTCCTCATTTTCACCTCTGGTCTCATAGCGCACCGCAAGGTATCTGCCATGCTCCGGCGTTTCGATCTCCTCCCACTCCGGGAAGAAAGCCTGTGTAATGCGGATGGAAAACTCTCCGGCACGGATGGGTTTATTCATCTCCTCGATCGTTATGGATGGCTTTTCCATATCCGAATTTTTCTCGATGCTGCGCATCGTTTCCGGAATGAAAACGCCGATTCCGATCCCCAGAAAGACCACCAGTATCAGCAAACCGGAACAGATCAGGCGATAAATCACCTTCCCGATGAGGCTTCCCATACCGGACGCACTTTGCTGTGATGCAGCCGGACGGGAGGTATGCCGGGACTGGGAGGAGTATCTCCTTGCCTGCCGTGCTGCGGCTTTTTGCTGCTGCTCCTGAAGCAGCTCCAGCTTTTCCTGATGAATCGCCGACTCCTCATCACCAGCTGTAATGACAAAGCCGCATTCCGGACAGATCCAGCCGTTCAATTCATAGTCAAACCGCTTTTTACACTGCGGACACTTATGCTTTGCCATAGCCCATTACCGGAACTGAGTACCGATCCCCTCATTGGAAAGGGTCTCGATCAGGATGGAGTGAGGTACTCTGCCGTCGATGATGGCAGTTTTCTTGACGCCTCTGCGGACAGCCTCCACACAGCAGTCGATCTTCGGGATCATACCGCCGGAGATGACGCCCTTTCTCTTGAAGAAGGGAACCTCGCTGACATGAACAAAGGGAATCAGTGTGGACGGGTCGTCCTTATCCCGGAGCAGACCTGCAATATCCGTCATGAGGATAAGATTCTCCGCACCCAGCTGCGCTGCGATACGTGCTGCTGCTGTATCGGCATTGATGTTATAGGTCTGACCGAATTCGTCAGTTGCAACTGTTGCGATAACCGGGATATATCCGCAGTTCAGCGCATCCAGGATCGGCTTTTCGTTTACCTTGACGATATCGCCTACAAAGCCAAGATCCTCACCATTCGGACCTTCCTTGCGTTCCGCCAGAAGCATGCCGCCGTCTGTACCGCACAGACCCAGTGCCTGACCATGGCTTCTTCCCAGCAGATTTACCAGATCCTTATTCACCTTGCCGGCAAGAACCATTTTAACGACCTCAACTGTTTCTGCATCCGTATAGCGCAGACCGCCGATGAACTTACTCTCAATATTGAGCCGCTTCAGCATGTCGTTGATCTCAGGACCGCCGCCGTGCACCAGCACGACCTTTACGCCTACCAGTGACAGCAGAACGATATCGTTCATAACCGCCTGCTTGAGGGTTTCATTTGTCATGGCGTTGCCGCCGTATTTTACTACAACGATCTTTTCATTGTACTTCTGGATATAGGGCAGTGCGTCAACCAGCACCTGCGCCCGGATGTTGTTAGTTATTTCTCCCATTTCGGAATACCTCTCCTTATGAACGGTAATCACCGTTGATTTTTACGTAATCATAGGTCAGATCGCAGCCCCACGCTGTTGCTGTGCCTTCGCCGTCTCCGATGGAAATGAGTATCTGTATCTCATCCTCAAGCAGTATCTCCTTGGCAATTTCCTCAGAGAAAGGAATTCCTGAGCCGTCCTTGCAGACGTCAATGCTGCCTGCCTTTGAAGCAAGGGTAACATCGACCTTGTTTATATCAAATTCAGCAGGTGCATAGCCTACAGCACAGAGAATACGTCCCCAGTTTGCGTCAGAACCGAACATTGCACACTTGAAAAGCGGTGAGCAGATAACGCTCTTTGCTACGATAATGGCTGTATCAATATCAGCTGCACCGGAAACTGTACAGTCCAGAAGCTTTGATGCACCCTCGCCGTCCTTTGCAAGGAGGCGTGTCATATTCATCATAACGATATAGAGTGCCTGACGGAATGTATCATAATCTGCACCGTCAGATGTTATCTCAGCATTGCCTGCCATACCTGATGCCATGACCATACATGTATCATTAGTAGACTGGTCGCCGTCAACAGACAGGCAGTTATATGTAACCTTTACCACATCGGACAGAGCCTTCTGAAGCATTTCCGGAGAAATGGCAGCATCTGTTGTGATGCAGTTGAGAGTAGTAGCCATGTTGGGATGTATCATACCGCTGCCCTTTGCCATTCCGCCCAGATGACAGGTCTTGCCGTCCAGTGTAAATTCAACAGCCACTTCCTTCGGGAATGTATCTGTTGTCATAATTGCAAGTGCAGCTTCGCGTCCGCCGTTTGCGGAAAGCTTTCCGCAAAGCTCCGGCATAGCCTTTTCAATAGGCTCGATTGGCAGAATCTGACCGATAACGCCTGTGGACATTACCATAACAAGCTTTTCGTCAATACCCAGCTGCTGTGCTGCAAGTGCGCACATAGCCTTTGCCTTTTCCACACCGTCAGCATTGCAGGTATTGGCGTTCTTGGAGTTTGCTATCATTGCCTTTGCCTTGCCGCCTGTTGCCGCAAGGTGCTCCTTCATTACAAGGATCGGCGCACCCTTTACCTTGTTCTGTGTGTAAACTGCCGCTGTGCTGCATTCTGTATCAGAAACCAACAGTGCAAGGTCGTTTTTCTCATTACCAAGCGGACTTTCATTACCGTCCGGCGTCATTGCCCGTTTAATACCGCAGTATACGCCGCTTGCACGGAAGCCCTGTGCAGCACATATACCGCCGTCTATGTATTTATATCCTTCAAACTGTTTCATTTAAAAGCTCCTCCTTTATTAAAGAAGTCCTGTAGTCTCATCCGCGCCCATCATGATATTCAGGCACTGTACAGCTGCGCCGGATGCGCCCTTTCCGAGATTGTCAAGACGTGAGCACAGAAGCACCTGCTCCTCGCTGCCGCATACAAAAATTTCCATCATATTTGTATCACGAAGATCATTGGAGCTGATTCGGAGTGCTGTCATGTCAGCCTCTTCAAGAAGCGGCATAACCTTTACAAAACTGCAGCCTGCATAATGTTCTGTGAACATTGCATGGATCTCCTTTGAAGATACAGCCTTTCCTGCAATTGCAGCCTGTACCGGAATGGAAACTACCATGCCGTTATAGTAGTCGTCCACAATAGGAGTGAACATAGGCTTTCTGCTGAGACCTGAGACAGCCTGCATTTCCGGCAGATGCTTATGATTATTTGCAAGTCCGTAGAAGCGTGGGCTGTGAACCTCAGGTGCGCTGCCCTCAGCTTCAACCTCGGCGATCATCTTCTTGCCGCCGCCGCTGTAGCCGGATACTGCAAAGCACTGCACCGGATAATCAGCCGGCATAAGTCCGCTTGCTACCATAGGATATGCAAGTGAATTGAAGCCGCTTGCGTAGCAGCCGGGAACTGCAACTCTGTTTGAAGTCTTTATCTTTTCACGGTGAGCCGGAGATAATTCCGGAAAGCCGTATGCCCAATCGGGATTTGTTCTGTGTGCAGTGGATGCGTCGATAATGCGGAC
>JAFURN010000060.1 GCA_017480865.1 Ruminococcus sp. | reverse complement strand
AATCTTATGATTTACAGCGGTTTCCGCCGTGGTGAAATGCTGGGTTTGGAATGGAAAGATGTTGACTTTGAGAACAATATCATCAGTGTTCGCAGAACATCCAATTACACCGCTGCAAAGGGAGTTTACACCGATACAACAAAAACGAAGCGTTCACAGCGCACCCTGAAATTTCCGCAGGAGATTATGGATATGCTCAGGGAATACAAGGAAGAACAGGACGCAGAGGCTTTGCGAGTAGGTGACAAGTGGGTGGAAACGGACAGGCTTTATGTCAAGTGGAACGGAGAGCCTATGCAGAACGGAACGCCTTACTTCTGGCTGAACGAATTTTGCGACAAGCACGGATTGCCTTTCTATGGCTTGCATAGCTTCAGGCACTTGTTCGCATCGCTCCTTGTCAATTCGGGCGTGGATATTGTGACGGTATCGGGAGCGTTAGGGCACTCCGCCGTAAGTACCACGAGCAATGTGTACTGCCATATGCTTCAGGAGGCACAGGCAAAGGTTTCTGACGCTGTTTCCAACGCACTTAATTTCAACAGAAAAGAGCCGAAAGCATCTTAGCTTTCGGCTCCACCCACAGCTTTTTGAGAATAAAGAACAAACAAAGAACAACTGCTTTTTTGGGACAAAATTAAAAACTCAGAAACGGCGATATTTCGTCATTTCTGAGTTTTGATGCTGGTGACCCGTACGGGAATCGAACCCATGATTCCGCCGTGAAAGGGCGGTGTCTTAACCTCTTGACCAACGGGCCGTATGATAAAAATGCTTCACATGGAAAGAAAAAAGTCTATCGTGTGATAGACTTTTCTTTGAGGTGGTGACCCGTACGGGAATCGAACCCATGATTCCGCCGTGAAAGGGCGGTGTCTTAACCTCTTGACCAACGGGCCATGTGGTAGCGGCAGCAGGATTCGAACCAGCGACCAATCGGGTATGAACCGAGTACTCTAGCCAACTGAGCTATGCCGCCACATGTCATTCGCATCTTGTGAAGCTTGTTCTCATGCGACTTATTTAGTATATCACAAGGATGTGCAAATGTCAATATGAAAATTCGATTTTTTTCGATTTTGTATAAACTTACAAATTCAAATACACTTTTATGTTGAAAATGCTGAAGCGAAACAAACCGCATGGCGGCGTCCTTGCACGGAACGATATGCTCCTATTATAAAGAAATATCGACAGATACAGCAAGCCGTGCAGCTTGCTTTTTCTTTTTTCAGAAAATTTTTTTGCAAAACCCCTTGACAAGCATGTGTATAGGTGATATACTGTGTATACAGGATATACACAGTATATCAAACATGGCAAAGAAGGGAGCTGTAACATGAAAATCATCATCAGTCATACGAGCGCAAAGCCTATGTATGAGCAAATTGAGGAAGGCATCAAGAAGGCGATCTACGACGGCGAGTTTCAGGACGGCGAGATGCTGCCGAGCGTGCGGCAGCTTGCCAAGGATCTGAATGTAAGTGCGATTACCACAAAGCGTGCCTACATTGATCTGGAACACGAAGGATTTGTGTATACCATTTCGGGAAAGGGCACGTTTGTGCGGCTGGACAGGCTGTCCCAGCTTCAGGATAACCGGGAGCGTGAGCTTCTTGAAAAAATGGAAACACTCACGGAGGAATGCTGCAAGGTCGGCATAGAGAAACACAAACTGACGGACGTAATCGGGAAAATCTATGATAAAAACGGAAAGGACGAATCAAAATGATGAATCAGTATGCACTGGAAGTAGAGAATGTAACCAAGGAATTTGCGGATTTTACGCTGGACAGCGTGAATTTCCGGCTGGAAAAGGGCATGGTAATGGGTCTTGTGGGCGAAAACGGCGCAGGTAAGACCACCATCATCAAGCTGATCCTGAATGCGATGGAAAAAACAGCCGGCAATATCCGCATTTTCGGTATGGATCATGTGGAACGCGAAGTGGAGGCAAAGGAGCGAATCGGTTATGTTTCCGATGATGACTACCTGTTCGTGACCTCCAGCATCAAGCAGTATGCAAGAGCCTTTGCTCATGTGTACAAGAACTGGGATCAGGCACTGTTTGAAAAGTACGCAAAGATGTGGAAGCTTCCGCCGAAGAAGAAATTCTCCGAATATTCCAAGGGTATGAAGACAAAGGCAATGCTGGCACTTGCGCTGGCGCATCATCCCGATCTGCTGATTCTGGACGAGCCGACTGCGGGCCTTGACCCTGTGGCACGAATCGAGGTGCTGGATATTCTGCGTGAGATTGTAGAAGCGGGAGAACGTGCGGTTCTGTTCTCCACCCATATCACAGGGGATCTTGACAAGATTGCAGACAGTGTAACTGTGCTGATCGACGGTAAGGTGACAGAGAGCATGGCGATCGACCAGATCGAGGACAAGTATGCAGTCATCAGCGGCAGCCTGGATGCGCTGAATGCATCGAATGAAAGCCTGTGCATCGGTATCCGCAGAGGTACACAGAATTTTGAAGCACTGGTGGAGAGAAAATATCTTGCGGATTTCAATGAAGTCGGCGTACATACCCCTAATATCGAAAACCTGCTGACCTTCAGCATCTGGGGACACCGTGAAGAAATTGTAGAGCTTGAGGGAGAGAAGAACAATGGCTAAAAAGGCAAAGGAACAGGTCAGATTCAATCCGAAATGGTCGGAGGCAAAGCGTATCGACAAGGCAAGACTTGCCATTGTGGGCAGACAGAATACTGCGCTGTGGGCGATTTGTCTGGGAATTTCGTTACTTATGATCGGCTGTCTGGTATTTGCAAGTCTGATCGATACAGAAGAATTTCTGGCAGACAATATTGTAGGCGTATTTGTAGGCGGCAGTGCATTCATGTCCTTCATGATGTTCGCCGGAAGCACGATCCTGCCAATGGGCAAGATTCTGGACAGGACAGAACGGCTTCAGAGAAACATGCTGAAGGGCAGTGTAAAGCTGACTGATACCTTTATGCATCTTCCGGTGAAAAAGGTTTCCGCTTATAAGCAGAGCTTCGGCTATTTCGGCGTTCTGCTGTTCTTCTCAAGTGTGCCCTGTATTTTCCTGAATGTAATGGTTCTGCTGGATGACCGGTTTACCGGCGTCGTGGCGGGCAGCAGTGCTGTGATCAGCACTGCGATTTCTGCGATACTGCTCATGTTCTACCTGATCTATTCCAGCATGTGGAAGATGAAGGGCAAGGGCTCATCCTATTTCTGCACGGCTATGATCATTGTGTTTTACCTCATCTGGATCGGTTCTATGTCGAGCTTTATGAATGTGATATTTGAACTTGCATGGTTACAGGCACTGGCAGGTATGCCGGCACTCTGCATCACTGCTGCATCGGTACTCTTCATTCTTCTGGCGCAGAAGCTGTATGTAGAAAAGAAGCAGGCGAATGCCGCATGGGAATTCTAAAAAAGAAAGAGGGATCGGAATGGCAAGTTTTTCAAAAGACCAGCAGAAATTCAACTGGAAAATCAATGGTAAGGCGGTTATGAGTACACTGCGCCTGATGGGGATCGGCGGCTTTATCGTGTTTGCACTGATCGCTACAACAGCAGTAAACTTCCTGAACGCAAAATGGGGCTATAACATGGATGCACTGGACGGCTTCTGGGGCGGTGTAATTGCGGGTTTTTCCATGCTGCTGGTGGCATCCCCCTTCGTGGTTGCCGCAAACTACGGTCAGCACTATAAGCTGATTTACCATCTGCCCATGCAGGCATCCTCTGTGCCGGTGCAGATGCTGTCCATTGTGGATCTGATCAACGGCGTACATATATTGCTGGATTTTTTCATCCTGCTTTTCTTCGTATACAGCATGTAAGTGATACTGATCAAGGCGATCGCAGATCTGCTGCTGGCGGTTCTGTCGGTGCTGGTGCTGTATATTTCCGTAAGAATCTCGTTCGCTCCCGCAAGTACAGGTGCAAAGGCAGCAGCAGGAATTCTGGGATTTTTGTGTTATGTGTGCTCGGTGGTGATTTCCTCCGGGGCAATGGCTATGATCGAGGAGCATCTTGACGTGATCGACGGCAAATGGCTTCCGTGCCTTGTGATTCTGTGTATTGGTGCTGCGGTGCTGATCATCGCAACAGAGCGAGTATACAAGGGTATAAAGAACTGTGTCCGACTGGCGAAGAAGTACAAGGGTCAGAAGAAAAAGAGCGAACTGGAGGAATCCTACGTATAAGAGGAGAGCGTTTGGAGTGAACTGCATATAAAAGTTTTCGGTTAAGCCTTTGAGAATGGCTTGACCGAAAACTTTTCTTTCTGTGCGGAATCGTGCCGTATTACGATTTTTTTCACAAAACCAATTGACAAACCGCTTTGGATGTGCTATAATATACTACAGTTCAACGCTTTAACGCTTTAAATTCCAAAAACAGAACAGGAGAAGAGTAACATGGCAGGAAGAAAAGGTAATCTGATGGCAGTCAGAGACGATATCAAGGTGCTGGACGCAACCATCCGGGACGGCGGTCTCTGCAACAATTTTGAATTCACAGATGAATTCGTAACAGAACTTTACAAGATGAATGTCCGCAGCGGCATTGACTATATGGAGTTCGGCTATAAGGCAAGCAAGCATATGTTCAACGAAAGCGACTTCGGAAAGTGGAAGTTCTGCAAGGAGGAGGATATCCGTGCGATCGTAGGGGATAACCCCTCTGATATGAAGATCGCAGTTATGGCAGACGTAGGCAGATGTGACTATAAGGAGGATTTCCTGCCTAAGTCCGAAAGCGTAATCGATATGGTGCGTGTGGCATGCTATATCCACCAGATCCCGGCTGCCATTGAAATGATCGAGCATTTCCATGCACTGGGCTATGAGACAACCTGTAACATCATGGCGGTTTCTCAGGTGAACTCCGATCAGCTGGCAGAAGCACTGAGAATGCTTGCGGAATCCAGTGTAGATGTAATTTACCTGGTAGACAGCTACGGCTCCCTGTATCCGGAAAATGCCTCCGAACTGGCAAAGGTTTATCTGGCAGCGGTAGAGGGCACCGGAAAGAAGATCGGCTTCCACGCACATAACAATCAGAATCTGGCATTTGCAAATACCATTGAAACCATGTCCTACGGCGTATCCTATCTGGATGCTACCGTACAGGGTATGGGAAGAGGTGCAGGCAACTGCGCAATGGAACTGCTGCTGGGCTTCCTGAAGAATCCCAAGTATAATCTCTATACGCTGCTGCGCTTTATCGAGAAGTACATGCAGCCTCTGAAGGAACAGGGCGTTGTATGGGGCTATGACCTCCAGTACATGTTCACAGGTCTTCTGAACCGTCATCCCCGTGAGGCGATCGAGTTCACAAACAAGAAGCGTGATGATTATTCCGAGTTCTATAAGGCATTGCTTGAAAACGAATAAAAACGCATAAAAAGAGACTGCTGCAAACCTGGATGTTGCAGCAGTCTTTTTTGATTGTTACGCCTGTATATCGGACGATTTTTTCTCCATCAGCTTTTTCATCTGCGGTGCTTTGAACAGGAGCACAGCACCGATGCAGGTCAGAATGATTTCCGGAAGCATATATGCGCCGTTGTAGCACAGGCTGTAGAGAATGGTATTCTCTGTGAAGAAATCACCCCACAGCTGTCCGAAGGATTTCCAGATGACAACACCGCTTCCGAAATGGCAGGCAAACCGGAGGAGCAGTGCAATGACTGTGCCGATGATCCAGCCGGCCATTTTCCCCTTGCGGAAGAGTCCGGCAAGACCGAGGAAGGTAAAGGGCAGGATGTAATCCAGCAGAATGCATGCGATGAGCATGCCGGGCGTCAGACCCCATCCGAAGAGTCCGTCCATAATACCCTGAGCGAACTGGACACAGGCAAACAGGAAGGATACCACAAGTCCCGATTTTACGCCGTGACGGATGCTGTAAACCACAATGGGCAGCATAGACAGGAGTGTTACCGAACCGCCCCAGGGCATTTTATAAATGCGGATAAAGCTCAGGGCAGCGGCAAGGGCGATCATAATAGCACCCTCTACCAGAAGTTTGATTTTTGTATTTCTCATACGTTTTCATGCACTGCGGCAGGCATGATGTTTCACCTCTCATTTCATTTTTGAACAGGTGGTGCACCATGCAGCTGCGCTTGCAGGAGACAGGCTCCGCCGCCGCACTGCCGGAAAGCCGGCAGGACAGACCTGTCAAAAAGCAAAAAACGTCACAGAATACACCTGTGACGTAGAATCAGCATACATACTATTTCCCTACGTCGGCATTATCCGAATCAGGTTCTGGGTCGAAACGCAATTGTTTCCTCTCAGCCAGTTGGCTCCCCTGTTGTATATTGTATTTTTATTATAACGCATCTTCCGGCATTTGTCAAGGGGATGTTTGTTTTGTCATGGCAGCAGCATTTACTTTTTTCGTGAAGAGCGTTTTGCCGCCATGCTCCCTGTTCTTTTTGGGTGTGAACAAAATGCGTTGATAAACGCATTTTGTAAGGGGTGTGGATAAACAACGCAGTTGTCCACTCTCTTCTTTTTCAGAAGATTGACGTATCCGGAATTTTATAGTAAACTATTTATAGGATTGCATTTTGCGCAAAGTGTCAGTAGTTCTTGCACATCGCACCATTTTCAAATGTCTCTTCCTGTGTTATAATAAAGATATCAGAAATTCGGGACGCTTTTTTATTTTCAGGAGGGAATACAATGAATCTGAAGAAAATCACATCCATTCTGTGCAGCGCAGCCCTGGCTGTGTCTGTGCTGGCTTTTCCAGTGCCGGATGCTTCCGCAGCGGCTTCTGCGGAAATGCGTGATATCACGACCCAGCAGGTCATTGACGAAATGGGTCTGGGAATCAACCTCGGCAATACCTATGAATCCTGCGGCGATTGGATCGCTCAGTGGGGCGATGGTACGGTAAAATCCTATGTTACTGCATGGGGCAGTCCTGTCATCACACAGAATATGATCCAGGGCTATGCAGATGCAGGCTTCGGTGTACTGCGCATTCCGGTAGCATGGTCCAATATGATGGGGGATGATTACACCATCAATGCTGACTACCTTGCATCTGTCAAGGAGGTCGTTGACTGGACACTGGATACGGGCATGTATGCCATTGTCAATATTCACTGGGATAACGGCTGGTGGTCAGATTTCCCCACGGATAAGGAAAACTGTATGTACAAGTACACCCGTATCTGGACACAGCTCTGTGATGCCTTCGGAACTTACGGCGATAAGCTTATGTTTGAGTCCCTCAACGAAGAAGGCGGCTGGGATTCCCTCTGGAACCGGTACAGCAGCAGTACCGCCGGCAAGCAGGAATCCTTTGATCTGCTGACAGAGATCAACCAGAAATTCGTGGATATTGTACGCGGTTCCGGCGGGAACAACGCAGAACGCCACCTGCTCATTGCCGGCTACAATACAGATTTCGACCTGACCTGCGACAGCTATTACAAAATGCCTGTTGACTCCATGAATCGCTGCGCAGTTTCTGTCCATTACTATACGCCCGCAGATTTTGCGATTCTGGAGGAGGATGCAAGCTGGGCGACGATGCGCTCTACATGGGGCACAGATGCGGATTTCGAGCAGCTGAATTACTACATGGATATGGTCAAGACCACCTTTACGGACAAGGGAATTCCGGTTATCATCGGAGAATACGGCTGCCCCAATAAGAATAAGGATGCGGATTCTGTACGTCTGTTCCTGACCTCCGTGGCAGAAGCGGCGATGAGCCGTGACCTGTGTCCGGTACTCTGGGATGTTACCGATGCCCACTACAGCCGTACTGCATGTACTCTGAAGGATTCTCAGCTTCAGGCAAATTTCACGGAAATTCTGGCAAAATACGGAACTGGTGCAGAAACAGGCGGCGATGCGGGCGATGTCAATACAGACGGTGCGGTGGATATTGCGGATGCCACACTGACACTGACAGAATATGCGTACGGGGCTGCAAATCTTCCTTCCAGCCTGACCGATGCCCAGAGAACTGCTGCGGATACGGACGGCGACGGCAAAATTGCAATTGCAGATGCAACGGCGATCCTGACCTATTATGCACAGCTTGCCGCAGGTCTGAATCCTGCATGGTAAATATGTGTATCTTTTAATGCCAAGTCTCTGCGCAGGCTTTGTCTATCGGAGCTGAAGGGATTGGTATAAAATATATGATATGAGGTGAACAGATACTTATGGCAAACCCCTACCTTCCAAAATGGGAATATATTCCCGACGGCGAACCCCGTGTATTCGGTGACCGTGTGTATATTTACGGCTCTCACGACCATGCGGCATCCGACTCCTTCTGCGACTACTGCCTGAAGGTGTGGAGCGCACCGGTAAACGATCCCGAGCAGTGGATCTGTCATGGCGAGGTGTTCCGTACAACCGATGCCCCCTATCACCCTGCGGATACAGACTGGACAGACGGTCCGCTCTACGCTCCGGATGTGGTGGAGAAGGACGGCAAATATTATCTCTATGCTTATATTTTCGGCGGCAAGGGCTGTATTGCTGCGGCAGACCGTCCGGAAGGTCCGTTCCGGCTGCTGTCTCAGTATGAATACGGCATCTCTGACGAGGTCTGCTGCAACGGCTGGTTCATTGATCAGGGTGTTCTGGTGGATGATGACGGCAGAGTTTATGCGGCATGCGGCTTTGAACGGTCCTTCATGATCGAGCTGGAAGAAAACATGTATTGTACCAAGGATGATACGCTGATCGAGCATATCATCCCGGCAGACGATGAATTCGGATTTTTTGAAGGGTGTTCCCTCCGGAAGATCGGCAAGACGTATTACTTTATCTATTCCGGCAGACCGGGCAGTCAGCTGCGCTATGCGACCTCGGATTCTCCCATGGGTCCTTATACTTACCGGGGCGTCATCATCGACAACGGCGAGCTCTATCCGGGCGGAAATAATCACGGCTCGATCTGCTGCATAAATGGTCAGTGGTATATCTTTTACCATCGCATGACCAACGGTACCATTATGTCCCGCCGTGGCTGCGCAGAGCGTATTGAGATTCTGGAGGACGGCACCATTCCGCAGGTGGAAATGACATCTCTGGGTTTTGCAGAGTCCCTGAATCCTTACGAGATCACACCGGCTGAGATCGCATGCGTTCTGGTGGGCGGATGTATCGTAACGGAACGGAACATTTTTTCCAGAACCGTGACCAATATCACCGAGGACTGTGTAATCGGCTATAAGTATTTCGACTTCGGCGAGGACGAATCCGGCACGCCCCTGAAGCTTCACATGCAGACAAGAGGAAACGGCAGCAACAGTGCAGTTTCCGTGTATCTTGATGACTGGAAGGAAGGCGAGCCTGCTGCAGTGTGCAATGTGGGGACTGGGGACGGCATCTATACCGCAGAACTGCCGCCGATAACGGGACGTCATGCTGTATATTTTGTTGCAAAGGACAGCGCAGGCGGATGGTTCCGTGATGAATTCAAGGGCAGACATCTTTTCGAACTGGAACAGTTCGTATTCACCAAGTAAAGAACGGAGGAATTTTTCATGAAAAAGAGACGTATATGGGCAATGCTGCTTTGTGCAGTGATGAGCCTTTCCATGATAACCGGCTGTGCAGAGGATACCGCTTCTGATGCAGCGGAGGAAAGCAGTTCCGTGCAGGATGCAGCAGAAGTAACAGAAGAACCGGCAGGTGAAGTGGATATCTATCAGATGCACGGTCTGACAACCGCAGATTTTGTAAAGGAAATGGGCGTCGGCATCAACCTGGGCAATACCTTTGAGGCATGCGGCGGCTGGATCACAGATGATACAGTAACCGCCTACGAAACTGCATGGGGCAGTCCTGTTGTTACCGAGGAAATGATCAAGGGCTATGCAGAGGAAGGTTTTGGTGCGCTGCGTGTGCCTGTGGCATGGTCCAACATGATGGAAGAGGACTATACCATTCATCCGGATTATATTGCCCGTGTGAAGGAAGTTGTGGAATGGGCGCTGAAGGCTGACCTGGCCGTTATCCTCAATATCCACTGGGACGGCGGCTGGTGGGAGAATTTCCCGACCGATAAGGAAGAATGCATGAAGAAGTATACTTCCATCTGGACCCAGCTTTGTGATGCGTTCGGAGAATACGGCGACAAGCTGATGTTCGAGTCTCTGAATGAGGAGGCGGGCTGGAGCAGCATCTGGGACCGTTACACCGGCACAGATGAACAGAAGCAGGAGTCCTATGCGCTGGTCAATGAGATCAACCAGACCTTTGTGGATCTGGTCAGAAGCAGCGGCGGCAACAACGCAGAGCGTCATCTGCTGATCGCAGGCTATATTACGGATGTATCCCTGACCTGTGACCCGCTGTATCAAATGCCTGAGGATCCTCAGGATAAGTGTGCAGTTTCTGTACACTACTACACACCGTCTACCTATTGTATTCTGACAGCGGATGCCGACTGGGGCAAGGCAAGAGCCAACTGGGGTTCTCCCAGAGACTATACGGAGCTGGAAAACAACATGCAGCTGCTGTATGATACTTTTGTCAGTCAGGGTGTGCCAGTCATCATCGGTGAATACGGTGCGGCAACCAGCAATAAGACTGCGGAAAATGTAAACCTCTTCCTGACAAGCGTTGCGGCAGAGGCTTGTAAACGTGATATGTGTCCTGTGCTGTGGTCCACTCCGGGCGAATTCTATGACCGGACAGCCTGTGAAATGGAAGATCAGGCACTGATGGATGGTTTGCTTGCAGCAAAGGGATAAGCAAAAACAAAACGCATCGGGATCCTTCCTGGATTCGGATGCGTTTTTGTGTTTAAATACTTTTTCAGATTCTATTCGAATTGTTGGGGTAAATTGTAGTTTAGCGGGTGAACTGCCGAAGGCAGACCGGCGGTCAAGCTGGCGCCAGCTTGCCGGGTCCAGGGCGGGCAGCCCTGGTCGCTCTCCGCAGAGAGCGAAACACCTGGCTTTTAAATTATGTGCTTTTTCGCCGAACAAACAAACCAAATTCCGCATTCAAAAAAACTTTCCCATACAGTGAAACCGTAACAAGAAAGCCTTGCTACAGTACAAAGCAAAGAAAATATGCGGAATTTGAAACATAGCAGGAGAGAAGCACGAAGTGCAAGAATCCTGCGGACGGTACGAGCCTTGTTCCACAAGGATTTT
>JAFURN010000059.1 GCA_017480865.1 Ruminococcus sp. | reverse complement strand
TTCAAGTACAGTCTGGTTGTCACCATCATCTACACGCTGCTGCTCGATCTGTTCGATTTTTACATTACCAAGTGCAGCAACATTTACTGCATCGTCTGTGTCTGACAGAAACGCCAGTGTTCCGCCGACTGCCAGAGATGCTACTGCAAGATAGCTGACACTGGTCAGGAGCTTCTTCTTTACACTCATGATTTTAACATCCTCTCAAGTTAAATTACGCCTTGAATGCATCCCGCCCCGAAGGACGGGAGCATGAAGGTGAATCCATTATTTTTAAATTTGCTTATTCAGCAACAACTGTGTACCAGATATCGCCGTTCTCCTGCGGCTTTTCAACTACAGTGCAGCCAGCAGCAACGAAGTCTGTGCCTGCGCCTTCAGCAGCATTGTCAGCCGGATTCCAGTTCACGAATGTACCGCCTGTGATGCTTACAGAAGCTGTGCCAGCCTTGTAGTTTGCATCGATGCAGTTAATGAGGTATGTTGTGCCGTAGCCAGCATCTACCGCTTCAAAGAAACCGCCGTTGATGGTCAGGCTGCCCTTTACAACATTTACAACAGTTGTATTGCCCTTATAATTACCGCCGTTGATTGTGAGGGAAGCTTCATCACCCTTAACAGTGATCGCATAACCGCCTTCATTTTCGACGCTTCCAGTACCGTCCATCGTTACATTTGCTGCAACTGTCAGTGCAGAGTATGTTTCAGCGCCGCTTGCATCAGAACGATCTGCGGTAACATTGCTGTTCAGAGTAATAGCAATATCTTCATCCAGAATCATGCTCTTGCCTGCCAGTGTTACATCACTGCCGGCTGCCAGAGACTCTGCCATAGCTTCTGCATCTGTTGCGAAATCAGCATCTGTCCACGGATTTGCCGGCAGCTGGTTGTTTGCTTCTGCAGCTGCAAATCCCTCAGCAGCTGTCTCCCAATCCTCTGCAAGGATTGCCTGTGCCTGTACCGGAATGATAACATCAGACAGATCATAGTCGATTTCTTCACCATTGAATGTGTAGCATTCCTTATCTGCGTCGTAGTCAACTGCACTGTTCAGATAGAAGCCTGTGAACGGAGCAGCCTCGGTAGTTTCGCCTGCTGCCAGAGCAGTATTGTATGTAAAGGTGTAGACATTATAGGCAATACCGTCAATCGTCTGATTTTCGATGTATGTCATCTTGATATCATCAGAAGCCGGATTCTCAGTTCCATCAAAGTCACCATCTGCTGTAAAGTTATTACCCAGATTCCAATGCAGAGGACCATCCGAACCCTTGGTGGATTCCAGAGCTGCCGGAACGCCAACGATCACACGAACATATGCAGCTTCATTACCGGTATTCTCTACAGTAACGATCTTGTCCACATAATTCTTAGCAACAGGCATACCCCACTGATCCTTATCGCCCTGTGCAGAGCCAACGATCGGGAGAAGTTCCTTACCCTGCTTGAAATCTACCAGTTCAGAACCATCCTCGCTTCTCTGCTGTTCGATCAGCTCGATGGAAATGCCTTCGCCAAATGTCATAACGTTTACTGCGTCCTTGGTGCTTGTAAAGTAAGCCATTGTACCGCCGACTGCCAGTGCTGCAACTGCTGCGTAGCTAACACCGATCATAATCTTCTTTTTCATAATAAATTACTCCTTTTAAATAAATTTTATTTTGTAACGAGTCCGCTCGTTTACATCCTTTGTTTTAAGCTTCGCTCTGAGCAAGCGCCCATGCCTTTTCTACTGTGCTGATTGCCTCAATGTCTGCATCACGCTGTACTGCATATGCAGTAACCGTCAGGGTCGGATAATTTTCCGCACCGTCTGCATCCAGTTCATTCAGCATTTCCTTGGTGATGTCTGCATTGACCGTCACCTGATCATCTGCGATCACCGCAAATTCCTGTGCTTCGGCAGAATTGTCAACTGTGCGGTAGTAAACACCGTCATTGCCTGCAAGTGCAGTCCAGCCCTCTGCCATTCCATAGGTGATAAAGGTGTCAAAGCCTTCCGACTCATCCAGCTTTACAAACAACCAACAGTCCTCACTGTCTGCCTCCACGGTCACCAGCGGATCCTTTGTAATGGATTGTCCCGGCACCATCTCATATTCATTGGTACTCGGATCGTCATCTCCGTCATCTGTCTCCGTTTCCGTAAGGGTAATATCAATATCACCGTAGGTGAACGTATTGGT
This sequence comes from Ruminococcus sp., assembly GCA_017480865.1. GTDB lineage: Bacteria > Bacillota > Clostridia > Oscillospirales > Ruminococcaceae > Ruminococcus_C. The sequence goes on along the minus strand of JAFURN010000059.1, from coordinate 16,605 downwards.
CACAGACTCAGTACGGCTGATCAGCCAGGCGATCGTACCGCCCACGGCTGCATTCAGCGCAAGTGTAAGTCCTGCGGTCAGAAGCAAGGCCTTCACGCCAAAGCGCGTTTTCTCCTTCTTTTCCTGCATCCCGTATCCTCCTTCCCTCAGAATTTGTATATCCAGGCAGCCTGTACCCTGCCGGTATATTCTCTTTTACTCTGTAACCTGTCCATCAAATGCAGTCCATGCAGCGTCCTCGGTTTCAAAGCCTTCTGCCTGGATCGCATGTCCTTCCACATCGATCCGGAAGCCGCCGTCATACAGCGCCTGCAGCTCATCGCCGTCCAGCGCAGCAGGAACGATCAGCGTATCAAACAAGGGTTCCAGTGTTACATCCGAAGCAGAACCTGCTGCCGTTGTATAATAACGATATTCATAAGAAATCGTACCCTTCTCCGTATCCTCGACGGAACCTGCCGGCACCCATACCGAATCGTCCATATTTCCCAGAAAATCTGTGAAATCAGTAATACCATTGGAAGTATCTGCGATCAATGCCTTTACTGTACTGTAATTATGCACAGTCACAATCATACGCACATATGCACTTTCGCTATCTGCTTTTACAGTAACAGTCGGATCCTTCTTGTACTCCATGCCCGGAACCAGACGATATTCATTCGCCTGTGTATTCCCGTCACCGTCATAGTCGCTTTCGTTCAGGTCGATCTCAACCTTACCCACAGTAAACGTATTGATAACGGTTTCCTTCGCTGTAAAATACGCCAGTGTTCCGAAAACCGTTCCCGTAACAAGCATTGCCGCACTGGAAATCAGAACCAATGCCTTGCCTTTTGTAGTCATCCTCATTCTCTCCTTTTCCTGAATTTATTCTGTATCCTGCTTCGTTCTGTGCACCGCATCATCCTCCGGCTTCTCCTTCTTCTTGTCCTTGGTCAGGGAATCCGTTACAAAAACAAACAGGAGAAGTGCTGCACCCACTGCAAGCGCAGCATAGCTGCCGGGCGGGCTTTGAATGCTGCTTGCAAAAACTCCGATCTTCGGTAATGTCAGTACGGGAGTGCCGATCAGACTGCTGCTTTCGACTGGTACAGCATCCTCCGAATCGTTGGCATCGCCCTTCGTGCGGAACTGAAATGCATCCGGATCCTCTGCATCCGCCATGATCTCTACGATCCGATGCGTTGCAATTGTGGAACCTGACAGTCTGTATGTAATGACGTCGCCGACCTCAAGTTCAGCCGGGTCGATCTCCTTGACATAAATCAGGGAACCTGTGGGATATTCCGGTTCCATAGAGCCGGACAGCACCGTAAACATCTGCAACCCCAGAAGCCTTGCGCCAATGATGAATATCACAAGAAGAGCAGCAACTGAAATAATAATAAAATTAATCGTTTTTAAGATAACTTTGAGTGTTTTGCTCACATGATCCTCCCTGTTCTGCTCATTCGTTCTGTTTTATAGCCCGATATTGCAAATTGGTCACACTTCACTTCAAAAGCACCGAAAAAAGGACCAATTTATCATTTCAGCTATAAAGCTTATGTTCATTTTACCACTGCCATGCCCATTTGTCAACCACAAAACTATCACATTTCCATTTTTTGGCAAATCCCTCTACGTACCAAAAGGTATTTTTGTGCAGGTTGTAAAGCCCCCCCCCCCCCCCTAAGGGGTGTATTTTGTCATTTTGCGCATTGACACATTTTTTCCTCAAAAAATCATACACAAAATACAGAAATCGCCACGCAGCCCAAGCTGCATGGCGATCCTGTTTCCTTTTCCTTGCTTATATCTTTGTATTCATCGATCATTGCAGCCATACGTCCACACTTGATACGGCTGCATCAACTGCTTCCTTGTAAGCCGCATTTTCAACAGTCCGAAAACTGCACCTCACTTATTTTTGCCCATAATAGGCATTTGCACCATGCTTGCGCAGATAATGCTTATCCAGAAGCTCCTGCTGCATGCGTCCTGACAGCGGATTGATAGCAAGCGCATGATAATTCATAAAAGCAATCTCCTCCAGAACCACTGCGTTATGCACTGCCTGCATTGCATCTGTTCCCCATGTGAAAGGACCGTGGCTTTTTACAAGAACCGCAGGAATCTCCATGGGGCTCTTTCCGGCAAAGGTTTCTGCAATCACCGCACCAGTCTCCATTTCATATGCACCGCCGATCTCCCCGGGCGTCATAGACCTCGTACAGGGAATCTCGCCATAGAAATAATCACCGTGCGTGGTTCCCATCGGTACCAGCGGAACACCCGCCTGGGCAAATGAAGTCGCCCAACGGCTGTGTGTATGAACGATACCGCCGATTTCCGGGAAGCATCGGTAAAGATGAAGATGTGTAGGCGTATCGCTGGAGGGCTTATATCGTCCCTCTGCCACTTCTCCTGTTTCCAGATCGACCACTGTCATATCCTCTGCGGTCAGACGGTCATATTCCACACCGGAGGGCTTGATCACCATCATACCGCTGCTTCTGTCCACCGCAGACACATTGCCCCAGGTAAACGTCACAAGCTGATGCTTCGGAAGCAGCAGATTCGCCTCCAGAACCTCCTGTTTCAACTGTTCCAGCATATTATTCCATTCTCCTTACAGCTCTGAAGCAGCCTTTTGTACAGAAAGACCCTTTCTGTAGCACTGCATGAAGCCTTCAAAATCCTGCACGCCCGTTTCCGCCGGCATGCTTACAGATGTACGCATTTCCGTAAATACCCTTCTGCTGAGGAAGTCTGCCAAAGATGTCCCTTCACCGCATATCATATATGCTGCAAGAAGCGCCATGCCCCATGCACCGCCCTCTCCGGCAGTCTGCATGGTCGTTATGGGCACACAAAGCGCATCTGCAAGAATCTGCTGCGCCACGCCTTCCACCTTGAAAAGCCCGCCGTGTCCGGTAAAGCCGTCTGCACGAACATGCTCCTTTTCAAAAAGAATATCCATGCCCATTTTCAATGCCGCAACAGACGCATAAAGCTGTCCCCGGAAGAAGCCCCCCAGTGTCAGAGGACGATCCCCCTTGCGGAAATACATGGGACATCCGGTTTCAATGCCGGTTACCGGCTCACCGGAAATATAATTATACATGGTCAGACCGCCCTGTCCCGCAGAAGCGGTCAGTGCATGCCTGTAAAGGGTTTCATAAAGTGCGGATACATCCATGGGATTGCCGGTCAGTGCAGCAAATTCACCAAACATCTTCACCCACGCATCCAATTCACCGCAGCAGTTGTTGCAGTGCACCATCGCTACAGGCGCACCATCCGGGGTAGTAACCACATCGATCTCAGGATAGCAGCCCTTCAGCGGTTTTTCCAGCACCAGCATGGAGAACACAGAGGTTCCTGCGGAAATATTGCCGGTTCTCGGAAGAATACTGCTGGTTGCCGTCATACCGGTTCCTGCATCGCCTTCCGGAGGACATACCGGAATCCCTGCCCGTAAATTTCCGCTGGGGTCAAGGAACGCTGCCCCTTCCGATGTCAGATATGCACCCTGTGCACCTGCCATACGTACCGCAGGAAATATCTCTGAGATCCTATGACAAAATCCTTTTTCTGCAAGTCTGCGGTTTACAAGCGTCTCATACTCCCCATGGTATCCGCCGTGATCCACCGGGAACATGCCGGAAGCCTCGCCGATACCGACCTCTCTTCTTCCCGTCAGCAGATAGTGAATATACCCGGCAAGCGTACTTACATAGGAGACACGGGACAGATGCGCCTCCCCATTCAGGACCGCCTGATAAAGATGTGCAATGCTCCATCTTTGCGGAATGTTAAAGTGAAGCAGTTCTGTCAGCTCAGCCGCTGCTGCTTCTGTTGTCGTATTCCGCCATGTACGGAAGGGAGTCAGAAGCATATCCTTTTCATCAAACGCCATATAACCGTGCATCATTGCAGATATACCCAAAGCAGAAAAGCCCGTCAGCTGTACATCGTATTTTTCAGAAACATCCCTTACCAGGTCTGTATAGCAAGCCTGCACACCCTGATGTATTTCATCCAGACTGTATGTCCAGTATCCGTTTTCAAATTGATTCTCCCAGCTGTAGGAACCGCCTGCAACCGGAGCATATGTATCATCGATCAGAGACGCCTTGATTCTTGTGGAGCCAAGTTCGATTCCAAGACAGGTCTTCCCTTGTCTGATTTTTTCAGCAATCGTCATATATCGTATCCTTTCCGTCTGCGCTCTGCTCCTGTATGGAAACAGGCATCAGTGACATACTATCTCCATCTAAATTGTACAATATCCTTTCAGCCGCTGCAAGATTTCTGTTTATCGCTTATGGACATTTATTATCCAATATGGTATAATACTCGCAGAGGTGAATCATCATGATCGCAAAATTCGAAAACCTGTCACTCACAGACCAGAGACGCATTTCCGCACATAAATATGAGAATCTGCTGAATCTCCCTCACTGGCATATGGAGTACGAATTGATATTCCCGGACTGCGGAACTGCCAGGGTCATGGTCGGCAGTGAGCAGTATCTCCTTGAGGAGGGTTCCTGCATTTTCGTCAGCAGCGGTGTCGTGCATAACATCCAGTCAGCATCTGACAGCATCATCTCTGTGATCAAGACAGACAGAGAACTGGTGGATTCCGCCTTCGACGGCAAAACACCGGACTGTCCGCTGATCCGGACACAGCTTCCCCTGAAGACACTTTTTGACGAAATCATCAGCGCACTGCAAAGCAGCCAGCCCTACAGCGATATTTTCAGCAGCTGCTCCATGCTCCGTATTCTGGCTCAGCTTTTCAACGGCTGTTCCATGCAGAGCCGTCATGCCGTCAGCAGCGGTGAAAAATACAAGGCACTTCTGAAGCTGATTGAAACACGGTACGCAGACATCACATTTGAAGAAGCTGCTGCGTTCATGTGCTACAGCAAACCCTATTTCTCCAAATACTTCAGCAGGATATCCGGCATGTCTTTTTCCGCCTATGTAAATATCATCCGGATCGCAGAGGCTGTCTCTATGCTTTCTCAAAAGCAGATGACCATTACAGAAATCGCCCATGCAACGGGCTTTGGCACCATCCGGCATTTCAACCGCACCTTTAAGGAACTGACAGGGCATACCCCCTCCTCCCTTCCTGATGATTATGTATTTATCCGGTACAGAGGCAGCGAAACCGCCGAAGGATTTGACCCCACACTCAGCGCACCGGCGATCTTATAAGGACAGACGTATGTCCTGTAAACCGCAGTATACATTATAAATGGTATACCCGTGCAAAATTCCTTCAAAGGACTTGCACTTTCCTGTATCTTATGTTATAATGAAGAGTAAAATATTCCAGGAAGCGCGCAAGAAATCCTGCATGTCAGATCAGATACGTGCTTCCTTAAATTTTCGAAAGGATCTGAAACTATGTCCAATAAACAGTCAACTGATAAAAAACAGCAGAAAGCATTTGAAATCCCCCGTCCTGTATTTCCGAAGCGTGCCGTTGTTACCGGCGGTATGCCCTATGGCAATAAAGAACTCCACTTCGGTCATGTAGGCGGTATGCTCGTATTCGCAGATACCTACGCCCGATTCCTGCGCGACCGTATCGGCAAGGAAAACGTCATCTTCGTAAGCGGCACAGATTGCTACGGTTCCCCGATCGCAGAGGGCTGGCGTCAGAAGGTTGAAAAGGGCGAGTTTGAAGGCTCCCTTGAAGATTTCGTCCGCAGAAACCATGAAAAGCAGAAGCAGACACTTGCAGACTATGCCATTGAACCGAATCTTTACGCCGCATCGGGTCTGGACCGTGCAAAGGAGATCCATGCAGAGGTGACAGACTGGTTCCTCAGTTCCCTGTATGAGAAGGGGCAGCTTCGCCGTATCTCTACGATGCAGTTCTTTGATGAAAAGGCAGGCGTGTTCCTGAACGGACGTCAGGTCGTGGGCAAATGCCCGGTGGAAGGCTGCTCCTCTGAGAAGGGCTATGCCGACGAATGCGATCTGGGTCATCAGTATATGCCCGAAAACCTGCTGAATCCTGTCAGCACACTTACCGGTGAAACACCGACCATGCGCCCGGTTACCAACTGGTATTTCAAGCTTCGTGATTACGAGGAACTGCTGAAGGAATGGGTCGCACAGATGCAGAAGCGCAAGGATGTACGTCCGGTTGTACACAAAACCATCTCCGAATTCCTGAAGCCTCCGGTGATCTATGTCAAGCGTGAGTTCGAGGAGACCTATCTCTCCCTGAAGGAGCAGATGCCCGCACACAACTACCTGGAGGAAAAGAAAAAGCCCTCCTTCACTATTGAGTTTACAACCTTGTCCGATTGCGATGAGGCTTGCCGCATTCTGGCGCAGAACGGTATCCGTTACCGTACCGGCAAGACACTTGTTCCCTTCCGCCTGACCGGTAACATCGAGTGGGGCGTTCCGGCTCCGAAGCTGGAGGACTCCGAAGGTCTGACTGTATGGGTATGGCCCGAATCCCTCTGGGCACCCATTTCCTTTACCCAGACGTATCTGGAGCAGCAGGGAAATGCCCGTGAGGACTGGAAGCAGTATTGGTGCAGCAAGGATTCCACTGTATATCAGTTCATCGGACAGGATAATATTTACTTCTACGGCATTGCAGAACCGGCTATGTGGATGGCTCAGCAGGACGCAGCAGAAAAGTCCGCTGATCCCGCAGAGGGCGAGCTCCAGCTGCCTGTTATCGTGGCAAATCACCACATTCTCTTCCTTGACAAGAAGGCGTCCAGCTCCGGCGCTGTAAAGCCGCCCATGGCAGACGATCTTCTCAGCCACTATACTCCGGAGCAGCTTCGTATGCACTGGTTAGGTCTGGGTCTGGGTCAGCGTTCTGTCAGCTTCATGCCCAAGCCCTATAACCCGGATGCAAATCCCTCCGATGCAGACCCTGTTGTAAAGGACGGTCTGCTGCTGTCCAATGTATATAACCGTATGATCCGTACCGCATTCTATACCACCCAGAAAGAACTGGACGGCATTTTGCCCGACGCCGTTCCGGAAGAGGATATCCTCGCAGCAGCAAAAAAAGCAGTTCTGGAGTATGAGCGGCACATGTCCAAATTTGCATTCCATCAGTGCACATACGTTCTGGACAGCTATATCCGCAATGCCAGCAAATATATGGCAAAGGCACTCCACCCGGATACACAGAGCAAGGAAGAGCTTGTACAGGTGCTCTCCAATCTGTTCTATATGATCCGTATCACAGGTATCCTTCTGCACCCCATGGCGCCCATCGGCACAGAAAAGCTGCGTGAATATTTGCAGGCAGATGAAAGAATCTGGTCGTGGGATACCATCTTTGAGCCGATTTCTTATTTTACCGGTGCTGATCACAAGCTGAAATTCCTCCCGCCCCGCACGGACTTCTTCACCCGTCATGAAAGCCAGTTTGTTACAGAGGAAGAAGCATAAAAACAGAATTACCTCCATTGTACAACAGATGCCCGCTGTGATGACAGGATCACTGCGGGCATTTTTCCATTTTCCCGACTGTAACGGTCAATACGGAAATCCCAACATAAGAAAGAAGGACACCAATGCTGAATATGTATCTTGCGATGCTGCCGCAGGAAGAACAGAAAAAATTCAATCTTATCTTTGAGCAATACAAGCATCTGGTGTATAATTACGCCTATGGCTTGCTCAAGGACCGTCATCTTGCAGAAGATGTCGTACAAAGAACATTTTCAATCCTGATTGAAAGTTTACAAAAAGTTAATGAGCCAATCTGTAACAAAACACGCAATTATCTGATTATTATTAGTAGAAACGAGTGTTACAAGATTTTCAATGACGAGAAAAAATATGTATACGAAGATTTGCAGGAAGAAGTGATAGCCGATACATATGATATTGAACTGGAAACGGAATCCCGTGATACTCAAATAAAGATTATGGAGATGATTAAAAGTATGGATAAAAAATACGCAGATGTCCTGATGTTGAAATTCTTCCATGAATATTCTGATAAGGAAATTGCACAAGCACTTAACATCACTCCGGAAAATGTCCGGGTGCGCATAAACCGTGGAAGAAACAAGCTGAAAGCTATGATTAAGGAAGCGTTTTTCAATGACGAATCAAGAGTTTGATCAGCTGCTTAAAAAAGTCATTCAGACTTACGGCGAGACCTATATCGATGAATCCGAATTAAATGAAACGCCCCACAAATTCCCCTGGAATTTTAAAGAAAAAATAAAAGCACCGATTCGGAAGGCCGAATCACAGCCGTGTCGAACAAACATCCGTATGCACACACGCCTGCGTTATGCACTGATTGCAGGCATTGCTGCTGTGTTTTTAATGGGTGCTGGATATCAGATGTTTGCACATTTCTGTATGACAGCTTTTCCGACCCATATAGACATCTCCATTGCTTCTGACGAACAAACAGATGTTGACATGTCCGTTAAATATGAGATTACTGAAGGTCTAAACGGATACGAACAAACTTCTTATACAGAAGATCCGCTTGCGTATTATAATTATTGTTACGAAAGCACAAAGCATGAAATTTATTTTTCACAAACTCATCCCAAGTATTCCAAAATAATGGTTAATACAGAAGGTTTTGAACTGGAACCAATTACTATCAATGGAAGTGAAGGATTTTATATTAATATGTTTGATGGCGAGTGCAAATATCTATCATGGGTACAGGATGGTTATGTATTTACAATTGATGCGGCTTCAAAAGAATCCGGAACCCCCACTATTGGTAAAGATGCACTAATCAAAATCGCAGAATCTGTGCAAAAGGTAGAATAAAAATTTTTTTCGGGAAACCTGTAACTTTTTGCCTCCTCCTCGTATTTATTATATAGGAGGTGGTAAAAAACAATGAAAAAACTTATCACAATGCTTACTGCTGTTTCCATGCTGACAGGCATGGCAGCGTTTCCGGTTTCTGCACAAAGCAATGCCGTATGCAGCACTGCTTCATATGCTGATGCAACGCCGTATTATTTATACACACGTTCTTCATCATGCACTTTGACAATTTCCGGAACCACAGCAAACTGTACTGCCGCACTGACTGGTACTGCTGCAGTTAACAGAATTACAGGTACAATTTATTTGTATAAGGAAACTAGCACTGATAACTGGAGTGCTATTTCTTCGTGGAGTTTTTCTGTAAACAGCAATTCCACTACTCAGACTAAACCCAAAAGCGGTTTAGGCAAAGGCACATACTATGCAAAGGCTGTATTTAACGTTTACACCAGCAGTGGTTCTGAAACCGTTACTGCATACAGCACTGAATCTTCCATTTAATTTGCTTTACTCATCTTACTATTCCTCGTGATGAATGTCTGAATTCCATTTTTCCATTCATCACCGCCGGCATTCCATGTGCAGCCCCTGATAATCCAGCTGCACATGCATGTACGGCCCTCTTAATCTTGCTATTAATATTGCTTTTTCGGGTTTGTCGGGCATAAAACAAACCTCGCCTGCAATATTTTTAGATTCCTGTGTCCGATCGTGCGGCACCTGTACATCGCCGCACGATTGATATAGGTTTTTCATAAGTATTTATCTGCAAAAAATCACTCTGTTCAAGCAGTAATGAAAGGACGTTTTCATCATGAAAAACATGAAGAATCGCATGATTGCAAGTGTGCTTTCTCTTGCAACCGTGTTCGCCAATTTCACTATGGTATCAGCTGATGCTGCAGCTTTTGCAATGGGCGATATCGACATGGACGGTGTGATCACCGGACATGACACAGCAATGCTCTCCAGATCCATTCTGGATGACAGCTATACGCTCACTGACGAGCAGCTGAAGCTTGCTGATTACAATGAAGATGGTACAGTCGATCAGGCTGATGCCGATTCCCTCTATGAGGCGCAGATCTATCACTTGGGAGATGTTGATTTAAGCGGTGACGGCACACCTGACTCCCTGAGACTCAACGACGGCAGTGAAATCGTCTCCTATGTTACAAAGAGTGCAGCAGGCATCGCACCCGATTGGAATCAGACGCAGGTAAACCTGGGAGATCTGGATCTGGATGGTGCAATTACTCTGATCGATGCAAACTACGCTTTGAAGCAGTATGCGTTCATGTCTGCCGGCTTCCGTGATGTATTCGATTCAGCAGAGCCTGCATACTATCATAACAGCTTTTCTAACCCGTCCGAATTTGCGTAAATAACGACGACAATATCATTCTTTTCTGAATATAGACCAAGAGCAGCTGTGTAATCGCACAGCTGCTCGCTTTTTTATCTCTTTCAAATTGTCGCGGTAAATTATAGTTTATATGCGATTGTTCCCGACGATTCGCAGGGGACAGCGTGAGCGCGCCCTCTACAAGTTTATCTCAACAATTCAAATAGAACCTCAAAAAAACGGATGCAGTTTCTCCACATTCACCGCATCCGTTTCTCTGTTATAAAATGATCTCTTCCCATGCAGGTGTCATGCCGGCTGCCATCTTTGCATAATAAACCAGAATACAGGAGGCATCTGCAAGATCCACTGCATCGTTCTGATCCACATCCGCTGCCTTCATATGGATCTTCGTCTCAATTCCAGCAGATTTCGCCGCATAGCAGCGAAGTACCTCAGAGGCATCCGCAAGCGCAACAGTGCCATCCCGGTCAGCATCCCCTTGAATCAGTTCCCGGTATTGCAGCACAAGAATCTGGCGGCAGGTCTGCACACCCTGTTCTGTGCTCTCCTGACTGCTTTGCAGCCGGAAGCCCGGGGTCTTGCTTTCTTCAAGGGAAATATAAAAATGATAGACATTCCCCTCCACCGCTTCAAAATCCGGGTCCTGCACTACAACATTTATGGTATAGACCGCATCAATATCATCTGCGGCTGCAATAGAAACAGTATACTGCGAGGCGTATTCACCAGTATCCATCTGATATTCACACCGGCTCAGATCCATCTGATAAACGGTCTCCGTCTGCCCTTCTGCACCGGTCAGTTCTGCGTCATAATAGCGGAAAATACCCTCCGGCTCCGTCTTATCCACTGTAACATGGAGCGCATCCTGACTCTGTACATGGATGTAAATCTGTCCGGTACGGTCAGACAGGGCAATGCCTTTCTCAACCGGAACAAGCTGTACAACTGCGGCAGCAGCATCCACAACAGAAAGCTGTACGGTCATACAGACAGCAGCTGTCACCCAGGCTGCCGATCTTTTCCAATGCACAACGGCTCACCTCCGTTACTGTACATCCTGATAATAACGGATCTCCGTAATTACAGAATTTTCCGTTGTGAAATCCAGTATCCTGCCATCCTCTGTCCGGAAGCGATAAATTGAATCCTCCACAAGCTCCCAGCCTTCAGCACCATATGCGCCAAAAATCGCATCCGTTGTATGACCAACTGCCACACCCTTTGTTGTGCATACCTTGTCACCGCCCAGCAGGATCTCTGTTACCAGCTCCTGCGTACTGCCGTCCTCCAGGGTGAACACTTCAGTCTTCACCTCGTAGCCGTCACAGATATAGATATTCGCAGCAGAGCCTCCGTTTTCCGGCATAGCTGCTGTTACCTGCTCCGCAACAGCACTCATATCCGGCAGGGCAGCACTGATACTCAATTCCACATCTTCCTGTACAAAACGCACATCCTCCTCCGGGCGGAAGATGCCGTCCGGCAGAGCGATCGTATACAACGGCTCCTCCGTAACTGCCGGTGCTGTAGTTGTAGTTACTGTTGTTTCTGCTGCTGTTTCTGTCACAGCCTCTGTTGTAGTGGCTGCAGGAACTGTAACAGTTACCACAACGATCTGTGTAACAACCTGCGGCTTTGCAGTAACCGGACTTTGTCCCTGGGGACGGCCTACAAACTGAACGGCTCTTGTACCGGTTGTGGTGGTTTCCGTAGTGGTTTCTGTTTCGGTTGCTGTCGTCTTGATGCTTTTTTCCGCTTCTGTAACCGCTTCTGTTGCAATCTCTGTTGTTTCCAGAACCGCAGAGGATACAGTTACATCGCTTTCCATAACAATTTTATTGGAATCATCAATACTGTTTTCAATACCAGAACCGCAGGAACAGCCTACAAATACGATCATAGCAGCTGCTGATGCAGCAATCAGTGCAGCAAATCTCTTTTCCATATGGGTTTCTCCCTTCATTGCTTTTCATATTTACCCAATCATACACCTATCTCAATTCTAACATTATACTAAAAAAAAGCCGCCCTGTCAACGAATTCAGCGAAAATCCGTGAAAAACAGTCATTTTTACAGATTTAAACCGCCAGCTGATACGAAAACTGTTGAAATTGAATTTCTTTTATGGTATACTATGTAAGTATAACTGGAAATGAAAGATGAGAACAGGAGATTCCATATGATTGAGATGACAAATAAAAAATGGGTGGGCGCATGGGGCAATGCCATTTCCATTGCAACACGACGTCCTGAAAACTACGCAAAAAACCTGACACTGCGCTATCCGGTGAAAATGCTGCTGTCCGGTGAGGCAGTCCGCATCCGGCTTGATAACTTCTGTGGCACGGAGGCTGTTACGGTTACAGCTGCAAATCTTGCCAGATCAGATGGAAGTGATTCCATACAAACCGATACCATATGTCCCCTCACCTTTGGCGGCAGTACATCTGTAACCATACCTGCCGGCGAAGCTGTCCTCAGCGACCCGGCACCCTTTGCAGTATGTGCCGGCGAGGAGGCTGCTGTCAGCCTGTACTTTGCACAGTTCACAGAACTGCGTTCTGCCGTTCTGATTACAGGTCCTCTTTCCAAGGGATACTTTGCAGTCGGCGACCATACCGGAGCAGAAACGCTTCCGCCGGACCTTTCCAATAAGACAAACTGGTTCTATTTTCTCAGTGATATTGAAGTTCTGACCGATCCGGACAAACGTGCGCTCATCTGCTACGGTGACTCGATCACGGCACAGGCGTGGCCCGACTATCTCATGCAGCGTATGCTGAAAATCGGAGACGGCACAACCTCTATTGTACGCAAGGCTGCCAGCGGTACCCGTATTCTGCGCCAGTATGACAACATCACCTATGATTCCTACGGACTGAAGGGTGAGACACGCTTTCCAAGGGAGACGCTTGTATCCGGTGCCGATACGGTCATCATCCAGCATGGCATTAACGACATCATCCATCCTGTGGGTACGGACGTAAACCGGTTCCGTCCGTGGAGCGACCTGCCTTCTGCGGAGGAAATGATCGACGGTCTGCGGATGTATATTCAGAAGGCACGTGAATATGGCTTGAAGGTGTATCTGGGAACGCTGCTTCCGATCGAGGGATGGCGCACCTATGCAGACTTCCGTGAGGAACTGCGCTGTGCCGTGAATGACTGGATGCGCACCACAAATGAGGCGGATGGCTGCATTGACTTTGACGCTGCTGTACGGGATCCCCGGCATCCCAGCGCCTTTGCGGAGGGATGCGACAGCGGCGACCATCTGCATCCCAGCCAGCTGGCATATCAGCGCATGGCAGAGGCAGTTCCGGAAGCACTGCTGCGTAAATCCTAAAAAAATTTCTCCGCCGTATTGACATTTATAACAAGAAATGGTATACTTTTAACAGTATATTTGTTGGAATTCGTGGCATTCTATGCCTGATACCGAATACAGAGGAGGAGCATTCATATGAAAAAAAGAATTGGTATTCTGACCAGCGGCGGCGACTGTCCGGGTCTGAACGCAACCATCCGCGGCGTTGCAAAGGCATGCTATGAAATGCTGGGACAGGATAATGTAGAGATTGTGGGCATCAGCAACGGCTACTATGGTCTGATCCACAACACATGCCGTGAAATGAAGCCGGAGGACTTTTCTGGTATTCTTACACGAGGCGGTACCATTCTGGGTACCAAGCGTCAGCCGTTCAAGATGATGACAGTGATCGGTGATGACAAGATCGACAAGGTCAAGAATATGAAAAAGACCTACAAGGACCAGAAGCTGGACTGCCTGCTGACACTGGGCGGAAACGGCACACATAAGACCTCCAAGCTCCTTTCTGATGAGGGTCTGAATGTAATTGGTCTGCCGAAAACCATTGACAACGACATTTATGGAACGGATGTAACCTTCGGTTTCCACTCTGCGGTGGATATTGCGACCGATGCCATTGACCGTCTGCACTCTACAGCTAACAGTCACTCCCGTATTCTCCTTTGCGAGATCATGGGCAACAAGGCTGGCTGGCTGACTCTGTATGCAGGTATTTCCGGCGGTGCGGATATCATCCTGATTCCGGAGATTCCCTATGATATTGACAAGGTTTGTGAATCGGTCATCAAGCGCAGCAGCAGCGGCAAGAATTTTTCCATCATTGCAGTTGCAGAGGGCTGCTTTGATACAGAAGAAGCAAAGCTCAAAAAGAAGGAACGTGCAAAGCAGAGACTGGAGGCTGGCATTACAACAGCAACCAACCGTATTGCAGCGCAGATCCAGCAGAAAACCGGTCTGGAGGCAAGAGTCTGCGTTCCGGGACATATGCTCAGAGGCGGCAATCCCAGCGCATATGACAGACTGCTGGCGACTCAGTTCGGCGAATACGCAGCCCAGCTGATCCGTGACGGCAAGTATGGCATGACGGTTGCTAAGGTTGACGGAAAGATCACTGCGAACAAGCTGGACGACATTGCCGGCAAGACAAAGTTCGTTGCACCTGACAGCCAGGAGGTTACTACTGCAAAAAATATTGGTATTTCCTTTGGCGATTAAGTTTATATGACATGAAAAACGGGACTGCAAAGGCAGTCCCGTTTTATTTTGTAACTCAATTTATAACGGCATCCCAATCAGGAACCAGTCCTGCTGCATTCTGTGCGTAATAAATCAGAATTGCGGTAGCATCGCTGATATCAATACTGCCATCTCCATTTATATCGGCAGGATCACTTGCTGCACTTGTATAGATCGCTGATGAAATTCCTGCTGCGCTTTCAGCGTACATGGAAAGTACGGCTGTTGCGTCGGATATGTCTACTGTGCCGTTGCTGTCGATGTCGCCGGTTTCCGCAGCGGACATTTCATCCAGTGCTGCAAATTTTCTTCCATATGTTTCAGCATATTCCTGTGCCTTGGAATTGCTGTAGCCGTAAATCACCGTATTCTCAGGAATCATTGTGACCGCCTCGTCATCGCACCAGATCTCACATTCCGGATTCTCAATTACGATAGATTCAAGGGACATGCATCCATCGAATGCGGAATCAAATACTACTTCAAATTTTTCAGGTATAGTTACAGATTTAAGGCTGGTGCAATTACCGAACGTATCGCCGCATATCCAATAGCACAAGCTATCATCCTTTTTTTCTCCGCCCGGCATTTTCACAGAAGCAAGCTTCGTACAACCATAAAATGCACTTCCGTCAATATCGACAACACTGTCAGGAATATCTATTGAAGCAAGTTTGGTACAATGTTTAAATGCACTGCTCCGTATGTGTTCTAATCCCTCCTGCAAAACAACAGAGGTAAGTGATGAATTTGCGTAAAACGCATAACTGTCAATTCCCTTTACAGTATCCGGAACCATATATTCTGCGCCTTCATGATTGGTTGGATAACATATCAGATATTGATTTTCCTTGGAACCTGTTTCATAGGCAAACAGAACTCCGTTCTCACTTTTATAGTATTCATTTTCCGGATCTACATCAATATTTTTCAAGGATACACATCCTAAAAAAGAATGTGCACCTATATACGTTACATTTTTTGGAATGTATATATATTCCAGAGAACAGCAACCCCAGAAAGAGGTATGTCCAATATTTTCAAGGCTTTCAGGCAGAGTTACAGATCTCAGAGCTGTACAGTCCTGAAATGCACTACTATGGACAAACTTTACAGGAAGGCCTTCAATCTCCTCAGGGATCTCCACTGAAACAGCGTCCTTAGCGCAGCTGACGATTTCAATATAATCCGAAGGCTCATGACATACGATATAAGATAAGTCTCCATATGTTCCGTCAGCTTCGTCAGTCCAAGGCTTGGTGTCACCATATTCGGTTACCAGTGTTGTTACAGAAGACATTTCATTTTCGCTGTTCACTGTATCTGTTGTCTGAACAGCAATATCTGTTGATGTTATTGTATCGTCAGTAGCTACAGCTGTTGTTTCAATAACAGATTCTTTTGCTAATGAAACTACTGTTGTTACTGTTTCAGTAACCGGTGCTTTGCTGACCTCAGCCTTATATATCTGAGCGGCAATGCTGCTTGTTGTTATAGCAAATGGGCTTTCATCTGTTTGAATCTCAGTGACATCAGTTGTAGTCACTGCGAATTCTGATGCTGTTTCCTCAGTTACAGAAACTGTTTTAATTACAGAAATCTGTTCAGGAATACTGGGAACCGCTTCATTCTGTGCAGCACTGCTCCACAGTCCCAGTCCTGCCAAAGTTATAATACTGAATAATGACATAAAAGACGCCCCTTTCTTAATAGCGTTATTACGTTTTTCCTTTTTCTGAAAGTATTCATCCGTTCTGCGAAATACGTTCCGTACCATTTCTTCAGTGCTCATCATCGCCAAGCCCCTCCTTCCTCAGTTCCTTCTGGAGCGCATTTTTCGCTCTGTAGATAAGATTACTTATCTGCTTT
>JAFURN010000058.1 GCA_017480865.1 Ruminococcus sp. | reverse complement strand
GGCGCCAGCTTGACCGCCGGTCTGCCTTCGGCAGTTCACCCGCTAAACTACAATTTACCTCAACAATTCAAACAGAACCTTTCTTTTATTATAACACAGCCCGTCCCATTTGGCAACAAAAAACACGATACAGCCGAAACTGCATCGTGTTTTGTTTTACAGGATCAAATCTTATTCAATACCGGATACAGTGAAGTCAACCTCAATGCTGGTCCAGGTCTCGATCAGGTTCTTGTCAATGATCTGTGCAGAGTATGTGGTGTTGTCTGTTACAGGGCCGTTTGCATCGTGTGCATCTTCCGGCAGTTCAGCAACCCACTCATTGTAGATGTTTGCACGCATTTCTACAGCATCGTCAGAAGATGTGTAGTTCTTAGCAGTCATCGGCAGTTCTTCGCCGTTTACACGGATGCTCTTGATCTCGATCGCCATGTTCGGATACAGAGTTGTACCATCCTTAACCATTACAGCCATGAAGGAGCAGCCAGCCGGTGTGTATTCACCGTTTGCATCGCCTGTGATGTCGAACAGCATACCCTTGGAAGCACCGTTTACGCTAACTGTGTAGTCACCGTTGCCTGTGATCGGAACAACGCCAGCGTCATATGTCAGCAGGTCAGTGTTGCTGCCCCAGTACTGAACATACCACTCACCGTCAACCATTGCCAGATAAGCATCACCGGATTCAGCTGCAACAGCTTCCTCAAATTCAGCGATCTGAACCTGCTCGCCTGCTACGGAAGATTCATCAGAAGACTCAGCAGCTTCAGTTGCAGCCTCTGTCGGAGCCTCAGTTGTAGCAGCCTCTGTTGTGCTTTCAGAAGCAGTATCCTCACCACAAGCAGTCAGAACGCCGCAAGCCATCATAGATGCCAGCAGACATGCCAGAATTCTTTTTGTTTTCATATTCGTTTCCTCATTTCTTTCAGAATTTACTCAGTTAAACGGATATACCGCAGCGCAGTATACCTATTTAATAATACACAATTTTTGCGCAAAGTGCAAGATGTCTTTTTCACAAACTTTGCTCCGGTTTTTCGTATATTTTGTGCAAAATGAAAAGCCTACCCTTCCATTTCCTCCTCCAGAAGAATCAGTTCCTCCAGGGCATCCTCCATCTCCTGCCGGATTGCATCCATACGGCTGCATTTCTCCTGCATGAGGTTAAAATCAGAATATACTGCCTCGGAGGCGATCTCTTCATTCAGCTTGTCCAGTTCCTGCTGAAGGGTATCCGTAAGATTCTCAAGTTCCCGCTTTCGGCTGCGCTGCTTCGCCTCCAGGGCACGCTGCTGCTTGGAACGGTAAGCAGGCTTCTCCCCTGCGGGCTTTGCCTGTACCGCTGCTGCCGAAGCCGCCGCCTTTGCTTCCTGCATACGCTTCTGCTCTGCATCCAGCCAGCTCTGGAAGCCGCCCTGATAGGTGCGCACACCATCTGCTGTGATCTCCAGAATATGGTCGGCTACCTTATCCAGAAGATAACGGTCATGAGAAACAAACAGAAGCGTTCCGCCGAACTCTGCCATAGCATCCTCAATGACTTCCTTCATGGAGATGTCCAGATGGTTGGTCGGTTCGTCCAGAATCAGCACATTGCCATGCTCCAGCATCATCACAGCAAAGCAGACCTTGGCACGTTCGCCGCCGCTGAGAACGCCGATGGGCTTGAACACATCCTCTCCCACAATGCGGACCTGTCCCAGAAGACTGCGTACCTGCAAGTCCGTCCAGGACGGAACCCGGTCATGAATTTCCTGCATGACAGTCTTCTGCGGATGGAGATTTGTACTCTCCTGCTCGAAGTAAGAACGTTTTACATTGCTGGTCCAGCGGACCTTTCCCCTATGCGGCAGAATCCCCTGAAGTTCCCGGAGCAGTGTGGATTTTCCAATGCCGTTATCTCCGATGATGCCCCACTTTTCGCCTCTGCGCACATCAAAGGAAAGCGATTCCACCAACGTTTTCCGCCCGGTGCCTTCACCCACAGAAATATCAATTTCCTGCACGGAGAGCAGCTGCTGGGGCGGATCGATCTCATAGGTGAAACGCACCCTTGCCTGCTTGGAATACGTAACGGGCTTTTCAATGCGTTCGATTTTTTCCAGCTGTTTGATGCGGCTCTGGGCACTTTTGGCTGTAGATGCACGGGTCTGATTCCGTGCTACATAATCCTCCAGCTTGGCGATTTCCTTCTGCTGAAGCTCATATTCCTTCATCTGACGGGCAACGGCTGCTTCCTTGAGTACCGTATATGCCGTATAGTTGCCTTTATACCGGCTGAGTCTGCCATGCTCAATTTCACAGATGGAGGTACACAGACGGTCCAGAAAATACCGGTCATGAGATACAATGAGCAGCGCACCCTTATAGTCCTTCAGATAATCCTCCAGCCACATAACGGTTTTGAAGTCCAGGTGATTGGTCGGCTCGTCGAGGATCAGAAGATTCGGCTCCTCCAGAAGAAGCTTTGCAATGGCAAGACGCGTCTTTTCACCGCCGCTGAATCCGGAAATAATACGATGGTATGTATCCTCCTCAAAGCCCATACCCCCCAGAACCGTTTTGATCTTCACATCAATCTGATAGCCGTCATTGCTCTCAAACCAGGTTTGCAGACGATGGTATTCCTCCCCTTCGGCAGTGCTGCCGCTCTGCATTTTCTCCTCCAGCTGACGCATACGCGCCTGGGCATCCAGGAGTTCCCGGAACACACCCCGCATTTCCTCCCAGACGGTGCTTTCCCGGTCCAGACCGCTCATCTGCTCGAGATAGCCCACAGAGGTTTTTCCCGAATAGACGATCTCACCATCCCCCTCCACCATATGGTCAGGGAGGATCTGCCCGGTAATCAGCCGGAGAAGGGTTGATTTTCCGCAGCCGTTCACGCCGATCAGACCAATACGATCTCTGTCCTCAATGGTCAGATCAATATGCTGTAATACAGGATTCCCGTTGTAGATTTTATTTACATCGCTGAGACGTATCAGCATGGTTTTCACCTCTTTTCAAAGAAACAGCCGGCACATATACACCGGCTGATAATGCTGCTTTAGAAAAACGTTGCAACCTCCTGCTCCGGAGCAGAGGTCATAACAACCTCCTGCACCTTGAGCACAGGTCCCTTTCCTTTGTAAAGCTTATGCTTTTCTACCTGAATGGTCGCTGTCACATTCACCCACTGGCGGCTCTGAAGCGCAGCAGACTTCTCCCACTCCGCAACGACACAGCAATAGGTAATATCATCCGCACAGCAGGTCATGACATGACGTCCCACCGCAAACATGCCCTTGGGGAATTTCTTGTCAACTGCCACAAGTCCACGGAAACGAATGGTCTTGCCATGATATTTCTGAGGCTCTTCCATGATGTCACGGTACCAAAGTGCATAGTCCGTATCCCCCAGTTCAATCTTCGATGCGTTGATATCAAAGGGCAGGGGGTCCTGAATATCGTCATATTCTACCTGACCATTCTTATGTTCGTATGCAATATCCGCACGGCGGCTGGTTGCACGTACGATCTTGTGGAGTTCCATCTTGTCCATATCCTTATCAAAACGGTTGAACACCACCAGATCTGCTGTATTCAGCTTATCTACAACAAGACTGCGCATGTTTGCATTGTAATTCAGGAAGGTAGAAGCATCTGCAAACATCATTTCCTGACAAACTGCCCAGTTGTCCGGCATACCGTTAAAAAGTGCACTCAGCTGCCACATGCCGTTATATTCAATGACAACACGCTCTGCACCGGTTTCTGCAAGCAGTCTGCTGAGATTTTCCGGACGGAGTTCCTCCGGTGTCTCAATATCACGCAGAAATACATCCTTGCAAGGGTAGGAAGAGATATCATACTCCTCATCGCCCTCCTCGCATACAAGCAGCAATGTCTTCTCACCGCTGTTAAAGCGCTTGTCCTCCAGCGTACCCTGAATGAACTGGGTCTTGCCGGAATCCAGGAAGCCTGTGAACAGATATACCGGAACATCCGGCTGTGCCTGTGTCTTTGCCATGATCCGTTCCCTCCTTATTCTGCGCAGAACAGCTTCGCAATGGCATCCTCATGAATCTTGGAGCCAATAACGCAGAGCCGTCCGATCGTACCTGCACTGCCGGTTCTTACATCCGCTGTACCCGGAACGTAATCAAAATGAATCCATGTACCGTCCGCAGCAGGAACGATACCCTTCGCACGGAGAATCATGCCATAAGCATCTTCATTCTCCAGTTCTGCCAGAGCCGTTGTGATCTCTTCCTTTGTATAGAGACGGGGTGTTTCCTTACCCCAGCTTGTGAATATCTCATCTGCATGGTGATGACCATGACCGTGATGGTGATGACCGCAGCAGCATTCCTCGCCGTCGTCGTGGTGGTGGTGATGCTCATGCTCATGGTCATGATGATGTCCGCAGCAGCATTCCTCTCCGTCC
>JAFURN010000057.1 GCA_017480865.1 Ruminococcus sp. | reverse complement strand
TTCTTCTCTTGGATTAACTTTATGGTGCCGTCCGCAAAAATTGGTCGCTTTGCTCCCTCTTTTGCTGCGTCTCAAATTCCGCATATGATCTTTCTTCGTACTGCGACAAGATATCCTGGATGTGCCCCATTGAGATTGTGCCTCTTTTATAATGCGGAATTTGGTTTGTTTGTTCGGCGAAAAAGCACATAATTTAAAAGCCGGGAGTTTCGCCGTCTGCGGACGGCGACCAGCTTACGCAGCTGGACCGCGCAAGCTGGAGCCAGCTTGACCGCCTTTCTGCCTTCGGCAGTTCATGATATACTACAATTTACTCCGACTTTTCAAACAGAAACAAAAATGGGACGGTTCAATCAGAGCCGTCCCATTTTTATAATCATTGTCAATCCGCCAGAACCGGGATCTGTGCCAGAACAGAAGCACCAGCCTCTTCCAGAGCCTTTGCAAAAGCCTCCGCAGTCTTGTTATCACATGCACTTACGATGCAGCCGTTCTCCGCAGTCTTGCAAACCTCCAGACCCAATGCAGCAGCAGCCTGTTCCGCAGCGTCTGCACAGCAAGCTGCTGTACGATAGAATCTCGGTGCAGAGAATGCATCCATATCTGCAATGAAATCGGTGTTGTCAGCCAGAATCCACTCGTGAGAGGTTACTGTATGCGCAGCCTTTACAGCGTCAATGATATCACCCAGAACTGCACTTGCTGTCGGCAGCTTACCAGCACCTCTGCCATAGAACATGGTCTTGTCAAAGCCGTCACCCCATACCATAACCGCATTGAAAACGCCGTCTACATGAGAGATCAGGCTGTCACTGGGTACGACCATAGGCATAACAGCAGGCAGAATACGTCCGTCCTCCAGACGCTTTACAGAGCCGATCAGCTTGATCGCACTGCCGAAAGTCTGTGCCAGCTGCACATCCTCCAGAGCAATATCACGAATGCCCTTTGTATATACACTGTCCGGATATACATGCTTGCCGAATACCAGTGAAGCCAGAATGCAGACCTTGCGGCATGCATCCGCACCGTCTACGTCCGCAGAGGGGTCACGCTCCGCATAACCCAGTTCCTGCGCCAGCTTGAGAGCATCGTCAAATGCCATCTCATCGCAGAACATCTTTTCCAGAATGAAGTTTGTGGTGCCGTTCAGAATACCTGCAACAGCGGAAATATCATTGCCTGCCAGACAGGTGTGCAGAGGACGGATACACGGAATCGCACCGCCGACACTTGCTTCAAAGAAGAAGTTGCAGTCGTTCTTCTTTGCCAGCTGAAGCAGGATGTCACCCTTTTCCGCAACCAGCTGCTTGTTGGAGGTTGCAACGCTCTTGCCCGCCTCCAGACAGCTGCTGACAAACTGGAATGCCGGATTCACACCGCCCATACATTCTGCTACATAGCAGACCTCCGGGTCGTTCAGAATTACGCTGATATCGTGAACCACCTTGTCCTCATAAGGATCACCGGGGAATTCCCGCAGATCCAGAATATATTTTACATCCAGTTCAGCACCGGTGTTCTTTTCAATCTTCGCCTTATTCTTGTAGAACAGCTCCACAACACCGGAGCCGACTACACCATAGCCCAATACAGCAATCTTTTTCATATATAACTTCCTCCAAAATTTATTCGCCGGACAGCAGCTTAACTTCCACGACACCGTGAACACTGCGCAGGGCGTTTGTAATTTCCACCGGATTCGTAGTACCGTCTCCGCATTGCAGAGAAATGCTGACAGCAGCAACACCATCTACAGGAATGTTCTGATTCACTGTGAGAATGTTTGCATGCAGGCTGTGCAGCTGGGTCAGCACATTGGAAAGTACACCGCTTTCATCCCGCAGAACTGCGGAAAGATTGACAATACGCTGCGTCATTTTGTCGTCGTATGCGAATACATAGTCACGGTACTTGTAAAATGCACTTCTGGAGATGCCGACGTGTTTACATGCCGCCGCAAAGCTCTTTTCTGTACGGTCCGCAACAAGCTTTTTTACCTCCAGCACCTTCCCGAAAATTTCAGGCAGTACAGAGGTGTCAACAACAATAAACTGTGTTTGCATAAGTTTCTCTTCCGGTGCCAGGGCGCCGGCTCCTTTCCTGCATCATTCATACCGCACACCTTGTGCGTCCGTGTGAGAAATACAACTGTATTTCTGCAACAATACTACTATACCACGAAATTCATCGTTTGTCAAGCATTCACGGACAAAAAAAGCGGATTTGCCGCATTACGCATACAAACCGCTTTTCTTCTGTGTATTCTCATGCAATGTGACAGATTAACGAGTGCCTGCCTGATACTGCTGAAACTCGCAGAACACCGGAAAGACTGCTTTTGCCAACACCATCGACACCGCCGATCATGGTATATTTCTTTATGTGGATTCCTCCTGTTCATCTACATATTCTATCAGGTCACCTGGCTGGCAATCAAGTACTTTACACAGCTTTGCAATTGTTCTTGTATCAATATCGCCGCCCTCTTGTATCTTTTTCCATGTTGCCTGACCTATGATTTTATCTTTTTTTATACGGTAAGATGTAAGACCATGCTCTTTCATCTTAGCAATTAACTTATCGTATTTAATCGGCATTATAGCCTCCTATCGCACGCTTCATTATGCATCATCAGTATTTCTCAGTTCGTCTGCGTACTCCAGCAAATCGCCAGGCTGGCAATGAAGCAGCTTACAAATTTTTGCTATTGCATCCATTGAGATATATTTTCCCTTTCTCAGGCTCTGTAAAGTCCCTTCTGAAAGCAGTTTTTCTTTCCGTATAACATTTGTATTATATCCAGCCGCTTTAAGTGCTGCAATAATATCTATCTTATATTTCACAGACATGATGATTTAACTCCTATTTGGCTATTTTTACTAGAATCAAAACTACATCAATTTAGATGTAGCTGCACAAAAATAGTGCATGAAGATTGGTGATACTGCCTGTTGAAATTACATTAAAATCAGTGTATAATATACACAGTATCAACGAGAAATATTTTCTTAGAAAAATAACGTCAATCGGCTACAGTTGAGAGCGTACCGAGGGACGTTATCCGCCAAAGCCGCAACAGATACAGATGACAGAATTCCCATCAGTGATCTTATCGCAAGCATCTGGACTGCCTCCGCAAAAAGAGGTTTTGAATCGGGCTTCCGCATGGCGTTCCGGTTTCTCATGAATCTGTAGGATATACATATGACAAAAAATGGTTCTATTAATTGTTGGGGTAAATTATTATTTTTGCAGATCGTATAGAAAACTGTAGGGGACGGCGCCCACGACGTCCCGCCGGTGTGAACGCGTAATAAACGGGGCGTCGTAGGCGCCGCCCCCTACAAATATCTCTCCCCAACATTTGCAGGAGACCCCAAAAAAATCCCCACCAGCAAATGAAGGTGGGGAAGACGGTGCAGCGGTACGCCGCTGGCGCCCCTAACAGGAATCGAACCTGTGACTAAATCTTAGGAGGATTTTGTTATATCCATTTAACTATAGAGGCATGATACTGTACGGTCGTGCCGTACAGTATTTATTATATCCGATTTCCGGAAAAATTGCAAGTGTTTTTTTACGCTTCCACGCCGTATTCCTTACGATAAGCAAGCATTGCATCCAGATATTCACCGAAGGGGATCACGCCATCCTGGATCGCCTTGATGATATCATCCATTGTAACGATCGGGTAAACCGTTACACCATACTTATTGTAAGCCTCCTGCACCGCGGAATTCTCGCTGCCCAGAGCCTTTTCCATACGGTCAACGGTAATGACCATACCGGTGATGTCCACATCCGCAGCCCCCTTGAGTTTCGGATAAACCTCAGTAAGTGCCTTGCCGGAGGTCATAACATCCTCAATGATAACGACCTTTTCGCCGTCTGTGAGGGTTTTGCCCACAAACATGCCGCCTTCGCCGTGATCCTTGACTTCCTTGCGGTCGAAGCAGTAGTTTACTTCAATATCATGATCATTTGCCAGAGCAACAGCTGCGCTGACAGACAGCGGAATTCCCTTATATGCCGGACCGAACAGCGTATCTACCGCAATGCCGTTTTCCTTGATGCAGGCTGCATAGTACTTACCCAGCTGCGCCAGCTGCTTGCCGGTCTTATAGTTGCCGGTATTGATGAAATAGGGTGCAATTCTGCCGCTCTTGAGTGTAAAAGAGCCGAAGGTCAGTACACCGCAGTCCACCATAAAACGGATAAATTCTTCTTTGTAAGTCATATAAAACATCCTTTCAAAATAGAATCAGTTGGAAACGGGCGAGTGAGGCATATGCTTTGCCGCCCATTATGGAAATCTATGGTTTTATTATAACGTAAAAACAGGATTTATGCAAGTCCTTTGTCAAATTTTCTGTAAACACCTGCCTCTTGCATAGAATGCAGAAATCTGCTATGATATAAATAAGGAGATGAGATGGATATGAAGCATGGGAAACCCGGAAACACCTTTGCCCTTGTATATGAGGTCGTCCGCAGAATTCCAAGGGGAAAGGTTGCCACATACGGCGATATTGCAAAACGAATGGGAAATCCTCGCTGGTCGCAGGTAGTGGGCTATGCCCTTCATGTAAATCCTGAGCCGGGTGTGATTCCCTGTCATCGGGTCGTAAACCGTTTTGGCGAGACTTCGAAGGCGTTTGCCTTCGGCGGTGAGGACAGACAGCGCATGCTTCTGGAGGAAGAGGGCATAGCCTTTCTTTCTGACGGACGTGTAGATCTGGAGAAATACCGCTGGACGGATGACCCGAATGTATGAAAAATGCCGGAGTGCGGATCTGTTCTGCATTTCGGCATTTTGCATTTATTTATTTATTTATTTATGTACGGCGCTGCAGCCTTGATCAGACGATGAACGCTTTTGCTGACAGATGCATGCTCCAGGTGCACGGTAATGTCTGCATATTTCTCATAGTACGGACGGCGTTCCTCGAACAGATCCTGAAGCGTGCGGCAGTTCCGGCATACGACGCCTCGTGTGATCAGATTGCCCACACGAGCCGCAATATCCTCCAGTGTATAGCAAAGGTAAATGACCTTGCCCAGAGATTTCAGATGTGCCATGCCTGTTTCGCTGTAGATCGCACTGCCGCCGGTTGCGATCACGGTGTGATGGGCTTCTACCGTCTCCAGAACCTCTCCCTCTGCACGGATAAAGCCTTCTATGCCCATTTCATCGATCAGTTCCTTCAAAGGCTTATTGTAACGGTCGATGATCAGTGTATCTGTATCCAGAAAATGATAGCCCAGTTCTTCTGCAAGGATCCGTCCCAGTGTACTTTTTCCGGAACCGGGCATACCGATCATAATGAAATTTTCCATAAGTAAGCTGCACCTCTTTTGTCAGAGTTTTCTTTCTATTATATTATAACACTTTTTCAGTTCAATTGCAAGCCGCATAAGAAAGCTTTATAAATCTGACAGAAAATCGTGTAAATCTGCATCCGGAAAATACTTCCTGCCTTCTGCCTGATTAGAAATTACTGCCTGCGGGAATACTACATACAGTCAAAAGGACGGAGGTATGCAGTATGGCATTTCAGAAGGTCATGATATCAGGTGTAAACACGGCGGAGCTTACGGTGCTTCAGGAAAAGGAGAAGATGGAGCTTCTGCGTGAGATCCGGGATACAGGCAGCCGTGAGGCGAGGGATAAACTCATCCGGGGGAATCTGAGGCTGGTGCTGAGTGTGATCCAGCGATTCACGGGACGGGGCGAGGATGTAGATGATTTGTTTCAGGTGGGTGTTGTGGGACTGATCAAGGCGATCAACAACTTTGATCTGAGCAAGGAGGTGCGTTTTTCCACCTACTGTGTTCCCATGATCAGCGGAGAGCTCCGGCGTTATCTGCGGGATTTCAATCAGATCAAGGTGAGCCGTTCCCTGCGTGATCTTGCCTATAAAGCCATGCAGGCGAAGGAACGGCTGACAGCCCGGCTTTGCCGTGAGCCGAATGTATCGGAAATTGCAGAGGAAATCGGTGCAAAGCGTGAGGATGTTGTCATTGCGCTGGAGAGCGTTACGGATCCGGTTTCTCTATACGAGCCGGTTTATTCTGATTCGGGGGATACGCTGTATGTGCTGGATCAGATCAGCGACAAAAACGGCATTGAGAACTGGCTTGGGGAGCTTTCCTTCCGGGATGCCATCCAGAGTCTTGGGGAGCGGGAAAAGAAGATCCTCTATCTGCGGTTCTTTCAGGGAAAAACACAGATCGAGGTTGCAAGCGAGATCGGAATTTCTCAGGCGCAGGTATCACGTCTGGAGAAGGGTGCGCTTAAGAAGATCAAGGAGTCGGTGTGATACGTTTTGAATTAAGATTAATAGCTTCTCTGTACAAATTTAAAATTTCGTGCTATAATTATATGGCAATGAAATACAGCAAGGAGTGTTTTTTATGAAACAAACAAGGAAAGCTATCATCTTTTGTACAACAGCGGCTCTGGGGATGGGACTTATGCCCATGTATGCGGATGCTGTCGGAAGAGTCCCTACCGATTACGAGGATAAGGTTACGGCAGAATCGGGGGACGCCTACCTGGCAATTGCAGACGGAGCATGGTATGCGCAGTACTGGGGTGATGATGATTCTGTGCTCTCCTACGACGCAGGTGTAGTTCCGATAACAGGAAATGGTAATTATACAGTCAGTGTAAATGGAGCCTCTGTGGGAATGCAGAAGGAAACGGAAAACTATATTCCAACAGGTGCTTCTTTCCTTTCTGTAATCGTCAAGGACGGTGCAGCATTGTACCCGGACATGGCGATTACAGTCACAGGGATCCGTGTAAACGGTGAAGAAATTCCTATGACTGCAAAAAACTGTACCTATTCCGATACGAGTACAGCAGCTGACATGCGCGGCACGATCTATGACCCATATGCGGATACGCTCCCTGAGGGCGCTCATGATGCCAGCGGCTTGATTACAGATTCCTCTGCTTATTCGATGCAGATCATTGATGCTTCCCTGATCGGCGCGTGGACAAGCGTTGAAGTGAATTTTACAATATCCGGAGCGGAGAATTTTTTTCTGCTGGGTGATGTGGACGGTGATTCCGCCATTGCAATCAGCGATGCTACAGAAATTCTTACTATTTATGCACGTCGGGCGGCAGGTATGACAGTTTCCCATACGGAGCAGCAGCTGAAATCCGCAGACGCCGACAGGAACGGAACCATTGATATTGCGGACGCATCCGCAGTCCTGACCTATTATGCAAAAAAAGCCGCAGGTCTGGATGCAGCACTGTAAATCAAATAAAAGCCTCCGGTTCTGCACTGCATGCAGAACCGGAGTTTTTTTCAGCGAAACTGATTCAGTTCCGGACGGTACAGAAATCCAGCTGCACGGAGTTTTTCCTCAATCGCATTTTGATCCAGCCCCAGTGACTTGCATAGTTCCTCCAGAGAGGAATACTCGTCACGAAGCCTGGTATTCAGTACGCTCATGAGCATAACAGGGTCGTTCGGCAGATGCATGTGATCACTTCCTTTATGAGTTGGTTTGGTGTTTTTAGTATAGCATACCTGTTAAACATTGTCAACCTGCATAAAAAGTGTTGCATTTCCGCAGAAGATGTGTTATAATAAATCAAGATTGAAATATTTGGAATGGAGGTGTTTGCGTGAGGATCAAGGAATCCGCAGAAAACTATCTGGAAACGATTTTGATTTTGCAAAAGAGAAACGGCGATGTCCGTTCGATTGATATTGTAAATGAACTGTCCTACTCCAAGCCCAGCGTCAGCATTGCCATGAAGAATCTTCGTGAAAACGGTTATGTGGTGATGGATAAGGACGGTAATATCACACTGACAGATGCCGGACGGCAGATCGCAGAAACCATGTTTGAACGTCATACGGTAATTTCCAGCTGGCTGATGTATCTGGGTGTACCGCAGGCAGTTGCGCTGGAGGATGCCTGCCGCATTGAGCATGTGATCAGTGCGGAGAGTTTTGAAGCCCTGAAGCAGCATGTATATGACAATCATGAGCTTTTTCATCCGTAAAATGAATCCTGTAAAATAACGTGCGGAGATTATCTGCACGTTTTTTGTTGGAACAGTTGCATTTTTTGTGCAGAAGTGGTATAATGAAAGCATTCTGAAAAAGGAGGCGTTTCTTATATGAAGGAACTGAGTTCAAATGCAAAAATTGAAACCAAATGTCTGCATGCAGGCTACACCCCGGAAAACGGCGGTCCGGGTGTCATGCCCATCGTGCAGAGTACCACATATCGCTTCGATTCTACGGAGCATGTAGCGGAGCTGTTTGACATGCCGACGGAATGCATGTATTCCCGCTTTGCAAACCCCACTTGTGATGCAGTAGAAAAGAAGATCGCAGCACTGGAAGGCGGCTCCGGCGCAATGCTGACATCCAGCGGACAGGCGGCATCCCTGCTGTCTATCCTGAACCTGTGCAGTGCTGGTGACAGCTTCGTTTCTGCGACCACCATTTACGGCGGTACTGTAAATCTGTTCAGTGTAACACTGAAAAAGCTGGGCATTGAATGCATCTGGGTAGAGCCGGACGCAACTGATGAGGAGATCAGGCAGGCATTCAAACCGAATACCAAGGCGCTTTTCGGTGAGACGATTGCAAATCCGGCACTGAATGTATTCGATATTGAGCGTTTTGCGAAAATTGCCCATGAACAGGGGGTTCCGCTGATCGTGGATAATACCTTTGCGACTCCGGCGCTGTGCCGTCCCTTCGAGTTCGGTGCAGATATCGTGGTGCATTCCACCACAAAGTATATGGATGGTCATGCGGTACAAGGCGGCGGCGTTATCGTGGACAGCGGCAATTTTGACTGGGCAGCAAGCGGAAAGTTCCCGGATTTCACAGAACCGGATGAAAGCTATCATGGTGTGGTATATACCCGTGATTTCGGCAGCATGGCGTATATCATCAAAGCAAGAATGCAGCTGATGCGTGACTTTGGCTGCTATCCGGCAGCGCACTCTGCGTTCCTGCTGAATCTGGGTCTGGAGACACTTCCGGTTCGTATGGAGCGTTACTGCGAGAATGCCACAAAGGTTGCTCAGTTCCTGAAGGAGTCGGACAAGATCAATTTTGTGACCTATCCGGGTCTTCCGTCAGATAAGAATCATGAACTGGCAAAGAAATATCTGCCAAAGGGTACCTGCGGTGTTATTTCCTTCTCCATCAAGGGCGGACGTCCGGCAGCGGTTCGTTTCATGGATGCACTGGAACTGGCAAGCATTGAGGTGCATGTTGCGGATATCCGTACCTGTGTACTGCATCCTGCATCTGCAACACATCGTCAGCTGACTGAGGAGCAGCTGGTTGCAGCAGGCATTGACGGCGGTCTGATCCGTCTGTCAGTGGGTCTGGAAAATGTTGAGGATATCATTGCCGATGTAAAGCAGGCGCTTGAGCAGGTGTAAAAACCGGATTCTGAGCGAACCGCATTTCTGCCTTCGGCAGTTTGTGCGCTAAACTACAATTTCCCCCAGCAATCCGAACACAAACAAAAATTTAAATTCAAAGGGCTGTTGCAAATTTGACCTTGCAGCAGCCCTTCTTCCTTTATTCGATCACCGCAATTGCCTCAACCTCAACGAGAACACCCTTCGGAAGCTCTGCAACGCCTACGCAGCTGCGAGCCGGCTTGCAGTCACCCAGAGCCTCTGCATAGATAGCATTGAACGCTGTAAAATCCTTGGCTACATCCTTGAGGAAGCAGGTGGTTTTTACCACATTTGCAAAGGAACAGCCCGCAGCAGCCAGGACTGCCTCCAGATTCTGCATGACCTGTCTGCTCTGACCCTCGATGTCAGATGCTTCTACGCTGCCGGTTTCAGGGTTGATAGCGATCTGACCGGATGTGTACACCAGATTGCCCACCTTGATTGCCTGAGAATATGGTCCGATTGCATTCGGCGCCTTTTCCGTATAGATGATATTCATAAGTTAACCTCCTGTTTAAACAATGTGGAATCCATAATCCGTCAGTGCCTTGCGGATGGATTCAATGTGTGCATAGTCTCTTGTTTCCATGGTCATGCGCAGGAAGCAGCCGTTGACATCGCTGCCCTCGTTGGCACGTTCGTGATGGATGGAGATCACATTTCCGCCCTGTTCTGCGATAATTCTTGACACATTCAGCAGCTGTCCCGGCTTGTCCAGCAGTTCGATGGTCATGGTGCAGGTTCTTCCGGACATGAGCAGACCGCGCTTAATCACGCGGGACAGAATCGTAACATCGATATTACCGCCGGATACCAGACATACAACCTTCTTACCCTGTACAGGGATCTTATTGAACATAACGGCTGCAACAGATGCTGCGCCTGCGCCCTCTGCAATGAGCTTCTGACGTTCGATCAGAGCAAGGATCGCTGCGGAGATCTCGTCATCGGTGACGGTTACCATTTCATCCACATACTCCTTGCAATATTCAAAGGTATGCTGTCCCGGCTCCTTTACGGCAATACCATCTGCAATGGTGGAGACGCTTTGCAGTTTCTCGATCTTATTGTCATGGACAGAATGCACCATACTGGGCGCACCGTTTGCCTGAACGCCGTAAATCTTGATGTTAGGATTCAGATTCTTGATGGCATAGGCAACACCGGAGATCAGACCGCCGCCGCCGATGGGTACGACAACTGCATCCACATCGGGCAGCTGATCCAGGATTTCCAGACCGATGGTTCCCTGACCTGCAATGACATTTTCATCATCGAAGGGATGGACAAAGGTGTAGTTATGTTCCTTTTGCAGTTCCAGTGCCTTGTTGTAAGCATCATCATACACGCCCTCTACCATGCAGACCTCTGCACCATAGCTTTTGGTTGCTTCTACCTTGGAGATGGGCGCACCATCCGGCAGGCAGATGAGTGCCTTGATGCCATGCGTTGCCGCAGCCAGTGCAACGCCCTGTGCATGGTTGCCTGCGGAGCATGCAATCACACCGCGCGCCTTTTCTTCCTCAGAAAGCTGGGACATCATAAAGGACGCACCGCGCACCTTAAATGAACCCGTTACCTGCAAATTTTCTGTTTTGAGATAAACCTCGCAATCGGGATTTACCTTCGGCGCATAGATGAGGTCGGTTTTACGAATCACGCTGCGCAGCACGTGACTTGCCTTATAGATTTTGTCAAGCGTAAGCATACTCAATCAGACTCCTTTTCTGTATTCTGCTGCGAAAGCAGCTGGTCAATAAGCTGACGTGCGGCTCTTGCGCTTCGTCCGCTCTTGCAGAGTGCAAACTGTTCTGCCTTCAAGGACAGTTCGTTTTCCTCCATATGCAGTCCTGCCTGCTTTGCCAGAGCATGGACGATTTCCAGATACAGCGTTTTCTGGGGCTTCTGGAAGGTGATCGTAATACCGAATCGTTCCGAGAGAGAAATCCGCTCCTGAATGGTATCGTTTTCATGCTTGTCACTGCCATCATCGAAGGTTTCCTTTACAAGATGGCGGCGGTTGCTTGTGGCATAGATAACAGTATTCTTCATTCGTGCAGAGATGCTGCCCTCCAGAGTCGCTTTCAGCGTACCGAAATTCGGGTCATCCTCGGAGAACGTAAGGTCATCGATAAACAGAATGAATTTCAGCGGGTTCCTGCAAAGTCTGTCCATGATCTGTGGGATAAAGCAAAGCTGGTCCTTTGTCAGTTCGATCAGACGCAGTCCCTCATCCCGATAGGTATTGGCAATCGCCTTGACGGTTGCGGATTTTCCGGTGCCGGCATCTCCTGAGAGGAGTACATTCGCCGAGAAATTACCGCGGAGCAGGGAGAGTATGTTGTCGGAGGCTGCCTTGCGTTCCCGTTCATAGCCTACCATATCCTCAAATCGTATGGGGTCAGGATGCTGTACAGGCGTGATCTCGCCGCTCATGCTGACTGTAAACATATGATACTTTGCGAAAATGCCGTATCCGTGGCGTTCGATGGCTGCAATACGCTGTGCATAGGCAGCCTTCAGGTCAATGCGGTGAACATTCCATACCGGCAGGGGACCAGTATAGTCGGTTTCCGCCTGAAGCTGAGCAGGAGTCAGCATGGCAATTCGTTCGAACAGCGCAAGTTCTGTATCGAGACACTGCTGCATGGGAGCCGGAATGGTTTCGCCTGCACCTGCACGGATGACGCACACATGCTCATGCTCCAGCACAAGTGCCTGAACATAGTCGGTCAGGCTGTCTGTTTTCTCGTAAAGCGCCGCAGCCATAGCGCTGTAGAAGCGTACCTGTGCCGGGAGATTGGTGCGGTCTGTATGGCAGAATTGCATAAGGGAACGGATCACCGGGTCCTGCTGTAAGCTGCGGAAGATAACCAGAGCGTCCAGTCCGTAGCCGATGGTTTCTCTGGGGGTCATAATCAGGGTCATCTCTTTTCTTGATTCAAGATATGCCATCCGATTTCTGGTCGGATGGCATTTATATAATATTTTATAGAAGATGCTTAAAATCCATACCGCAATGTCGGCACTTTAATCCATGCCATTTTGAAGGAAAACTCTTTCCGCATGACGGACAGCGGCAGAATAGCTTAGTGGATATACATCCTATTGTTATAAGCAGCAGGTTAACGCTGATCCATATAGCTTTAGATGAGTCAGAGAATCTTTCCGGTGTAAATATGTTGAAGAAACCCAGAAAGAAAAAGCTGATTACTGCCATAAGAATTGGTATAAAAGAAATATACTGCATATAAACAGGATTTTTAAGAATCTTCATGAATTATAACAGCTCCAGAATCTTATCTGTGCATTCTGTTGTAGACAGAGGAGTCACGTCTTCGCCTGCCAGATCAGCAGTACGATAGCCAGCCTCCAGATACTTGTCCACTGCATCTTCAATTGCCTGTGCTTCATCCATCAGACCGAAGGAGTAGCGCAGCATCATTGCAGCGGAGAGAATGGTAGCAATGGGGTTTGCCTTGTTCTGACCAGCAATATCCGGTGCAGAGCCGTGGATCGGCTCATACAGACCGTTCTTAGTGCTTCCCAGAGATGCAGAGGGCAGCATACCGATGGAACCTGTGATCTGAGAAGCTTCATCAGACAGAATATCACCGAACATGTTGGAGGTTACCACAACGTCAAACTGTCTCGGGTTCTTTACCAGCTGCATTGCAGCATTGTCCACCAGCATATCGGTTACGGTTACATCCGGATATTCTGCAGCAACTCTGTGTACTACCTCACGCCACAGTCTGGAGCTTTCCAGAACGTTAGCCTTGTCGATGGAGATAACGTTCTTGCTTCTCTTCTGTGCGGTTTCAAATGCAACTCTTGCAATACGCTCAACTTCCATTTCGCTGTAGCATTCGGTATCATAAGCCTCTGCGCCGTACTTACCTGTGCGGCGTCCGCGCTCGCCGAAATAGATGCCGCCTGTCAGTTCACGAACCATCATGATATCAAAGCCCTTTGCTACGATATCCTCACGGAGCGGGCAGTCGCCCTTGAGCGCCGGATAAAGCTTTGCCGGACGCAGGTTGGTAAACAGACCCATCGCCTCACGGATACCAAGGAGAGCCTTTTCCGGACGAAGATTCGGAGGCAGGGTATCCCACTTGGAATTTCCTACAGCACCGCCGACTGCACCCAGCAGTACGCTGTCACTTGCCAGACAGCCCTTGACTGTTTCCTCAGGCAGCGGAACGCCTGTTGCGTCAATTGCTGCGCCGCCGATGAGATACTTTGTAAAATTGAAGGTGTGACCGAACTTTTCGCCCACTGCCTCCAGTACACGAACTGCACTGTCCACGATTTCCGGACCAATGCCATCGCCTCTGAGCAGACCGATATTATATGTCATTTGCATTTCCTCCTGATTTTTCAATGTTCGTACCGTACTGCTGCTCAAATGCATGCAGCAGTGGCGTAAGTCTTTCGTCAAGATAGGTCAGCGCTTTATCATACAGCGCCTGCGGCACACCATAATAGGCTTCCGCTATGCTGCATGTGATGGCAGCCAGTGTATCGCTGTCACCGCCTACCGAAATCGCAGTGCGCAGCGCATCCTCGAATGATTCTGACTCCAGAAAAGCTTCAATTGCCTCGGGAACCGTATCCTGACAGGTTTCGTTAAAACGATACCATGGACGGATTTCATCAATATAAAATTCAAGCGGATAGTAATTTGTAACGATGTGCCTGTTGATCTGTGGAATAGTGGCTCCTGTTTTTGCAAGGTAGATCGCAGCGGTTACTGCTCTTGCACCCTTGATGCCCTCCGGATGATTATGGGAAACCACTGTGACAGCATCGCTCATTGCAAGTGCTTCTTCCAGTGTATCCGCAGCATATGCACAGGCACTGACACGCATCGCCGCGCCGTTGCCGAAGCTGTTGTACGGCTTCGGATTATCACTGTAGATCCAGTGCCAGAAGTTTCCGCCGAATCCGCAGTCCGGATAAGGTCTGCCATATTCCTGCATGTAGTGCACAGCAGCTTTGCCAAGATCTGCACCATTCAGTTTGTGTTCAAGCACAGCCTTTGCCACTGCCAGTGACATGATGCTGTCGTCTGTTGCAAAGCAGCCTGCACCGAATAAATCAAAATCCTTCTTGCGATAGTTGTTGAACTCAAACCGTGAACCAACAATATCACCGATAATTGCGCCGATCATAATGAACCTTACTTTACCGCACCCTTACGGATGGATTCGATCAGACCGCCGTTTTCGATGATGGTCTGGATAAATGCCGGGAACGGAGCCGTCTTATAGGACGCACCGGTCGTCTTGTCAAGGAGTATGCCGTTATCAAGATCAGCCTCTACAACATGACCCTCTTCGATCGCCTCAGCAGCTTCGGGGCATTCAACGATTGCCAGACCGATATTGATGGAGTTGCGGTAGAAGATTCTTGCAAAGCTTTTTGCGATTACCAGAGAGATGCCGCTTGCCTTGATTGCAATGGGAGCATGCTCACGGGAAGAGCCGCAGCCGAAGTTATCACCGGCAACCATGATGTCGCCTTCCTTGACACGGCTTGTGAATGTTGCGTCAATATCCTCCATGCAGTGGGAAGCCAGTTCCTTTACATCGATTGTATTCAGATATCTTGCCGGGATGATAACGTCTGTATCCACGTTATCGCCGTACTTGATGACAGTACCTTCAAATTTCATGTTACATTACCTCCTCAGGACCGGAAATCTTGCCTGTGATCGCACTTGCAGCAGCAACAGCCGGGCTTGCCAGATAAACCTCAGATGAGGTATGACCCATTCTGCCTACGAAGTTACGATTGGTTGTGGAAACTGCACGTTCGCCGGCAGCCAGGATACCCATATGACCGCCGAGACAAGGACCGCAGGTCGGTGTGGAAACGATACAGCCTGCTTCAATGAAAATCTTCAGCAGACCATTTTCCATCGCCTTCAGGTAAATATCCTGAGTAGCCGGAATGATGATGGCACGAACATTCTTGGCAACCTTCTTGCCCTTCAGGATAGAAGCAGCTTCCTCAATATCACGATAGAAGCCGTTTGTGCAGGAGCCGATGACAACCTGGTCGATCTTGACATCGCCTACATTGTCGATAGTGCGTGTGTTTTCCGGAAGATGCGGGAATGCAACGGTTGACTTGATCTCAGACAGGTCGATCACATATGTCTCGTCATAAACAGCGTCCTCGTCAGCCTTGTATACAACTGGCTGACGGTCGCTGTGCTCTGCAACGTAAGCGAGAGTCTGCTCGTCAACCTCAAAGATGCCGTTCTTTGCGCCAGCCTCGATCGCCATATTTGTCATAGTCAGTCGGTCGCTGATGGAAAGGCTTGCAACGCCTTCTCCGGTGAATTCCATAGAACGGTACAGTGCGCCGTCTACGCCGATCATGCCGATAATGTGGAGGATAACGTCCTTACCGGAGATGTAGGGATTCAGCTTGCCGCGGAGTTCAAACTTGATCGCAGAAGGCACCTTGAACCATGCCTTGCCGATTGCCATGCCGCATGCCATATCAGTAGAGCCTACACCGGTGGAGAATGCGCCCAGTGCGCCGTATGTACAGGTGTGGGAGTCCGCACCGATCACAACGTCACCGGAAACGACCAGACCTTTTTCCGGCAGCAGTGCGTGCTCGATGCCCATCTGACCAACGTCATAGAAGTGTGTAACCTCCTTGTCAGCGCAGAAATCACGGCACATCTTGCACTGCGTTGCAGCCTTGATGTCCTTGTTGGGAGCAAAGTGATCCATTACCATAGTCACCTTGTCCTTGTCGTATACCTTGTCGATTCCCAGCTTCTCGAATTCACGGATCGCTACGGGAGAGGTAATGTCGTTGCCCAGAACTCTGTCCAGGTTTACCAGAATCAGCTGACCAGCCTCAACGCTTTCAAGACCTGCGTGTGCTGCCAGGATCTTCTGTGTCATTGTCATGCCCATTTATATCATTCCTTTCAGATTTTAATTTACTAAATGGATAAACTGAGTCAATCTGTATAATAGCAGTCGCTACTCCATGAAGTAGGATTGTCTTCTATATATTTCCATATTTTAAGAAATTCTTCTTCATTACGCACAATATGGTCGTGGAATGACTTCTGCCAGATTGAAAAACCTATTTGCTTAGTGATAACGCCTTTCATTTGTTGTACAACCGTTGAGATTGTAGGGGCGACCAATGGTCGCCCGCTTGTTTCGTTTTGAATCGCCATCAAAACATGAATGTGATTAGGCATAATTACGTATTTATATATTGTTATGCAAGAGTAATATTCAGAAATAATAGATATTGTTTGATCTACTATTTGTCCATATTCAGATAAAATCTCATTATACGGGCGACCAATGGTCGCCCCTACATCGGGTTCAACCAAATCTGAAATGTTTTTCCACAACAGATTATGACGTTGTTTAACACAAATCGTAATAAAATACACCGCTTCCGAACTGTAGTCAAAATTTTTCAGACGATTTGGTTTCCTTTGAGGAAAATTTTTCATTCGGATTTACGATCAATAATTGATAATCGCACCCTTATCCGCAGACGCAACCATCTTTGAATAACGTCTCAGATATCCAGTCAGATCAGTCTTAACCTTGATCTCCATTGTCTTCCTGCGCTCAGAAAGTTCCTCGTCGGAGACTTCAAGGTTGATTCTATAATTCGGAATATCAATAGAAATGATATCCCCATCCTTGACGAAAGCGATGTTGCCGCCGCTTACAGCTTCGGGAGAAACGTGACCGATCGCCGCACCTCTTGTTGCGCCGGAGAAGCGTCCGTCCGTAATGAGAGCAACCTCCTTGTCAAGACCCATACCTGCAATTGCAGATGTAGGTGAGAGCATTTCTCTCATGCCGGGACCGCCAGCCGGACCTTCATAGCGGATCACAACGATATCACCAGCCACGATCTTACCGCCCTTGATGGCAGCAATAGCATCTTCCTCGCTGTCAAATACCTTTGCCGGCCCCTTGTGCTGCATCATTTCCTCGGCAACTGCGCTTCTCTTTACAACGCAGCCGTCGGGAGCAAGATTTCCTCTCAGAACGGCAATACCGCCTGTTTCGCTGTAGGGACTTTCAATGGGACGGATGATGTCGTGGTTCTTGTTGATCACACCGCTTATATTCTCGCCCAGAGTCTTTCCGGTGCAGGTCATAACATCTGTGTGGATCAGGTTTTTCTTGGTCAGTTCATTGAGAACCGCATAAACGCCGCCTGCTTCGTTAAGATCCTCCATATAAGCGTGACCAGCCGGAGCCAGATGGCAGAGGTTGGGAGTTCTTGCACTTACTTCATTTGCCATGTCAAGGTTGATCTTTATGCCGCACTCATTTGCAATAGCCGGCAGATGGAGCATGCTGTTTGTAGAGCAGCCCAGTGCCATATCAGCAGTAAGAGCGTTCTCAAATGCCTTTTCCGTCATGATGTCACGGGGACGGATATTCTTTCTGTAAAGCTCCATAACAGCCATGCCGGCGTGCTTTGCCAGCTTGATTCTGTCGGAATATACAGCAGGGATCGTGCCGTTGCCGCGCAGTCCCATACCCAGAACCTCAGTCAGACAGTTCATGGAGTTTGCGGTATACATACCGGAGCATGAACCGCAGGTAGGACATGCCTTGTTCTCGAATTCCTCTACATCCTCCAGAGTAAACTTACCTGCGGAATAGGAACCGACTGCCTCGAACATGCTGGAAAGGCTTGTCTTCTTACCCTTTACATGACCCGCCAGCATAGGTCCGCCGCTTACGAAGATAGTGGGAACGTTGACTCTTGCAGCCGCCATCAGCAGACCGGGAACATTTTTGTCGCAGTTGGGGATCATGACCAGCGCATCAAAGTGATGTGCCAGAGCCATACATTCTGTGGAATCTGCGATCAGGTCACGTGTTACCAGAGAATACTTCATACCAACGTGACCCATGGCAATACCATCGCATACAGCGATCGCAGGGAATACAACGGGAGTACCGCCAGCCATAGCAACGCCAAGCTTTACAGCCTCCACTATCTTATCAATATTCATGTGACCGGGAACGATCTCATTGTAGGATGAAACGATGCCGACCATAGGTCTCTGCATCTCTTCCTTTGTCATACCAAGAGCGTTAAGCAGGGAACGCTGAGGAGCCTTGTCAACACCGTCACAGTAGAAATTACTGCTCATATTTCATTCACCTCATTTGTTATTGTTTTATTTCGCAATAGGTAGCAGCAGCTTCATCGAGTGCCGCTTTCAGTTTTCTTTCAAGAGGAGTACCTATGAATTTACGGTCATATGTCACTGCAAAAGCATTATTCTCCTGTGTTGTACCTGCAGAAAATACATAGGTATACATAGCGTCACCGCAATAATCAAACATCGCTTTAAACAGGAAAGTACCATTGCTGATGCTTTCAAAATCTTCGCCTGACGGAGCTCCGCTTTCATTATAACGCACCGCAGCTTCATAAACAGAGTTAAGCGGACCGATAAAGACCTTCGGCAGACCTTCCTTATGTTCTGTATAATCCTCCTTGTTAAGCGGCTCATACTGGAACGCCGGATCAAGCTCACAGTGGCTGTCGAACTCAATGAAATCGCCGGAAAGCATGAAGGATACGCTGAATTCATCGTCGCCCTCTTCGCCGCCGAAAAATGTTGTTTCTCTCTTTACAGATGCTTTTGCCGGAGTGTTTCCGGTTGACAGAATATTATCATTCACTGTATTTGCAGTTCCTGCTGGTGCAGAAATGCTCTTTTCTGCTGAATTGGCAATATCCTCCACCGTATCAAAAATCTTTTTCAATGAATCAAGAAATCCCATAATATTATACCCTTTCTATAAAACAAGCTGCTCTCCTGAAAGGACGGATCCGATTCAGGAAAGCAGCTTTCTTACCGGATGTCCGGATTAGTTGTTGATGAACTTATCTTCTTCGTTGTTCCAGCTGTACAGTTTTCTGATCTCCTCGCCAACCTTTTCGGACGGATGCTCAGCAGCCAGCTTTCTCATTGCACGGAAGTGGGCCTGACCGCCAGCCTCGGACATATCCAGCAGGAAGTCCTTCGCAAATGTACCATCCTGAATGTCACGGAGGATCTTCTTCATGGTCTTCTTGGTTTCTTCAGTGATTACCTTCGGACCAGTGATGTAGTCGCCGTATTCAGCAGTGTTGGAGATGGAGTAACGCATGCCAGCGAAGCCGCTCTGATAGATCAGGTCAACGATGAGCTTCATCTCGTGGATGCATTCAAAGTAAGCATTTCTCGGGTCGTAGCCAGCCTCAACCAGAGTCTCGTAACCAGCCTGCATCAGTGCGCAAACACCGCCGCAGAGAACAGCCTGCTCACCGAACAGGTCAGTTTCGGTTTCGGTTCTGAAGGTTGTTTCCAGAATACCAGCTCTTGCGCCGCCGATCGCCAGACCATAAGCCAGAGCCATATCCTTAGCCTTGCCGGTAGCGTCCTGAGCAACAGCAACCAGAGACGGAACGCCCTTGCCAGCCTGGTATTCGCTTCTTACGGTATGACCCGGTCCCTTGGGAGCGATCATGGTAACATCAACATCAGCCGGCGGAACGATCTGACCGAAGTGGATCGCAAAGCCGTGTGCGAACATCAGCATGTTGCCAGCTTCCAGATTCGGAGCAATGTCCTTCTTGTACATAGAAGCCTGCTTTTCATCGTTGATGAGGATCATGATGATGTCAGCCTGCTTTGCAGCCTCAGCTGCTGTGTATACTTCAAAGCCCTGCTTTACAGCCTTGTCCCAGGACTTGCTGCCTTCGTACAGACCGATGATAACACGGCCGTTATCACCCAGAGATTCCTTTGCGTTCAGAGCGTGTGCGTGACCCTGGCTGCCGTAACCGATTACAGCGATGGTCTTGCCGTACAGCAGAGACAGGTCACAATCTTCCTGATAAAAAACCTTTGCAGTATTTTCCATAATGAAAAGACTCCTTTTATAATAATATGGGTATATGGGCGGA
>JAFURN010000056.1 GCA_017480865.1 Ruminococcus sp. | reverse complement strand
TCAAAATGTGTTTTTTTCGATAGACTGTATCCTTGTGGAACAAGGCTCGTACCGTCCGCAGGATTCTTGCACTTCGTGCTTCTCTCCTGCTATGTTTCAAATTCCGCATATGATCTTTTCTGCGTACTGCAACAAGGCTTTCTTAGATTAGCTTTACCATATGGGAAAGTTTTTTTGAATGCGGAATTTAGTTTTTCACTTTTAAAAAAGCACGTAATTTTTTAACCAGGAGTTTCGCTCTCTGCGGAGAGCGACCAGCTTACGCAGCTGGACCGCGCAAGCTGGAGCCAGCTTGACCGCCTTTCTGCCTTCAGCAGTTGGTTTTGAAACGCAAAAGAAAACAGCTGCAGATGAAAATCCGCAGCTGCTCTGTTTCTTTATATATCTTCCAGAAGCTTCTCTGGTTCTGTTTCCTGCACGGTCACTCCGCCTTTTGCCAACCGCTCAACGGCATTGGAATTCAGCTGAGTTGCCAGACGAAGCTTATTGATCTCGTTCTTCATCACCTTCATGTCATGCGCCATCCGCTCAAACAGCTGTCTGGTGCGTTCCTGCTCCGTTTTCAGCTGTGCGCGCAGACGGACGTTCTCATCCTGAAGCTGACTGATCTCACGCTGGAAGCGGCGGCATACTGTCTGCACCGCCAGCACACGTTCCTCCACGCTGCGGTTATAGGCATTCTGCCGTACACCGAACTTATGTACCAGAACCATACCGGGACTGCTGGTTACCGAGGAAAGCTCCTCCGAATAGGTATCCACAATCACACGAGGCTCTGTCTTTGCCTGTTCCTCCCACTGACTCATCATCTTTCTCCCTTCTGCTCCTTGATGAAATATGCAAGCATCTCGCATAAGGTCTGCCAAAGGGGGATCTCAGGTGACCAGCCGGTATCCTTTTGCAGCTTTGTAATATCCGCCCGTACATCGGGGATATCCGCCGGACGAAGCTTCCCGGGATCCGTCTCTGTACGGATGTGCAATCCGCTCAGACGGATGATCTCCTGCAAAAGTTCCTCAATGGCAATGCTCTTTCCGCTGCCCACATTATAAATTTCACCGGCTCTGCCGCGCTGGGCAAGCAGACCATAGGCTCTTACCACATCACGCACATCGGTGAAATCCCGCTTTGCAGAGAGATTGCCGGTACGGATGACATTTTCTCTTTTTCCGCAGACGATCTCTGCGGTCTGCTTGCAGAAATCCGCTGCCACAAACTGGGGCTGCTGTCCGGCTCCGATGTGATTAAAGGCACGAACCATAACGATTTCCATACCATATGCCTTTGCATACATCGCACCAAACAGATTCTGCGTTACCTTTGTTACTGCATAGGGATTTCCCGGATGCAGCGGAGTTTCCTCCGATACCAGACTGACATCCGGGGGAAGATGACCATATTCCTCACCCGAACCAATGAGCAGAATGCGGGGATTATAGCCCTCAATATTGCGGACTGCCTCCAGAAGATTGATACAGCCCATCACATTGACGGTCATTGTCATCTGCGGATTCTTCCAGGAAAGTGCAACAGAACTCTGCGCTGCCAGATGGAAAATCACATCCGGACGATGCTCCAGCAGCACTGCTGTAATGTCATCCGGCTTGAGCACATCCAGATCGATAATGGTACAGAACCGCTCATTCAGTGTCTCCTCCGGAAGCTTTGTAAGTACCGTTTTCCAGTACAGTTCCTGCTTCAGATGTCTTGCCAGATAGCCGCCTACAAAGCCGGCTGCGCCAATAACCATTGCTTTCATTTGACCTTCCGCCTTTCTATTTCAGCGTTTGATAAATTCTTTCCAGCACATCCGCTTCCAGAAAATCCTGCTTCACACGTTCTGCCGCTGCTGCACCATATGTCTGCCGCAGGACAGGATCATCCGCCAGCTTCTGGATCGCCTGTGCCAGTGCCTCTGCATCCTCAGGAGGAACCGTCAGTCCTGTCTGTTCATGAAGACTGACATGCGGTACCCCTGTCGGCAGGGCGGTATTGATAACGGGCTTGCCGTAAACCATTGCCTCCAGCTGCACGATGCCGAACGCCTCGCTGTTGGCAACAGAGGGTAATACAAAAATATCACAGTCTGCAAAGGCTGCCTTCAGGTCATCATCGGACAGTACACCCAGAAAATGTACCTTTTGTTCAAGCCCCTTTGCCTGCTCCCGGAGTGTCTCCTCCAATGCGCCGGCTCCCACCAGGAACAATTCACATCCGGATACTGATGCAAATGCATTCAGGAGGACCTCCACGCCTTTATAATAAACGAGTCTGCCTGTAAACAGCACCTTCACCGCATTTTTATCGCAGAGCTGTTCTGTCAGAAGCGGTCTGCGTACTGCGGCATGATATTTATCCGTATCCAGCCCATAAGGGATCACCTTACATTTTTCCCGGTATGCAGGAAGAAATGCAGAACTCTCAATATGTCCCTGGGTTGCGGTGATAATGACATCTGCACGGCGCAGAAACCGTTTCAGGATGGGCTTATAAAACAGAAGCAGCTTTTTCTGCTTGACCACATCGCTGTGCCATGCCAGCACAACCTTTCCCTGAAATCCAGAAAGCAGACACGCCAGATCTCCCAGGGGGAACGGCATATGAAACAGGATCACATCTGCCTGCTTTGCCATTTTCCGGAAGTACCGGAAGAAGGAGAAGGACAAGGGACAGGAAAAATAGGTCCCGATGCTTCCGGCTCTTGTAACAGGAACGCCTTCTATGATCTCATGGACAGTCTTTCCCTTTTCCTGGCAGACCAGCACCTGCATCTCAGCGTCCGTTCTTTTCTGAAGTTCTCTTGCATAGGTGCGCACAAGGCTTTCGATACCGCCGATATGGGGATAATACGCCTTATTCACCTGTAAGATCCGTAATTTTTTCTCAGCCACTGACAGCCTCCCGATACACATCATACAGAATCGCCGCTGCATTTTCCCAGGAGAACATTCTTGCACGCTGCAGTCCTGCCTGGCGCAGTTCCTTCCGCAGCTTGGAATCCCGATAGAGCCGTTCCAGGCTGTCTGCCATCTGCTCCGGCTGATAGGGGTCGCAGATGAGTGCGCTGTCTCCCACAACCTCCGGCAGAGATGCTGCATGCGTTGTCAGCACCGGAACGCCGCATGCCATTGCTTCCAGGGGAGGCATACCGAAGCCCTCAT
Source organism: Ruminococcus sp. (assembly GCA_017480865.1). GTDB lineage: Bacteria > Bacillota > Clostridia > Oscillospirales > Ruminococcaceae > Ruminococcus_C. Next base: position 10,348 of record JAFURN010000056.1, on the reverse strand, counting down.
AGATCGAGGGAAACACAAATGCCAGCGCACCGGACATCAGAGCGCAGATCTGACCCTCGGGAACGTAGGAAAGCTGGATCACATCCTGGGAAAGCTCCAGTTCCTCAATGGCACGGAACAATTCATCATTCATCCAGCCCTTGCCGCCTGCCAGCACCATTTTCGGATATTCTGCCTTGCCCTTACGGAAAGTGTTATAGGCAAGCATGAGTCTGCGGAGATTTTTTCTCGGCTCCAGTGTGCCAAGATACAGAAAATATTCGCCGGAAAGTCCCAGTTCCTTTTTCGTCTCCTCGATCCGTTCCTGATTCTCCACCGGATGAAACCGGTTCCGGTCCACGCCGCATGGCACCACACGAAGCTTTTCCGCCGCAGAGGGAAAGTATTTGATGATCTCTGTACGGGAGAATTCCGAATCTGTCACAACCAGATCTGCACGCTTCAGGGAGCGTCTGAGACCCGTTTCCAGCATATACCGGGTCCTGCCCCGCACGGTTTCGGGGAAGGATTTATACACCATATCATGAACCGTGACGATTTTTTTGCCGTCTACCTTGGGCGGAACGATGTAGTTGAAAAAGTGTGTGACATCTGCATCGCTGCCGAAGAAATGGCGATAGGGTACGGGGAGGAAATTCGATACCAGCCGGTACAGATAACCGGAGCATTTGCCCTGACGCAATTCTGTATGCGCCTTTTCATATGCCTTGAGACGCTGCCGTTTTTCCGCACCGTCACCGTTTGCGAAAAATTGCAGGATATAGGAATCCTCGGGATGCAGTGCCATCATCGCCTGCATCTGTCCTGCCTGACAATATCCGATGCCCGTCATCCGCTCGCTGATCAGGGGCAGTACGTCAAATGCGATTTTCATTTCGTCCCTCCTCTGCTTTGTTCCGGCTGCAATGCAGCCATCCGAGGCGCCGCCTCGGGCTCCTCCGGCATTTTCTGAAGAAACTGCCGGATCAAAAAGACTTTATCCCCTTATTCTGCCAGAGCCTTTACCTTCAGTTCCTTTTCCACCAGAGCCACATCATTCTTTACCATGCGCTCAACCAGCTGAGAGAAGGAGATCTCACGCTTCCAGCCCAGTGCTGCCTCAGCCTTTGCCGGATTGCCCAGCAGAACATCGACCTCAGCCGGACGGAAGAACTTCGGGTTTACCTTTACAATGGTCTTTCCGGTTGCAGCATCGATACCGATCTCATCGACACCGCTGCCCTGCCACTTTACCGTAATGCCTACATGACCGAAGGCGATCTCTACGAACTCACGGACCGTTCTGGTTTCGCCGGTTGCAATGACATAATCATCCGGAGTATCCTGCTGGAGCATCAGCCACATTGCGCGGACATAGTCCTTGGAATGACCCCAGTCACGCTTGGAATCCATATTGCCCAGTCCCATATACTCCTGAACGCCTGCCTTGATTCTTGCAACGGCATCGGTGATCTTTCTGGTTACGAACTCCAGACCTCTGCGCTCGGATTCATGGTTAAAGAGAATACCGGAGCATGCATAGAGATTATAGCTCTCACGGTAGTTCTTGGTGATCCAGTGACCATACAGCTTTGCAACGCCATAGGGACTTCTCGGATAGAAGGGGGTCTTTTCAGTCTGCGGCATTTCCTGTACCAGACCAAACATTTCAGAGGTAGAAGCCTGATAGAAGCGAGCCTCCGGCTTTACCACACGGATCGCCTCCAGCATCTTGGTTACACCCACTGCGTCGATCTCCGCAGTTGCCATGGGCTGCTCCCAGCTGGTTGCCACGAAGGACTGTGCTGCCAGATTGTACACCTCATCTGCCTGAGAGATCTGCATTGCAGAAATCAGGGAGATCTCGTCTGTCATATCCGCATAGATAAAGTGGATCTTATCCTTCAGATGCTCTACATTGCCATAATCCACAACACTCTTACGGCGCATGATGCCGTAAACTTCATAACCCTTCTCCAGCAGCAGTTCTGCCAGATAGGAACCGTCCTGTCCTGTAATACCTGTAATCAATGCATGTTTGCTCATATTCTTTTCTTCCTTTCTGTATATCAGCGGCATCAGAGTAATGCCGTACGATTGCGTTCCTTCAATGTCTCAATGACCTTTTTCACATCCTGGGTATTGCTCTTTGCGCAGATGAGCAGTGCGTCGTCTGTATCCACAACGATCAGATCCTCCACACCGACTGCTGCAATGAGACGGTTCTTTCCGCAGATGGTGCTGCGTTCCGTACCGATGGCGATGACATCACCCTCCACATAGTTGCCCAGTTCATTTGTCTCGTTGATGCGTTCTACAGCCAGCCAGTTGCCCACATCATCCCAGCCGAAGCTGCCGGGAATGGTATAGATCTCCTGCGCCTTTTCCATAACGCCAAAGTCGATGGAATCACTGGGAAGCTCAGCATAGCACTCTGACAGAGCAGCATCAAACTTTTCTGTGCCGAAATGCGCTGCAATGGCGCGTGTGCCTGCATAAACCTGCGGCATATATTTTTCCAGATTCCAGAGAATCGTGCTTGTCTTCCAGACGAACATACCGCTGTTCCATAGATACTTCTCCGATGCCAGGTATTCCTTTGCGGTCTCAAGATCGGGCTTTTCTACAAAGCGTTCCACCTGGTATACGCCTGACTCACCGCCGGCACTGCGCTCAAATTTAATATAGCCATAGCCAGTCTCCGGATAGGTCGGAGTGATGCCGATGGTTACCAGACGGCTGCCTTCCTCTGCAACGGAAACTGCCTTACGCAGAGTATCAATATACATGTCCTCGTAGCGGATCAGATGGTCAGAGGGCAGCACCAGCATCATAGCCTCGCCGGCATATTTCTTCCCGATCACGGCTGCTGCAAGAGAAATACAGGGTGCGGTATTTCTGCCGCAAGGCTCCAGGATGATATTTTCCTTCGGAAGTCCGGGCAGCTGCTCTTCGACAAGAGACGCATACTGTGCATTTGTCACCACAAAGATATCTGCCAGATCTACCATAGGCAGGAGTCTGCTTACTGTTTTCTGGATCATGGTTTCCTTGTCCGCTGTCAGAGACAGGAACTGCTTGGGAAGGTTGGTACGGCTCTTGGGCCAGAAGCGTTCGCCTCTGCCGCCCGCCATAATCACTGCTGTAATTTTCATATTTACCTCAATTTTCTTTCTCATGGGTCGGTGTGGAATTTATATGCTGCTGCTCATGGCGGCTTGCCTCCTCATTGCTTTCGCCGGGGAAGAGGGCAATTTTCAGCGTCATCATGATGATGCGCAAATCCAGGAGCAGCGAGTATTGCTCAATGTACATCATATCCATTTTCAGCTTATCGTAGGGGACGGTATCATAAAGACCCGTCACCTGGGCATAGCCTGTCAGACCTGCCTTCACACGGAGACGGAAATCAAATTCCGGCATAGTCTCCTCATACTGCAAAGCAAGCTCCGGGCGCTCCGGACGAGGACCTACCACCGACATATCCCCTCTCAGAATATTCAGAAGCTGCGGGATCTCATCCAGACGGCACTTTCGCAGGACTCTGCCCACCTTTGTAATACGGCTGTCCGTTTCTGTTGCCAGCTGCGGTCCGTTTGCCTCTGCATTCTGAATCATACTGCGGAACTTGTACACCTCAAAAACCTTATCATCGATTGTCAGACGCTTCTGCTTATAAAGCACCGGACCGCCGTCCTCCAGCTTGATGCAGAGGGCAACGATCAGAGAGATCGGCAGACAAACAACACCCAGCAGCACGGCAAAGGTCAGATCGAAAATGCGCTTTACAAACCGCTGCTCCAGAGACAAGCCGCCGTTCCGACACAGGAGCAGAGGCGTATCGAACAGACGGATCTCCTCGGCACCTCTTATGATAATATCTGAAATTTTCGGTGCAACATACACACGCACCTTTGCTGCGAAGCAATACTTCAGAATATCGTTGCGGATCTGTCCGGGCATATCGCAGAGGATAACGCCCTCGTAGCGGTCAATTGCCTCCTGCATTTCCGTCCATGACTGACTTGCGCTCACCGACTCACAGATCATATACTTATCCACACGGCGGCTCATCTTTGTCACCAGGTCCGCTGCGGCACGTTCACCGTAAATGATCACAAGACGTCTCGGGGGATACAGGGAAAAATAAAGCTTATTGGTCACGAGTATCCATAGGGGCAGCACTGCAATATCCCCCAGTGTCATAAGCACAAAGGGGATGGCGTCCACAAAATCACGTGCAATGAGGCTCACCTGAAAATACGTCACCACATTGACGCAGAGCATGGAGAGGGACTGGGAATAGAAGCTGTCCGTCCGCTTGAGATAGCCTGTTTTCAGCCCGCCGAACACGCTGCTGAACAGGAGCATCAGCACCACATAAATGGCGATCATCACCCAGTTGCCTCTTCTGTAGAAGGGCAGCAGAATGGTATCGCTGTAGCATTCATACCAGACCCATCCGAAGGCAGCTGTAAAAATCCCCAGAAGGACAATCGCTGCAAAAAACGAATAGATCCGTTTATACTGATCTCTGTCTTTTCTTTTATTCATCGGCATTTTTCACTTACCTGCCTGTTATCATCAAAATCGATCTGTACCGCAGACATCCGCGGATACATAAAGATATTATAGCAAAGTGCGCCCGCAGTGTCAAGTATTTCCCGAAAATCCGCATGGCAAAAGAGGCTGCTGCAAGTTGAAATGCAACAGCCTCTTTTGAAAAATCCAATGTTAATCTACACAATAAAACAGATAAAATTCATTCTGTCCAGCGTATTGCACCGCAAATCCCCGTTCAATGGGCATGCCTGCAATCTCATACAACAGAATCGTATAAAAACCATCTACCGTATCGCCTACCGCAACACCCGAACCAAGATAGGTCTTCAGGTCTTCATAGGAAACGGTCTGATACTCTGTATCATAACTCAGTCCCGACCATGTGACATGATTGAAATCGTACATATCACCATACAGACTCGGCAGCGCAGTTGCAGTGGAAACTATAGTAGTAACCGTCTCAGATGCGGCTGTACTTACCGTTTCTGTCTGCACCGTAGTCTCCTCTGCCGTTGTCAGCGTCGTTGCCGGAGCTGTAGTCACAGCCGCAGAAGAAACTGTCACCTTTTCCGGTATTGTAGCAGCTGTGCTGATAACCGGCGTCCGGGTAATTGCTGTTTCTGTTGCAAATATACCAGGCTCAATGGATTTATCCGCCGATATCTCTGTCTCAGCAGGCTGCACCACCGTCAGTGTTGTTGTCTGCTCCGGAACCGTCATGTCTGTCACATCCGTACCAGCTCCATGATTCTGTACGGTATCCGCAGAAACGTCCGGTTCAGTGGTGTGCATCCCACTGACCGGCATCGTTCCCAGCAGTTCCTGGCGGGAACTGCCATTATTCACCAACAGAGGATGATCCACTGCCAATGTCACAATCATTGCACACGCCATGGCAGCCGCTGAAATTCCCATCGGAACCCTCAGACGTACATACCACGGAACGGGCTTCGGCTTTGCAGATTCTTCCTGCGTCATCGCTGCGGATCTCTCCAGAATTCCCTGGAGCATCCGCTCCTTTGTCTGTTCATCCGGCGTAAGGCTTTCCCATGCCTTTTTTATCTCGTCATGATTCATCTGCTTCACCCCCCAGTGTTCTTTCTAAAATCGCGCGCCCTCTCTTCAGATGGGAACGGATCGTTGTTTCCTTTTTTCCAAGTGCCGCCGCAATGTCACTGCACGAATATTCCTCATAATAGAAAAGATAAATCACAGTCTTGTATTTATCCGGCAGCTTCAGGACCGCCTCCAGCACATGTTGATTTCCCTGTTCTGCACTGCTGCTGTCCGGCAATTCCTCAAAGCTTTCCATCTCCTTGCGCTTCTGGCGTGTCCAGCTGCGCAGGTGATTCTTACAGATATTCGATGCAGTGACGATCAGCCATGCACGCTCATGAGATGCACTTTCAAAGGATTGTTCTGCGCTGCATTGCAGCAGCTTCAGAAACGTTTCCTGCACTGCGTCCTCGGCGTCTGCATTGTTTTTCATAAAACCAAAGCACACTCTGTATACAGCGTCTACATGCTGCCTGTACACTCTCTGAAAATCGGATTCCTCCGCAGTTCCCTTATGCAGCACATAGATTCCCTCCTTTGCCCGCAAAAATGCCTGCACTCTGCGCGCTTGTGCTACTTTAAGTGTACAATATTTATCAGGCTATTCTTTGGATATACTGTAAACAAAGTATTTTTTATCACAACAAACTCAGATGAATTTGATTATTTTCATCCCTCATGGCATTCAGGACAATACTGTACAGCGATACCATGCCGATCCGGCGGCAAAGCCTGCACAGACAGATCATCCGGCATCACGGTATAGAATTGCCTGAAAGCAATCAACACATGAGGAATATCCAGTCAACACTCAGCGTCCCCCGACGCTTTTTCCTTTCTTACCCGAACACCGGCTCTGCCGCAGCAATTTTTCTGCCGGCTGCTCTTCCAGTGTGATCGCTCACACTGCCCTTTTTGAAAAGCAGCCGCCTCCTGCGCCAACCCGCCCCCCGGCAGATCGTCCCTTCTGCGCAGCAGAGTAAAATTTCCGCGGCAAAGCAGATTTCCGGTTTTACGCGCGCTATGGGATGATGACATCCCGTTTAAAAGTCCCTTCACCTCTTATACAATCGAGGCATCCAAAAAGTTGCATTTTCAGGAAAATTTTTTTCGGTTTGTATACCTGCACAAAAATGGGCCTTGAAGATTGTGCGCACTGTATATTTTTTCTTTCGATTCTGCAAAAGATAACAAATAATTCCCAAAAGGGATTTCATTTTCCCGGAGAATATGGTATAATGGATGTGTATACTATCTTTATGATATGCAAAGGATGTCTGACATGAACAAATACAAGAAACTCGCCTCGAACACGATTATTTTTGCAATCGGTTCCTTTGGCTCCAAGATCCTTCTGCTGTTCCTGACCAAGCTGTACACGGCGAACATCAATCCTGCCGACAACAGCACCAAGGAACTGCTGGAGATCACCGCAAATTTTCTGATTCCCATTGTTACCTTTTCCATGGCGGAGGCGATCATCCGCTTTGGACTGGACCGCCGCTACAGCAGCACCAAGGTCTATACCTCTGCCTGCGCCATTACAGGTTACGGCATTCTGCTGCTGCTTGCCGTCTCGCCTATGCTGGGGGTTCTGCCCTTCGCAGACGGGTACACGTGGCTGCTGATCGGATACGTCTGCGCCTCGTCCATGCGGTCGATCAACTCTCAGTTTGTCCGCTCTCAGGGATTGGTCAAGCTTTTCGCCTTCGATGGTATTCTGGCAACCCTGACCCTGTTCCTTTTCAATGTGGTATTCATCGCCGGATTCAAGCTGGGGGTTACAGGCTTTATGCTGTCTGTGATCTGCTCAGATCTTCTGTCTGCCATTTTCCTCTGGATCGTTGCAGACCTGCGCAAATTTTTTGACATCCGGAAGCTGGACAGCAGAATGATATGGAACATGCTTGCCTTTGCCGTACCGCTGATCCCCTCCACGCTGCTGTGGACGATCACTGGATTTTCCGACCGTATTTTCATCCGTTATATGCCGGGTCCGGAAGGGACAGTGGGCGAAAGTGCTGCCGGCATCTACGGCATTGCCAGCAAGATCCCGAATCTCATTTCCATGTTTTCCACGATTTTCTTCCAGGCGTGGAATATGTCTGCCATCATGGAGAACGACTCCAAGGACAGAGGCCGCTTCTACCAGCGGATTTTCGATGCTTATGCATCCTTTATGTTCATTGCAAGTGCTGCAATGATCGTCTTTGTACGTCCGCTGTCGGCGCTGCTGATCGACACCAGCCAGTTCCCGGAATACGGTACTGCCTATCTCTACACGCCGGTGCTGGTTGCAGCGGTACTCATGATGTGCCTGAACCAGTTCTTCAGCAGTGTTTACACTGCAACCAAGCATACCTCTCACTCGTTCTGGACGAGTCTCATTGCCGCCGTTGTCAACATCGTGCTGAATGTGATCCTGGTATGGCTCTTCGGTATTCACGGTGCAGCGGTAGCAACCTTTGCCAGCTACTTTGTCAGCTACTTCATCCGTCAGAAGGATGCACGCCGGTACATCTACTTCCCCATCAACCAGAAGAAATTCTACATCAACCTGGTAACGCTGTTTGTGCTGGGCTTTGTGGCAACTCACGAATTCATCGGACAGATCTTCTTCCTGATCATCGGCATGATCTTCGTGATCCTCTTCAATTTCAGCGCAATCATCAGTACCCTGAAGCAAATCAGATCCCGATAAAAAGGAGGTATTTCCATGGCAACACCCCATAATTCCGCAAAGAAAGGCGATATCGCAAAAACTGTTCTGATGCCCGGAGACCCGCTCCGTGCAAAATTCATTGCAGAAACCTATCTGGAATCCCCCATTTGCTACAACACCGTCCGCAATATGCTGGGCTATACGGGGCTGTACAAAGGTGTACCGGTATCGGTACAGGGCAGCGGCATGGGTATGCCTTCCATGGGTATTTACTCCTACGAGCTGTTTCACGAATATGATGTTGACCGTATCATCCGCATCGGTACAGCCGGCGGCGTCAGCGATGCAGTCAAACTTCGTGATGTGGTCATTGCACAGGCAGCCTGCACCAATTCTGCGTATGCAGAGCAGTATCATCTTCCGGGAACCTATGCACCCATTGCAGATTTTGCGCTGCTGGAAAAAGCTGTAGCAGCTGCCCGGGAACTTGAGATCGCTGTCCGTGTAGGCAACATTCTTTCCTCGGATATTTTTTATTACAGCGGCGAGAGCGATCTGCCCCGATGGGCAAAAATGGGTATCCTTGCAACGGAAATGGAAACAGCTGCGCTGTACATGAATGCAGCAGAGGCTGGCAAGCAGGCTCTTTGTATCGCAACCATTTCCGATTGTCCGCTTCGCGGCGAGGCACTGTCCGCAGAGGACCGGCAGTACACCTTCTCCCAGATGATGGAGATTGCACTGGAGACTGCACATTTTTTTGAAAAAGCTGTAACTATTTAAGATTCTTTTAAGCCCGGACAGATATACTATAAGCAAGGATTAAGTAATCCTCACAAATCCCCTAAATTTTATTTGCCAGTGTACCGCCAACGACCTTGCGAATCAGCAGCCCCCTTTCCCAGAGGGGGAAGGCGTGACCGGTATACACCTTGTATCTTTTATTTCACGCCTGCATGGATTCATGCGGGCTTTTTTTTGCATATTTTCAAAAACGAGGCAAATGATACGATTCCCGTTTGAAAATCATGGAAGAATTTCATGATTCAGTCTGTCGAAAAAGGCGGTCGAGCTGGAGCCAGCTTGACCGCCTTTCTGCCTTCGGCAGTTCGTGCGACAAACTACAATTTACCCCAACAATTCAAATAGACCCACTATAAAATATATCCCTGCACAACCAAAAAAGGCTGCCGCAATTGCGACAGCCTTTCTAAGTATCTTCAATTCAGATCAGTTGATGATAGTCGGGTTGTTGTCTGCATCCTTGTCGAACAGGTGAATCTTGTTCGGATCCAGAGCAACCTTGATGGAATCCTGCGGCTTAGCGGTAGATCTCGGGTCTACACGTGCAGTCAGCGGAATACCAACACAGTTCAGATACAGGAATGTTTCTGCACCCATCATTTCAGTGATTTCTACATCACAGTCGATAATACCAGTGGTAGCGTTGGACAGGAACATTTCATCATCGTGGATTGCTTCCGGACGGATACCCATGATAACTTCCTTGTCAACATACTTAGCCAGTTCCGGAGTAACCTTAGCTGCCGGAATCTCGATCTGATACTTAACAGCCTTGCTGGTCTTGGTAGCTTCTGCACCGAACTCTACATAGTAGTTGTCGCTCTTCTTCAGAACAGCATCTACAAAGTTCATCTGCGGAGAACCAAGGAAGCCTGCTACGAACTTGTTGCCCGGCTTCTCGTACAGAGCCTGCGGTGTATCGATCTGCTGAATGATACCATCCTTCATAACTACGATACGGTCACCCATTGTCATAGCCTCAGTCTGGTCATGTGTTACGTAAATGAATGTTGTACCCAGCTTCTGGTGCAGCTTAGAGATCTCTGTTCTCATCTGTGCACGGAGCTTAGCGTCCAGGTTGGACAGCGGCTCGTCAAGCAGGAATACCTGCGGGTTACGAACGATAGCACGACCCAGCGCTACACGCTGTCTCTGACCACCGGACATAGCCTTCGGCTTACGATCCAGCAGGTGGCTCAGGTCCAGAATCTTAGCAGCTTCTTCAACCTTGCGAGCGATCTCATCCTTCGGTACCTTTCTCAGCTTCAGACCGAATGCCATGTT
>JAFURN010000006.1 GCA_017480865.1 Ruminococcus sp. | reverse complement strand
CACTTCGTGCTTCTCTCCTGCTATGTTTCAAATTCCGCATATTTTCTTTGCTGCGTACTGCAACATGGCTTTCTTGGATTGGCTTGACCGTATGGGAAAGTATTTTTGAATGCGGAATTTGGTTTGCTCGTTCGACCCAAAAGCACGTAATTGAAAAGCCAGGAGTTTCGCCGCCTGCGGGCGGCGACCAGCTTACGCAGCTGGACCGCGCAAGCTGGCGCCAGCTTGACCGCCTTTCTGCCTTCGGCAGTTCGCCCGATAAACTACAATTCACCCCAACAATTAGAACAGAACCATACAAAAAGGCTGATGCGGAGTTTCAAACAATCCGTCATCAGCCTTTCTCATTTTTATATTCGGTTCAGGACCTCACGCAGATGTGCTGCATTGCCGCCGTTTGCACCGTACATGCGGCAGTATTTTTCTGCATTTTCCGCATCCCCCAACATCTTGTATGCCATGGAAGCTGCACCCATCGGCTGAAAAAACTTTGTATTCAGCTGGATAGCTCTCAAAGCATACTACAACCCAAGCTCAGCCTCGCCATTCTTCACATAGTAAGATGCGAGATTATTGTAAGCGTAGGCATTTTCCGGATCATAAGTCACCGCATTGCGGTAAGCACGAAATGATTCCTCTCCTCTGCCAAGCTTCTGGTAGATCAGCCCCAGATTCGACCACGCTGTAGCATGGCTTCTGTTGTAGGTCAGAACCTCCTCATAGCAGGAAGCCGCTTCTTCCAATCTCTGCTTTTCTTCCAGGCAGAGTGCCTTGAAGAACATTACCGCAGCGTAATCATCTGCCTCCGCACAGCTTGTATAGAGTTTGTCCAGAATTGCGATCGCCTCGTCCGGCTTGTCCTCATTGTAACGAGTCAATGCCTTCATCAGCTTGCGATAGCTTTTCTTATCGGTACGAAACGCCTCTCCCAGATATGCCTTATACTTCTCCTCATAAATCATGTAATCCAGAGGAGAACGCTTCACCCGGATTCCAAATGCAGCCAGAAGATACACGATCAACAGGACTGCTGCTCGTGCAATGAGCCTGACATTCGGCTCCTCCGCAAAGAACAGCTGCCATACGATAGCGACCGCTGCACTGGCAATCAGCAGAATATTCAGCACAAGGAAGATTTTTGTTTTCATAATATCTTATGCTTCCTTTGTGTAGCACTTGAAAACGTCATCAACCTGCTTTGCATCCGGCTTCTTTGTGAACATGCTCACGATCGGAACAATTACAATAGAAAGAATCATTACGATCGCACCCAGGTTGATGGGAGAAGCCAGATTCAGCGGGCAGAAACCAGCTACCGCTGCCTTCAGTTCCGGGAACAGACCGAAGCCGATGAGGAACATATGAGCACAGGTCAGACCGATACCAAGCACGAAGCTTGTCCATACGGCAGCCTTTGTGACCTTTTTGCTGAACAGACCCCACATATACGGACCAAGGAAACCGCCGGCAAGTGCACCCCAGGAATAGGACATCAGCGTTGTGATGGATGCGTTCTTATTGAATGCGATAACCACAGAGATAACAAGGAACACGGCAATGAGAATGCGCATGATGAGCATTTCCTGCTTTTCGTTTTCCTTCTTCATGCGCGGCTTTACAAAGTCAATGGTCAGCGTAGAGCTGGATGTAAGAACCAGAGAAGACAATGTAGACATGGAAGCGGACAGTACCAGTACCACAACCAGACCGATGAGAATCTCAGGCAGAGCCTTTTCCAGCATTACAGGAACCATATTATCATATACAGGTGTTTCGCCCTCTGCAACTGTATTGTACAGTCTGTCGAAGCCGCCCATCAGATAAGAACCGCCTGCTACAACCAGTGCAAATATTGTGGAAATAATTGTACCCTTCTTAACCGCATCGTTATCCTTGATAGCGTAGAACTTATGTACCATCTGCGGAAGTCCCCATGTACCCAGGGATGTCAGCACAACTACACCGATAAGATTGATCGGGTCAGGTCCGAAGATGCTTGCATATTCGCCCTTAGCACCGTTTGCAGATTCAATCTCTGCCATCTTGGAAACAGCCTCAGACCAGCCGCCCCGACCGTTGATCACGCATACTACAACTGCAACGATACCTACAAGCATTACGATACCCTGTACGAAGTCGCTGAGCGCAGTTGCGGTATAGCCGCCAAGGATTACATAAACAGCTGTAACCACTGCCATAGCTACAATGATCAGCTTGTAAGCGGCGTCTGACTCAAATCCGAACGCCATTGCAAACAGTCTTGACAGACCATTATATACAGATGCAGTGTATGGGATAAGAAAAACAAACACAATAAGTGCAGCTGCGATCTTCAGTCCCTTGGAATCAAATCTCTTCTCAAAAAATTCCGGCATTGTCTTTGCATTCGTATACTTTGTCATCATTCTGGTGCGTCTGCCGAGAATCAGCCATGGAAGAGCACTGCCGAGGATGGCATTGCCCACACCGATCCATGCAGCGGAAATACCGTAACTCCAGCCGAACTGGCCTGCATAGCCGATGAATACTACCGCTGAGAAATACGATGTACCATACGCAAATGCAGTCAGCCAGGAGCCGATGCCTCTGCCGCCCAGTACAAAGTCACTGACGGATTTTGTTTTCTTTGATGTGTAAATTCCGATGCCCAGCATAATAACTATGTATACTGCAAGCATCACAATTGTAATCCAGATCATTACAATTGCCTCCTTTTATTATTTTTGTGTTTTAGGGCTTTAAAGACCTAAAGTGCTGAAGTAATTTTACCAGATTTTTCTCGATTTGTCAAGGGGATTCCAGCATTTTTAACCATTCCGTAAAAATCGTTACGCCATCTTTATACAGGCTGCATAAAGAAAACGGTGCAGATCATCTCTGCACCGCTGTTTTTCTTATATTTCAAGCAGGAATCTGTCAAATCAGATTAAAGATATGTCAGGAACTGTGTGCACAGTACAACCAGAATCAGAGCAATCGGATAGGTTGCTGCATATGCAGATGCAACATTCGGAGTACCTGTCAGATTGATCAGCGATCCCAGAGCCGGTGTACTGGTCATACCGCCGGTAATAGAACCGAGGTTGTTGAACAGGCTGATCTTCAGAACATACTTTGCAACGAAGAAGCCGATGAACATCGGAACGATGGTCATAATTGCGCCCCATACGAACAGCATCAGACCATATTCGCTCAGTGTTGCAACAAAGCCTGCACCGCCGTCGATACCTGCACCGATCAGGAAGAGTACCAGACCCAGTTCCTGGAAGATGCTGAGCATATGCTCATTTACCTTCAGGCTCAGCTTGCCGATTCTGCCGAAGTGACCGAATATCAGACCCATGATCAGCGGACCGCCTGTTGTACCCAGGTTGAAGGAGTTGCCGCCGCCCAGCGGAATGTTGATCGCACCGATCAGCAGACCAACCATAATAACCAGAGCGAAGGAACCCAGACCGAACTTGTCCATCTCAAACAGCTTGAGACTCTTCTTTTCTTCAGATGCGCCGGTGTCAACTACAACCAGCTTTGCACGCTCTTCATCCATATTTGCCTTCAGAACCTTCGGTACGATCTGTACAAACAGAACAACACCGATAACGCCGAAAGGATATGCAACTGCGTGACCAACAGAGATTTCCTTGAACTGTGCATCGGAAATCAGACCTTCCAGAGCGCCCTGTGCAGCTGCAAATGCCGGTGTACTGGTCAGAGAACCAGACATCAGACCGGTTGCCATTGCGGAATTCATACCCGGTACCAGCAGGATGATCAGTGCGCAGCATGCTGCACCGGACAGAATGATAATTGCGCCCAGGAATACATAAGACTTCGCATTCTTCTTCAGATTCTTGAAGAAGCTGGGACCTGCAATCAGACCAACGGAGGTTACAAACAGTACCAGACCCAGATTCTGTACCAGGCTCATATAGTTTGCAATTGTGCCTGCGCTGTCGGCCCATGCGCCGCCCTCACCAGTCATAACGCCATTGAAGTGACCTGCAAACAGTGCAACCAGGAAGATTGCAGCTGTGCCAAGAGATACACCCTTAACAGAGATCTTACCGATCAGATAGCCGATTACGATGATCGCAAAAATGAAGAACAGTACAATTGCCATTGCCTTCATATTGAAGATATACGTACCGGCAGCTTCCAGAAATTGAAAATTCATACGCCTCTCCTTAAAAAAAAAGATTTTTCTCAGGGCGTATCGGAAAACACTGCTCATGCGCTTTCCGATACGTCCTGCGCCCATAACAGAGTGATTCCTGCTCAAAATCATCTGTCCGTCCCATGAACACAAGCACATAAAAAATAGCCATCCCGCAGACAGCCCGTACCCGTTCCATAGAACCCTATGATTATAGCACAGTTCTCCGTTCTTGTCAAGACTAATCCACCCATTTTACCCCAAAAATCGGTACTTTCTTTAGATTTCATCGTTAATATGCGTAAAGTATTGTCACATGTGCAAAAGACCCTTGTACCGCTCTGCTCCCCGATATTGATAGGATTCGTGAAAAAATCTGAAAAATTACGCAAAAACTATTTTCATTTCTGAAAATATGTGGTATAATAAAAGGGAACTCGTTTGAACTCCCCCGAGAAAGGAGCTGTTCTCTTTGGAAAAGAACAAACAGACTGCTGCATCCGCAAAGCAGCAGAAAAATAAATCCGGCAGTACAGCTGCATCACACAAAAGCCGCCGTCCTGTCTCTCAGAAGAAGCAGCAAAAGCATACATTCCGCCGTGCGCTGGATATCATCAGTGCGGTCGTCCTGCTGGGCGGCTTCTCAGTTGCAGTGGGATATCCGCTGATTGCAGGTATGACTGCGATCGATTCCATGACCGGAAAAGAAGCACTGGCAAATGTCAAGGGTACAGATGATGAAGGAAACATCATCCTTGAGCCGCCTACTGAACCTCCTACTGAGGGAATCTTTGAAAATGTTGCGCTGGAACAGGATGCTGTCTATGAAGGCTCGCTCCTTCTGGTAAACAGCGATTATCCCTTCCGGAGTGCTGCAAGTGCAAATATCTCCACACTCTACGATAGAAAAACAGAGTCCTACAGCGTCAGCGGTATGGACATCAGCATGCAGGATGAAGCGATACAGCCTCTGAACGATATGCTGGATGGATTCTGCACGGAAACTGGTCATTATGATATCCTTGTCATTGACGGCTACCGTACCCTGGAGCAGCAGCAGGCACTTTACGATGCTGACCTTGCTGCAACCGGACTGGACACCTCTACGCTGGTTGCCAAGCCGGGACATAGTGAGCATGAGACTGGCTATGCCCTGGACTTCTCCCTGTTCTTCTGGGACGGCACCTCCGGCGATTATGATGGTACCGGTGATTATGACTGGATCGACCAGCATTGTGCCGATTACGGCTATATCCTCCGGTACCCTGCGGACAAAACTGAGATCACAAACATCCAGTATGAATCCTGGCATTACCGCTATGTGGGCAAGCCCCATGCATACTATATCATGCAGAGCGGCATCTGTCTGGAGGAATATATTGACGAACTGAAAGACTATTCGGCAGAAGCACCTCTGGAAATCGTGGACAGTGACGGTGCTGCCTATGCTGTATACTACGTTCCTGCTGATCTGGAAAATGCTGTCACCTATGCGCCGATTCTCCCGGATCATCCTTATACAGTTTCCGGCAACAACATCGATGGCTTCATTATCACCGTGGATCTGGAGGAAACACGGGAACTGGTTTCCTATACCAAGCCTGTGGAGGAGGTTACCGGTGTAACCACGGACATCAATGGCAATGTAGTTGTGTCCGGAGATGCGGACATTGCGGCTTCAACAACAGCGACTACTGTTGAAGCCGTTGGATAAAATATTATAACCGAAAGGAAAGAACATCATGGCAAACGAAGCAAAAAAAGAACCGGAAAAGAAGTCAAAGGGAATTGTAACAGAGTTCAAGGAATTCATCTCCAAGGGCAATGTGCTGGATATGGCAGTCGGCTTGATCATCGGCTCCGCCTTCACTGCAATTGTTACATCTCTGGTCAATGACATCTTCACCCCTCTCATCGGCATGATCATCGGCGGTATCAACTTCGCCGGAATCAGTGTTACAGTAGGAAGTGCCACGCTGAGCATCGGTCTGTTTCTCCAGGCGATCATCAACTTCCTGCTGACTGCGATCTGTGTATTCATCGTAGTAAAGGCCATCAACAGATTCCGCCGCAAGAAGGACGAAAAGCCCGCACCGCCCAAGCCCTCCAAGGAGGAACTTCTGCTGACAGAAATCCGTGATCTTCTGAAGGAACAGGCAAAAAAGTAAAACGATATCTCCTCTACAATTCTACATACTTTTTGAAATACCGCCGGCGACGTACTGTTCCCGGCGGTATTTCCATTCCCTAAATATGAATAATGTTTTCACATTTAACAAAGACATAATATTACATTGCAGAAAGCACGAAATCCGGGTATAATAAAATCAGGTGTGAAACACACTTTTATTTTCTTTTTTTCATTGACGAAAGACCTCCGTCAAGACCCGATGCCGGAACCGTAATCAGGCATCGGGATTTTCTTTCTGTTTCTCGATTTAGTTAGGGATATAAATTGTAGTTTATCGGGCGAACTGCCGAAGGCAGAAAGGCGGTCAAGCTGGCGCCAGCTTGCCGGGTCCAGGGCGGGCAGCCCTGGTCGCTCTCCGCAGAGAGCGAAACACCTGACTTTTAAATTACGTGCTTTTTCGCCGAACAAACAAACCAAATTCCGCATCGTAAAAAAGGCACAATCTCAAATAAGTACATCCAGGATATCTTGTTACAGTATGAAGAAAAGATCATATGCGGAATTTAAAACGCAGCAAAAGAGGGAGCGAAGCGACCAATTTTTGCGGACGGTACGAGTAAAGTAAATCTAAGAGAAGAAAATCCTTGTGGAACAAGGCTCGTACCGTCCGCAGGATTCTTGCACT
>JAFURN010000005.1 GCA_017480865.1 Ruminococcus sp. | reverse complement strand
CGTCAGCAGAAAAATGGCACAATCATCAATATTTCGTCTGCTAGCGGGTTCCGTCCCAGAAATTTTGGCTCATACTATGTTGCATCCAAATTTGCGGCGGATTCAATTACAAGAAGCGTGAAATTTGAAGGACAGCGGTTCATGCGTGTAATGTCCGTCAACCTCGGCGGATTGAATACGGGTCTGATGCAGCGTCAAACAGTTGTCCGCACGCAGATTGATGAGTACAAAAAACTGCCGCAGCTGTATCCGCACAAGAAAGGCTACAGCAACAGACTGAATAAAACAATTGATGCGATCATCCGGGTTGCCAATTATCGTGAACTGCCCCGCAATCTGATCCTTGGCTGGGATGCATACCAGCAATTCCCGCAGGCAATGCAGAGATTTGAACAGGAAACGGAAATGTACCGTCCTATCTCGATTACCACGGACGCAGCAAAAAAGGATAAGATCACACTGCCGGCAGTTGTACTGCCCCGCAACCGGAATCTGAAGATTCAGAACTGGCTGATTACTGGTGCAAGCGGCGGATTCGGAAAGATTCTGGCACTTCGTCTGCGTCGGCTGGGCTATACAGTAACAGTGACCAGCAGAAAGCTGTCGAATCTTGATTCCATGCCGGACAGTATCCACAAAATTGAATCCCAGCTGGATAGTCCGGAGGAATGCCGGAACGTGATCCAGCAAGCAATTGCAAAAATGGGGTCTGTTGATGTACTTGTGAATAATGCAACCACCAATTGCTGGTGCAGCTATGAGGAGTGCCCTGAAGATATTATGCGGAATGTATTCTATGTGAATTTCAATATTCCAGCAAATATGATCAAGGCAGTTCTGCCGCATATGCGTGAAAATGGAAACGGCACTGTAATCAACATCTCATCTATTGCAGGTATCCAGCCAAGAGCAAGGGTTTCTACCTATTCGGCGGCAAAGGCAGCATTGGAAGGTCTTACCCGTACCTTGAAGTCCGAGTGCCAGCGTTTTGCCCGATTTATGGCGGTAGAACCGGTGTATATGATGACTGGGATCATGGCACATAACCCTGTTATGAACACAAAAATCAGCGAATACAAGGACCTTGGACGCTATACACAGGAAGTAGAAGGCATCCCGAACAGAAAGGATATTGCCGCTCAGCAGCTGATTAATATTGTCAATCGTGAGGAGCTGCCGCAATGTTATCTGATCGGTACGGAGTCCTATCTGGTGGCAAAAAATGAAATCGAGCGTGCGATGACAGAATACGAAAAGTATCAGACAGAAACACTGTCTGCCTGTGAAAAAACACCGGCACCGAAAAAATAAGTCATTCATCACACCTGAAGCGATGCTTTGGGTGTGATTTTTAGTGTGACAGCAAAAAAAGGACTCCGAATGTGAACGGAGTCCTTTTTGTTATTTGGTTTACTTTTTCGCTTCACGAAGTGCACGGTCAATATACTGATCCAACATTTTCCAGAACCATTCATGGATATCGGACGTATGATAGCCGAGCTGCTGTGCCTTGTTCATGTTCAGGGAGTAGGAAGATTCACCGAACTCATGGAACGGTTCCTTTTCACCCTTCGCAGTGTCAATAATGGCTTTTTTGCCAACCTTCTTCTCGATATAGCTGAGGATCATCTGAATGGTCACTACACCCGTGCTTGCGAGGTTGACGGGGCCTTCAAAATTCTGTGCAGCGATCCAGGGCAGGAAACTGCCGACTTCTGTATCTCTGATGAAGGGGAAGCATCTGGAAGTATCGTCGATGTTCATGGGTGTCTGATTCACAATATGCTTGCAGTAGTAGTACAGTCTTTCAGTTCTTGCTACATACGGAATTCTGACTGTTACAGCCTTGCATCCTGCAGAATTCTGATAAGCAATTGCTTCTGCCTGTCTTTTACCCTTGATATAGCCGACCTTGGGATCGCAAAGCTCCATTGTAATGCCGAGCGGATCAAACTGAGCTTCCTGCATGTCAATTGTAAGGTTGGGATAGGTCATCGCAGAGGAAAGCTGGATGTACTGTCTGCACTTCACATTGGAGAGAATATGATCTACATAGGAAGAGCAGTTTGCCATATTATCATATACAACATCAAAGGAAAGACCTGCAAGTACGGAAGCCGCATTTTCTGCGTCGGAAATCTCCATGGGGATAAAGTGGACATTGGATCCGAAATTGCTCTTTCTGTTTGCACGAGCAGCAAATGTGACATGATTACCAAGAGCAAGCAGTTTCTTGATCAGAGCACTGTCCACAGCTGCAAATGCACCGCCAATCACCAGCACATTCAGACCACTGATGGGAGCCTTTGCATAGCTAGTCAGTGCTGCATAGCCTTCACCGCATTTGCTCATATCATCAGTTACCATATCTCTTGCCCATGCGGAATCGGTCTTAACTACGGAAGCAGGATTGCCGCTGATGGTGCAGTTATTCGGATAGGTACCCTTTACCACGCTCTGTGCACCAACGATGCTGCCGTTGCCGATGTTTGTACCATGCATGATGAACGCACCCTTTGCAACCCAGACATGTTCGCCGATAACAAGCATATTCTTGTATACGGACTGATTGTCGTAGACTGTGTTGGTGTTCTTGCCAGTCTTGACATCGAATACAGAATGACCGTCGCCTGCCCAGAGATCAATATCATGTGAGAACATGCAGTCACGTCCGATGACGATCTTCTTACCGGCATTTGCATGCACTTCGAGATCTGTTTCAAATGTGCAGTTTTCATTGATGAGCACGGAGGAAGTGTGGGTATCGTTGAAAAGACGGATGAGTGCGTCTGTGAAACGGCATCTTTCCTTGATCGTCACTTCGGAAGAACCATTGTGTCCCCGAGCCATGATTCTGGTGGTATCTGTAAAGCGTGTTTCCTCGCCGATTCTGACTGTTGTATTGGCTGTCAGATCCAGCTCCAGATTTTCAGGTCTGCCGATGCTCTTGCCGAGTACAATGTGGTTGTTGCAGCCACGGAAGATGACCTTGCCGATCACACCGTCAAATCCTTCGATGGTGTTGCCGTAAGCATCTGCATATCTGCTCTGTGCACAATTGAAGTTTTCCAGCACAATGGGCTTGGGCTTACGGAAAATGAAATCGTAGATCTCCAGATAGCCAAGACCGGTCAACGCCTTGTAATTTTCGCCGGAGTAGCCCGGATCGAGAGCAACGACGTAGTATTCATTCTTATGACCACGCAGCTCGGAAATATGCTTTACGGTTTTTCCGTTCGCATTTTCACGCTTCATGGTAACTGCAAAAGCAACATTCAGGTTGAAATGCTTCCGCAGGATCTCCGCAAACTTGGGGGATCTTACCCATGTAACGATCCTTCTGCCGCCTGCATGCTCTGCCGCCGCTTTTGCAAGGTAGTAGAACTCATGGTCCTCCTTGGGAACGGATCTGAGCAGTGCCTGGAACAGCTCATCGTGGAGCGTGTTATAATAGCATCCCTTTGTCAGGGAAGTGAAATCGAGTGTATCAAAGTGCTCAAAGAATGCATCACGATTCTTGTGCAGCTTGTAGGAACGGCGGATGATCTGGTTGCCTCTGATCGCAGACTCCAGCGGCTCTTCTCTGCATGCCATCATGCGGGATTTCAGCTCATCAAAGAATTGCTGTGCCTTGGGATTATTGACCAGAACCACGGAAGTACCCTTGTTGTCGGACATGGACGGATCGAGCTTGGGGATACCCCAGAAGTCGCCGATCGTCAGATCGCCCTGACGAGGAAGCTTGTTGGCAGGACAGTCACCGCATACAGTATTCTTTGCAATGGACTTGAGGTAGGCGATGAAGTACATATCGGATTCCAGCGGCTTTGCATAGTGTGTGCCGTCTGCAAAGTAAGCATTAACGCCGGCATGCCAGCCCCAAGGCTCCTTTGCCTTGAATTCAAGTCTTGTCAGCTGCTTGCCGTCGAGCACCTCCTGATGGTACTTTTCAAACACCTTGGAGGAAGTGATGCCGTGGCAGAGCAGGTCGATTGTGTACAGCGTGTCGTACTCCTTGCCGAGGTATGCGTACAGTGCAGCAACCTGACAGGGCATACCTGTGAACAGGACAAGCTTGCCCTGTGTGAGCAGCTCCTTGACTTCCCTGTAGATGGTCTTGGGATTGCTCTGCATGTACTTGGAACCACGCATTCTGTACAGCTCCTTGGGATCGCTGATGATAGCGTGTTCCACACGGAAATCATCCGTATATACCGCACCGCAGACATAACCGCCTCTTTCGAGGATGTATTCTGCTGCAACGCTGAACATACCGCCGGAAGAACTGATTTTGCGGGTTTCTGTATCCGCCATCATTGCAAAGCACTTAGGCTCAGCTGCATTCTTGTACTGTGGGTTAACTGCAATACACTTCTTGACGCACAGACCGCAGTCCACGCATTTTGCTCTGTCCACAACGGGATTGAGGAAGCCTTCTGCATTTTCCTGCATTGTGATGGCATTGACCGGACATACATTTGCACAGGCACTGCAGCCGGTACATTTCTTCATATCCAGCACATCACAGATCGGGGTGGGCAGTGTAACAGGCTTTTTCACATGGGTATTGATCGCATGCTCGAACCACGCCATGGAGCGTTCTCTTTCTGCATTGATCTTCTCATATGCTGCCTGATAATCCACCTGATGATCGATTCCAAGCTCCATGAACTTGTCAGCGATCGCCTCGGGGCTTTCCACCATATAGTTCATCAGACCAAAGCCGCCAAGCAGATGATTGAAACGGCTGCCGCCTCTGCCGTTGTTCTTCAGAACAACGAAAGAACGGCGGAAAATGATGGAGAAGCAGGAGCCGTGGAAGGAGTCTGTTACTACAAACTTTGCATTTTTGTAGAGATACAGCCATTCCTGCACGGTCGGTTCAAACAGGTAGCGTACATTGGGAGCTGTGATGTGCAGGGCGTTCCAGCACTTTTCCTTGTCGCTGCTCTCGTTGAATACCACAATGACATTCTTTCCGGTCGTTTCAGCAATTTTCTGGATGCTGCCGCCGATTCTCGGATTGGGGTCGAGCACATAGGCAAAAATGAATTCACCATCCACAGAAAAATCGGATTCAGCGATCAGGTCATTATACTTCTCTACGGGGCAGAGGAAAACAGGGTCAAGCACCAGCGTTGCCGGTGTTTTGAAGTCCTGCTCACAGATTCTCTTGGAGAAATCGTCTCTTACGGAAATCGCATCAAAACGCTGCAGATTTGTCTGTGTGATCGGTCTTTCCTCATCAGGACCAATGTAGGTATCCTTACCATAGGAAGTCGCATATGCAACCTTGATCTTATCATCATCGGCAAAATCAAAGAAGTAGGACTGCTTGTACGGTCTGCTCAGATGGTAGTTCCACATCTGGTCAGAACCGAGCAGGAACGCATCGAACATCTCATTGAGCTTATGCATCTCATGCAAACGATAAAGGGGGGTAATATCATAGCGTCCCTTAGCAAATTTCAGCGGGTGGGAACGGCGAAGTCCATCAATATCAATTTCAATTCCCAGAGGGTTGCGGATCATGGCATAAGTTTTGCCCATGGATTCCAGAACCTTAGAAAGTGCGTAGTAGGTAATGATACTGCCGTAGTTATTGCCGTACCACAGGCCGTATACGGCCACATCGTATTTCTTATCCAATCTGTTCGCCTCCATTAGTTTGTTTCTTTGGCATCCATATGCAGGTACTCTCTCCAGAAGGTTTCACCCTTGAGCTCCTTCGCTGCATCATAGTAAGCCTTTGCGATCTTGTCTTTATTCTTATAGTAGTTCTTCAGAACACGCTTGTGTCTTGCCATCAGTTCCTTAAACTTCTTCTTGTCACGCTTTCTGAGGAAGGCTGTGTGATCGAAGGGATTGACTGCAAGGATCTGTTCTGCACCGTACTGCTTTGCAGGATCATCAAACCAGTCATAGGCAATGGCTGCGGTATTGGGCTTGCCGTCCTTGCCCTTCTTGATGAACCAGCCGGCAGGGATCCATCGCTGACCATTGTAGGTATTCTTGTAGAGCCATTCCTGGAACGGTGTAAGCTGCTTTTCTTCTCTCCAGTAAATTCTGCCCCAATCCACAGGGATGCTGGGATATTCACGATCTGCATTGATCATCTTCTCATTCTTAGCACCCTGCTGCTTCATGCAGCGTTCGCCCTGTGCAGGATCACGCAGGAAGTCAGGGCCCTGACAATAGTCCTCGATGGAATCAAGCAGATGTTCGCAGTTAGCGTAGGAAAGACGGGCAAGCTCCTTGTGGAAGAACTCATCAATTCTCTTCACAAAGTCCTTATCCTGACAAACCTTGCTCATTGCCTGAAGGATCAGGCTGTTTCTGTGCACCTGATACAGCTCCAGAGAACCTGTGAACTTGTTGCCGAAGCCAAGATGCCAGATGCAGATACCGTTCAGAGAGAGGAACTGTGCCTTGTTTGCAACGGAGTATTCAACGTCATCACCACGGATGAATACCGGAATCGGCAGACCGTCCTTAGTATTGATTGTAGAAACGGGGATACAGCAGTACCACCAGCCGGCATAGGAATCAGCGGCATACTCGGTTGTACGAAGCTCATCATTCATGAATACACAATGCCATTCATGCAGCGGCATCGGGGGCTTGTTGGGGCCGTAGCTGCCGTCTGCATGGACATAGCCAACGTCCTCGTGCTGGAAGTTCATTCTGTCATCTTCCATGAAGAGCATCGCACCGGACACATAGCGGTCGGCATGCTCGGGCTTGACAAGTGCAAGCATAGTATAAGTACGGATCAGGGATTCCGGCATGATGCGGACATCATCGTCCATCAGGAGGACATGGGTCGGATTCCAGTCCATCTGGAGGGATTCAAGCATACCTCTGGTAAAGCCGCCGCTTCCGCCGACATTCTGGTTCGGGAAAATGTGGATGAATTCGCTGTTATACAGCTCAGGATCCAGCGTTCTGCCGTTATCGACAATGTTCATGCGGATGTGATCCTTTGCAGGCTCATCGGAATAGAACAGCTCACGCTCAAGTACCTTCATATTGCGGATAATGAACTGCTCCTTCTTGAATGTGGTAGAAGCAATGGCAATGCGGACATCGTTGATCGCATCCTCGGAAACATCAGTGCTCCAGTAACCGGATTCCACGCAGAACTTGCGGGGCTTGGGAGCAACCATTTCCTTTCTTGCAGTCAGCTTGGCGATCTCTGCCTCCGTCATTTCCTCCAGCTCTTCTTCATCCACCAGCTCGCCCTTTCTGGTATAATAGCGTGTGGTAAGAACCGGCTCATCATGCAGAACATCAATTGCCCAGCCGACAACCTCAGCGATGGAGTCACGGGGGATCATGATGGAAATATCAGTCATTTCCTTAAGATCGAATACCTGTGACGGGTAATCTTCACGCATGATCTCGTTGCCTCTGCGGTAGTGACCGAACAGATCAATCTTGAAATGTCCCTTGCAGCGGAGGTTCAGGAACACATCCTCCACCTTGGTAAACTTCTTCCACTTACCAAGGGAGAAGCTGTTGAAATAAGTAAAGAACTCTGCGTACTGACCAGGATACAGTGTATGTACACTGTTGATCTTATCATATTCCATGTGATGATGACGGTTGAGCATCCACCAATGTCGGTCAAGCTTCTGGTCATAATAGAAAATGATATTCTGTAATTTAAAATTCACATTCTTCATGATTGCAATCCCCCTTATTCTTCCTTCGGTGCTTCAGCCGGTGCTGCTTCAACGGGAGCTGCTGCCTCAGCAGATACTTCTGCCTCAGCAGGTGTTTCAGCCGAAGCTTCTTCTGTCTTTACGCCGAGCTGTGCTTTGAGCCATTCCTCGGATGCAGACTTCAGTTCCTGAAGCTTTTCATTCACCAGATTCCAGCGGATGGGCATACGGAACAGGTATTCCTTCTTCTTCAGATCCTCCTGCAGCACAACCAGACGCTCTTCAAGACCGAGGGGCTTGAGAATGCTTTCAAAACGATAGATCTCCGGAAAATCCTCATTGACAAGAACCACGAAGGGCTTCTCGAAAATCAGAGCCATACACATAGTATAGTAGTTATCAGTGATCACAAATTCACTGTGCATCAGGTAGTAGAGATAATCCTCCACACGATTATGGTAAGCCACATCCAGATCGAGCAGTGCCTTGGATTCAGGATAACGGTTAATGTCGATGAAATTACGCAGCTCGCTGCAATGATTCTTCACCAGAATCTCATTGCCACGGAGCAGGAATGCACGCTTACGGGAATCGCAGTTTTCAATGGAGGAGAAAATAAAAGTATCATCGGATTCTACATGCTTGGCTGCTGCCTGTTCAGCACAGTCAACATAGCACTGCTTATCGCAGAGGAATACCGGATCAATGACCATTGCAGGCTCAATGCCGAAGGAATTACGCAGAATCTCTGCTTCCTTATCCTCCTTGACAGCGATGCCGCTGAAACGACGCATCAGCTTTACATACTGGTTGAGTGTACCGTCCTTGGGCTGGAAGCTTCCGCCGAAACAAGGTGCATATGCAATTTTCTTCTTCTCAGGGCGAACATAAGGCAGGAAATAAAGATCATCCGTATCCTTGCCGACTACATTATAGCTCCAGATCACATCACTGCCCACCAGGAACTGGTCAGCCAGCTCATTCAGGTCAGCCATATTGTCATCATCACAGGTCAGCACATTGCAGAACTTGTTGATGAACAGATTTGCAATGCTCTCAGGATTTGCGTAGTGATCCGTCCAGAGCTTGTTGGGCTTGGACAGGAGTGCGGGCTTCATGCCGTAGGATTCCACCGCTTTATACAATCCGAATGCGGTCAGGATGCTGCCGTAATTCAGACCAAAGTACAAAGTTGAAAGGGCAACATCGCATTTTTTCTCTTGTTTACTCATAATACATTCTCCCAAAAACTTTCTATTTAAATTTCACCGATTGCCCTTCATCTGCCTTGGAACAGATCCTGAATAGAGCAACAGGGTATTTTTGTCAGCTTTGCAAGTTTTTTCCGTATTTCTTCCGTCAAACGCACGTCTGCGATCAAAAGCATCTGCGTTTCCGGATACTGTTCCAACGACCTTGGATACAGTGTTTCGCTGTAGGCACTCGCCTTGCGGTTTTCCACAACATAATCAATTGTCACACCAGCCTCTTTGAGCAGCGGGACAATGGTTCTGAGGATGGAGGTTTCACCGTAGAGGGCAATATGTGTGATATTGCGGCTCTGGAAATACTCCCTGAGGTTTCCGATCTTCTCCGGATGGAGTACCAGATCCTGGAGGATTTCCAGATATTTCAGGTAGCTTGTTTCCCGATTGCGGAAGTCCCTGCGAAGCCTTGTCAGCTCGGGGGATTCCTTGGGATTCTTCTCCGCCGGACTCGGCGGTACATCGGACAGATCGGGCTTTGCTGCCGGATCCTTTGCCCGTGCATTCAGATAGCGTTCGTATTTGCGAAGCAGCTCCAACGCCTCTTCACGGGTCTGTGCATATGCAATCTGTTTGCCGTGATCGAGCCAGAGCAGCTTGTTGCAGAGTCTACGCATCTGCTGTACAGAATGGCTGACAAAGATGGTCGCTGCACCACTCTGAATGACTTCCATCATTTTGTTTTCGCTCTTCTTACGGAAGCTGCCGTCACCGACGGAAAGCACCTCGTCAAGGATCAGCACATCCGGCTGCACCATGCAGCAGATGGAGAACGCAAGACGGGAACGCATACCGGAAGAAAGCTGCTTATACTTGTACCACTGGAATTCTGTCAGCTCTGCAAACTCCAGAATTCCGTCGATACGCTCTTCAATGAACTGTTTGCTGTAGCCGAGCAAAGCTCCTCGCATGCGGATGTTTTCACGGAGATTCAGATCTCCGTCAAAACCCGTGCCAAGCTCCAGGAGTGCCACCACATTGCCTTCCGCAGTGATGGTACCCTTCTGCGGTCGGAGGATGCCCGTTACAGCTTTGAGCAGTGTGGATTTACCTGCACCATTTGTACCGATGACACCCATGAAATCGCCGTCTTCGATCCGGAATGAAACATCATCCACAGCCCAGAAATCCTTGACCTTGCGTTCACGCCTGATCTTCTGGATCGTCCATTCCTTCAATCCGATGTCTGTAAATTCGCCGGAAAGATAACGGATGGAAATATTTTTTGCTTCAACCATTTCCCAGCCTCCTTACAGATAAAAGATGAACTTGTTCCGGTTGCAGCGGTAGATCACAACACCCAGCAGCATAACCAGAACAGTATATCCCAACAGGATCAGGTGTGCCTCCATGGACGGCACTTCGCCGTAAAGGATCACACTTCGTCCGTAGTCAATGAAGCCATAGACCGGATTGATCATCAGCAGCTTCTGACTTTCTTCCGACAGTCTGTCGGGTGTCCAGAAGATCGCACAGCAGAAGTACAGCAGCTTGTTAAAGATGTGATAGAGGTACTGCACGTCCTTAAAGAACACATAAAGGCTCGCCAGAATCAGGCTCAGACCCAGATTGAAGAAAAAGAACAGTACAAACGGGTACAGGAGCCATACCATATTCAAGTTTGGTGCGAGCTGATCAATGAACATGAACACCACCATGATGATGCAGGTGATCAGGAAATTGATGGCGGCTGAGATATTCTTCGACAGCGGGAACAGCCACGTCGGCAGTTTGATCTTATGCATGATGCCTGCATTGAACAGGAATGACTGCATACCGCTTGTGGTTGCATTGCTGTAGTAAGAATAGGAGAGAACACCAATGAGCATATAAACTGTAAAATGCGGCATGTCACGTCCGAACATGTTCTTGAAAATGAACATGAGAACGGCAAATTCACACAGGGGTGAGAGCACACTCCAGATGATGCCCAGCGATGTTTTCTTATATTTCTGAATGAAATCCCTTTGCACGAGGCGTGCAAGGAGATAACGATATTTCTTTAATGTTTTAATCATATACACCCTTCTTCAAGTGGTGTACGGACGCAGCGTCTGTCCGGATTACAGACAGAACACCTTGCCCTCTCCTGCACAGAGAAACTCTTCAAACGCCTTGAATTTCGCCTGTGCCTCCTCAAGAGTCTGATACTCACCGAGGATCACGGCAGTCTCCTCACTGCCGACAATTCCCTCGAGGGCAAAGCAGCGTTCCGACACAAGTCTTTTCATACGGATGCCTGCGACGCAATAAAGGGCATCCTTTTCTTTCGTTTTGATCCACATAGTTCTGCTTCCTTCCGCAATTACTCGCCAAATTCAGCCTTCACAGCATCCAGTGCAGCCATGATGCAGTCGTCCATATCATAGTACTTGTACAGACCCAGTCTGCCGCCGAAGATCACATTTTCCTCAGCATCTGCCAGAGCCTTGTACTGGTTGTAGAGTGCGGTGTTCTTCTCATCGTTGACAGGATAGTAAGGATCCATGCCTTCCTTCCACTCAGTGGAATATTCCTTGGAGATCACGGTCTTTGCGGTATCTGCATAGCTCTCGATCTCGAAGAACTTGTGCTCAATGATTCTTGTCCAGGGACGGTCGTGGGAGGTGTAGTTCACAACGGCATTACCCTGATAATTGTCAGTGTCATGCACCTCATCCTCAAAGTAAACAGTTCTCCAGTTGAGTCTGCCCAGCTTGAAATCGAAGAAAGCGTCAACCTGACCGGTGTAAACAGTCTTGCCGAAGGTGATGTCGGTGGACTTCACGAAATCAAAGTAGTCAGTTTCCAGCAGAACGTCGATCTTCTCGTCAGCGAGCATCTTCTCTACGATCTGGGTATAGCCGCCGATCGGGATGCCCTGATAGCGATCATTGAAGTAGTTGTTGTCGAAACGGAAGCGGAACGGCAGACGCTGGATGGTGCTTGCCGGCAGATCCTTGCAGTCACGCTGCCACTGCTTCTCGGTGTATTCCTTGACGAGCTTGGTGAATACGGTCTTGCTCAGACGCATGCCCTGCTCTTCGAGGTTCTTCGGCTCACCTGTGATACCGCACTCGTCGATTTCCTTCTGGATGGCAGCCTTTGCCTCAGCCGGTGTCTTGGCACCGAAGAGCTGATAGAAGGTGTTCATGTTGAACGGCAGGTTATACATCTCGTCCTCGTCTGTTTCGGGATTGTGGTAGATGGCAACGGGGGCGTTGATGTAGTTGTTGAACTCGCAGAACTGGTTCACATAGTCCCAGATCGCCTTGTCATGGGTGTGGAAAATGTGAGCACCGTAAATGTGCTGGCTGATGCCCTCCAGACCCTCGTCTGTGAGCTTCTTGGTGTAGATATTGCCTGCAACATTCGGACGCTTGTCGATCACGAGGCAGGTCTTGCCTCTCTTAGCAGCTTCGAATGCGAAGGTTGCACCGAACAGACCGGTGCCAACGATCAGATAGTCATAATTGCTTCTCATAGTAGTAATCCTCCATTGTTATTCTTTTGCACATATTGTGCGGTATTGATGTCACAGGATGTCATCATTGCGATAGCATTCCAGCTTGCGGGAATGCGTATCAAAACAAACGCTGTCGATCGGACATCCGTTTTCTCTGTCATAAACGAAGATGTTCAGACCACGTCTGTTGCAGGAATACTCCTGCTTTTCATAGACAATGCTTGCGAGGTTGCCGCCTCGGAAGGACTTGCTGACGACTCTCAGCTCCTTGCCGCCAACCCTCTTTGCAAAGGATACGGCTTCCTGCTCCTTACTGAGCTTTTCCTCCAGAAGCTTGCCGCAGTCAAGCACACCAAGATAGCTGTGCCAATGCTTGTCCTGAAGAGAAATCTTCAGTCCCAGCTCTTTAAGCTCCTGTGCAATGGTTTCATCAATGCAGAAGCCCGGTGTATCCTTGACGGACACGGCAATCAGGTAACGCTGCTTGTTCTTTGCAAGCTGGCGGAGATATTCATGGATGTCCTCAATGGTGGAGATGAACTTTCCGCTGTCCTTCATCAGGATTTGCAGACATCTGCTCATTGCATGCAGCTTCTTTTCCTGCTGCATGTAACGTTCCATAAGAGCATCATAGTCAGAAAACGCTCTGATCTGCTTTTCTGCCTGAAGCTGTGTTTTCAGCCAGTTCATGCAGCGTTCACGCTCACGGTCAAGCACTTCATACACAGCTGTAAAGTCTATCGGTTCAAACAGCTCCGGACGATCCTTCAGGTCGTCAAGCGAAGTGATGAGTCTGTCCTCCAGACCAAACATGGAAAGCAGAGAATAGAATCGGCTTGCTCCACGCTTGGAATTGAGGATGGACACGAACGGACGCTTAGTGATGATTGCAAAGCAGGTGCCGTGGAAGGAGTCCGTCACAAAGAGGTCGCAGTTTGCAATGCTTTGCAGACGTTCCTCCACCTTGAGCTGAATGACATTCAGACCCTCAAGCGGCTTGATGTAGTCCGGATGGTAGCCAAGCTCGGAGTAGATTTCAGCAGGCATCCCCGTATGTTCCATTGCATAGGAGAGGATCTCCTTCTTCTCTTCGGAGGGGTCGAGGATGTAGGAGCCAATATAACGCTCCGGCAGCTCACGATCCGATTTCTCGATCAATGCATCATAATGCTTCCTGTCAACAAGGAATACGGGGTCGAGCACCCACTCTGCATCAATGCCGTAGCTGTCACGGCAGATGTCCACGCCGCTTTCCTCACGAACGGAAAATGCATCGAATTTTCTCATGAAATACGCCATCTCCGCAAGCAGCTTGTCATCACCCCAGATGAAGTCATGAC
Organism: Ruminococcus sp.; assembly: GCA_017480865.1. Classification (GTDB taxonomy): domain Bacteria; phylum Bacillota; class Clostridia; order Oscillospirales; family Ruminococcaceae; genus Ruminococcus_C. Next base: position 2,171 of record JAFURN010000005.1, on the reverse strand, counting down.
CGAAGCTGCCGGCATAGGCAATCTTCTTCTTGTAATCCGCTGCCCAGTCCAGACCGATGAACTTGTCCAGAGCCTGGTACAGACCGTACTGGAACAGCTGGTCGGAACCAACAACAAACATATCACAGCGGTCGTTGAGCACACGCATATCATCTCTGGTGTCATACTGGGGAGCAAGTGCTTCTGCCGGATAAGGTACTTCCTTGTAGATCATTTTCAATGTTTCCATGGAAGTCTTATCCCTGCTGGTCTTGGGGCGTTCGATCATGAGCACATTATAGCCCATATCCTCCAGAACGTGGTAGAGGGCATACTGTGTCAGACTGCCGCCGAAATTGCCCGCATAGTAATTGCTCACCAGACCAATGTCACAGCGGTTTGTCACAGAACGTGCAAGTGCTGTTTTGGCAGGAAGCCGCTGCACCAGTTTCAGGAAACGGTCACGATTTTTGTTGCTTGCATAAAGTGCCTTCAGACGATTAGGAAGGATCGTGTAGTCCAGATCCATCTTCTTGACTTCAAGCACACGGTTCTTCTCTGCATAGATCATCTCCAGCAATTCCTGACCCTTGGCATTATTTACCAGCACCATTGAGGTACCCTTGCCGTCATTGCAGCTCTTGTCCACCTTGGAAATGCCCCAGAAGTCGCCGATCGAAAGATCGCCCGGTCTTTGTGCGTATTCAGAGAACGGACAATCCGAGCAGGATTTACGCAGGCAGAAATTTTTGAGGAACATCTTTTCAAATGTATCGTTGGAATCGCCCACATAATTGCTGCCGTCCTCAAATTCAACCAGAATACGGTTTGCAGTCCAGCCGAACCTCTTGCTGCGGAACTTCACTGCCTTGACCTTTTTGCCATTGGCAACGCCCTCAAGATACTTGTCAAACACCTGCTGGGACGGTACACCATGACAGAGCAGGTCGAGGGTATAGAGATTGGTTGTATCCTTGATGATATTTTTCAGTGCTGCGATCTGGCAGGGAGTGCCGACGAACAGCACCTTCTGTCCCTTTTTCAGGCATTCCTGCACCTTGCGGTAGATCAGACCGGTATCACTTTGCAGATACTTTGAACCTCTCAGAGGTCCAAGCTCTGCCTCAGTCACAGCCATCCGATGACGGAGCTTCAGCTCCTTGTCAAATGCCGCACCGAATACGGCACCGCCCTTCAGAATGAAAGGACGTGCCAGCAGCTGGAACACACCGCCGGAGCTGCTGATGGAACGCACCTTGTTGTTGGCACGGATCGCATAGATCTCAGGCTTTCCGGTGCTTTCCGAAGTATAATTCAGTGCAGGACATGCTCTTTCGCACGCTCCGCAGCCGATACATTTTGCAGCGTCCACGGACGGCATCAGGAAGCCCTCGTGATCGGGCTTCAGTACAATGGCATCCTTGGGGCAGATATTTCTGCACCCGCCGCAGCCTGTGCAGGCTGCATCCGGAAGCTTGGGCAGCTTCACTTCACTGCTCATACCTTCGCTCCCTCCTTCTCATCCTGTGTAATTCCGAGATACTGCTCCCAGAATTCCATGGTCTGAAGTGTCTTTCCGTGCTCTGCAAAGTCGAGGATCGCCTTTTCATAACTGCTGTCGATCAGGCGGTAGAGCTTCTTGAGTCTTGCAACACACTTCTTGGCTTCTGCGAGATCACGTTTTGTCACAAAGCCCTTGCGGCTTGCATAGTCATAGTTCAGAATGGTCTGTGTACGGTACACATTGATCTGACGCACACCGTCGGTCGGCACGATATTGAAGCTGTGCTTGGGGGAAAGCTTGGTGCCGTTGATCGTCAGATTAGCAATGACACGGTGCATGAAATTTGTGGGCTGTACGGCATTGATGGACTTCTCATAAGTCGGGAACATGAACTGGATGTCATCTCCCAGCTCCTCGGTATACTGGAGCTTGTAGCCCTCAGCCATGATCTTCTGATGGAGTGCTTCGCCGTCCTGCTTCTTGAGCCATTCCACGCCCTTGAAGAAGTCCTCCGCACCCTGCAGGAGCAGGTGGGCATTCTTGTAGCGGTACAGACGCACCTCATTCATGACCTGACCATAGATCTCACGCTTGAGCACCTTTGCAGGCAGGTTCATATCGTGGAGTGCATTGTCGATCAGACGGTTGCGGAAAATATAGTAATAAAGTGCGGAAGAGTACTTGTTCT
>JAFURN010000055.1 GCA_017480865.1 Ruminococcus sp. | reverse complement strand
GTGCATGATACGGGCAGTCTCTTCCGTGCTGAACTCCTCATTATAGAGCAGATACAGCACCTGCTGATACTCAGGACGGAGTCTTTTAACGGCATTCTGCACCTGAACGCCCCGCTCCTTATCTATGTATTCAGCTTCAATGTCCATTCCGTCAGAAATTCTGGTATATTCATGAAGAGGCGTATCCGACACAAACCTGCGCCGCTTCATATAATTCAGTGCACAATTGCGCCCGATCGTATAAAGCCACGTTTTGAAAGAACTTTTCCCGGAGAATCTTGGTCGTCTGGTACACAGCTTTACAAAAGTATCCTCGGTAATCTCTTCTGCAACGCCGATGTCATTGGTAAAACGGTATAGATAGAAGGTCAGTCCTTCCCTGTATTCACAGATGATTTCAACCATACCTTCCTGATCTCCATCAAGGAAACGGCGGTAGCTACTCGCACCGTTGTCCAAATTGTCAGCCTCCTTTCAGAATGCATTCATTCAGCTTCATTAATTAGACAATTGAGGAAGCGTTTTTTCTCTTTTTATAAAAAAAATTTTCCATATCATTCCATGTGAAAAAAACGGGACTGCAGATGCAGTCCCGTTTTCAATTTCAGCAATATGATACAATCGGCAGGATCATCTCAGGTTCTTTTGAAAATACACCATATCCACTAATTGTTTTCCGCACTCAAAAATCGGATGGTCATAGTTATCCGTAAAGAAATTTTTCACCCTATAGATCTCTGTAAATCCGCTTTTTTCATAAAACGGAATTGTAAGGGGACTGTCACCGGTTCCGACCCTCAGGGTTCTGTACGTACTCTGATATTTCTGCTCAATAAAATTGATCAGCTTCTTTCCGTATCCATGATTCTGACACTGAGGATGTACTGCAATATTTTTGATTTCCAGAACACCACTGCCCTCATCTGTAACAACGCAAACTGCTTTCACATCTTCATCAATTAAAGCATACATTGTTCCCCGTTCCAGATAACGGTCGATCATGTCCTCCTGTTCATCTGCCAGAAGGAGCAGGTCGATATATTTTTTCTTGTTTTCTCTTACCTCTGTGATTGCTTCCAATATTTTCTCCTTATTGTTCCTGCACTTTTACCGCAATAGAACTTTTAATGCCGTCAAAATGATTGAAAATGTACCGACCCTTTCCGGCAATATCATACTGAAGCTTCAATACAGCAGTCTCTGCTGCATCGCCCTTTACGTACACATCAAGAATCATATAGAAGTCGTCCGTTTCATATTCAAGTGTCTTTATACCATTTTCCGGCGGAACATCGGGACTTTCGCTGCCTTGAACCTCCGAGCCCCGGTTCTCGCCCTCACCCCAGAAGCGGCTTACGCTTATGATCTCAAGCTTTTCACTGAGTTCAAGACGGAGTTTCAGATTCTCCGCTTCATAGTATTTCTGGTCATCACTCTGACTGACGAATACATGTATTCTGTATGTATCATCTCCTGCCTTAGTATACTCCGCTGTAACAGGAATGCTGATCTCTCTGCCGCTTTCCGTTTCGTAAAGAATCGCCATCGTTGTAGTTGGAACGATTTCCCGTTCTTCGCTATGAATGATCGTATCATGAAATACAACGGCAATCATTCCGCAAAGCACTCCTGACACCAGGATCAGTACAGCCGCAGCGGCCGCAAAAATCCTCCATTTTTTCATATAAGTCTCCCTTATCCGCTCACAATATCATCCCAGCCGGGATTCAGTCCGGCTGCATCCCGTGCATAATAGGTCAGAATCGCAGTCGCGTCACTTATAGTTATAATATCATCGCTGTTCACATCGGCAGCATGCAGCTGACTTTCTGTATAATCGTCAACAGACAGGCTTGCCGCAGTCCGTGCATAGATCGTAAGCGCTGCCGTTGCATCAGAAATATCGATCAAACCATTTCCATTTACATCACCAGTCATGATTTCCGGCATATCTCCCAGCGAAACAAATTCTCTGCTGTATTTTTCCGCATACGCCTGTGCTGTAGAATTACGATATCCATAAATAACAGCATCCTTATAAATCGTACTTTCCGAATCGCTTATTGTACAGTACGGATTTTCTATTGTTACCTCGGTCAGATCGTAGCATTGTTCAAGAACGAAATCATCCAGGACCGAAACGCCCTCAGGAAACCTGATCGAAGTCAATGCATAGCAATAGCTGAATGCATTCTTACCAACACTTTTTACATTGTCCGGAATACGGATGGAAGCAAGCTTTGTGCAGTAATCAAAAGCCATTGCACCGATATGTGTAACACTGTCAGGAAGGACGATCACATCAAACCCCTGGCAATGAAAGAAAGCCTTTTCTCCTATACTGGAAACACCATCCGGAATCACTACCGATGTAAGTGTATCGCTGCCCTGGAATGCATGATCGGCAATTACTCTGACAGCATCCGGGATCACGTACTCCGTTTCCGGTTTACCGCCTGGATACAGGATCAGCTTTGTCTTATTTTTATCAAACAAAACTCCGTTTTCACTTGAATAGTATTGATTCTCTGCGTCTACATGAATATCTGTCAATGTGCGGCAGGAATCAAATGCATCCGTTCCAATGCTTACAACACTGTCGGGGACGGTCACTTCTGTCAGTGAAGTACAGTAATAAAATGCCATATCTCCAATATTCCGAGCACTGTCCGGAATCGTAACAGCGGTCAGTGCTGTACAGGCGCTGAAGGCTTCTGCTCCGATTTCTGCAACGCCGTCCGGTATGTCTATAGAAGCAAGTTCATAACAGTTCTGAAAAGCATTGTCACCTATGCTCACGATTGTATCCGGGAGCGTTACCGCAGTCATGGAACTGCATTCTCTGAATGTATTCCTTTCTATTTTTGTAACGCCATCGGGGATCGTTATGGAGCTAAGCACAGGGCAGCAGCAAAATGCCCCTAAGCCTATGCTTGTAACACTGTCCGGTATCGTCACTGTTTCCAGTACATCACAATAGGAAAATGCGCCTGCACCTATACTTTCAACACCGTCGGGGATGAATACTTCAACTAAGGCTTCGCAGCCGCAGAAGGCATCCTCACCTATGCTCGTAACGGTATCCGGAATTGATACTGCAGTGAGTGAAGTACAATAATAAAATGCACATTCACCCAGGGATTTCACCGGGATTCCGCCAATTTCTGCGGGAACCTGAATGGAGACAGCTTCTTCGCTGCATCCGGTTATGCAGATCGTATTTTCTTCTGTGATCGTATAAGTCAGTTCTCCATAAGTATAGGTCTTTTCTGAACTCCATTCCTCTGCCTGCACAGCAAACGATGTGCAGAAAAAGCACAGCACTGCACTCATCAGGACTGCGTTTATCCTCTCAAAAGATTTTTTCATCCTGCTCTTTCCTCTCACTTCTTCGCCTTCGGCGCATCTGTCCTCATTGTCAGCGCAATACGCTTCCGCTTCACGTCCACATCCAGTACACGCACCTTTACTACCTCGCCGACCTTTACTACATCGAGCGGATGCTTCACTCTGCGGTTTGAAAGCTGCGAAATATGCACCAGACCATCCTCGTGAACGCCGATATCCACAAAACAACCGAAATCTATAACGTTTCTGACCGTTCCCACAAGTTCCATACCTGGCTTTAAGTCCTTCATTTCCATAATATCACCGCTGCGCATGAGGGGCGGCGGCAGCTCATCACGAGGGTCACGTCCGGGTTTTGCAAGCTCCTTTACAATATCCGTAACGGTAGGTACGCCCACGCCTGCCTTCTCTGCAATGGAGGAGATCCCCTTTTTCTCAGCAAGCACCGGAATCTCAGAGAGAGCCTTTCCGGAAAGATCAGCCAGTGAGAAGCCGCATTCAGAAAGGATGCTCTTAGCTGCGTCATAGCTTTCCGGATGCACTGCTGTATTGTCAAGCGGATTCTTCGCACCCGGCACACGCAGAAAGCCTGCGCACTGCTCGAATGCCTTCGGACCGAGTTTTGCAACCTTTTTCAGCTGCTTTCTGTCGGTGAATGCGCCATTCTCGCTTCTGTATGCAACAATATTCTTAGCAATCGTCTGATTGATGCCGGAAATATGGGACAGCAGTGAGAAGGACGCAGTATTCAGGTCAACGCCTACATGGTTCACGCAATCCTCTACAACGCCGTCGAGGGCAGCCTTCAATTCATTCTTGGGCATATCGTGCTGATACTGACCAACGCCGATCGCCTGGGGATCGATCTTTACAAGTTCGGCAAGGGGATCCTGCATACGCCTTGCAATGGAAACTGCACTTCGGAGGGATACATCATATTCCGGGAATTCCTCCGCTGCAAGCTTGGATGCCGAATATACGGATGCGCCTGCTTCGGATACTACCATATATGCCGCCTCATGGGGAATGGTTTTCAGAACCTCTGCAACTACGGATTCCGCTTCTCTTGATGCTGTACCGTTTCCGATGGATACAGCTGTTACCTTGTGCTTTATGATCATACGGCGGATGGTTTCCTTGCCTTGCTCCATTTTTGCACCTGCGCCGATCGTTATGTACGCAACACCTGTATCCAGTACCTTGCCTGTCGGGTCAACAACCGCAAGCTTGCATCCCGTACGGTAGCCGGGGTCTACACCGAGAACGGTTCTGTCCTTTAACGGCGCACCCATAAGAAGCTGTCTGAGGTTCGATGCAAACACCTTGATCGCTGCTTCTGCTGCGGTTTCGGTCAGTTCTCTGCGCACCTCACGCTCTACCGCAGGGAAAAGCAGTCTCGAAAAAGCATCCTCCGCAGCCGCCTTGACAAGCTGACCAGAGGCACTTTCATTCTTGACGAATTTGCGCACCACAACTGCCTCGCCTCTGCCCTCGGGCAGCGCAATGCTTACACGCAGCGCACCCTCACGTTCGCCGCGGTCGAGAGCAAGCACTCTGTGTCCAACCAGCTTTTCCACCGGCTCCTGATAGTCGTAATACATCTGATAAGGCGTCTCCGCTTCTGCGTCCGTTGCCTTTGAGAAGATCGTGCCGGAAAGCTGTGTGAATCTTCTCATCTGCTTGCGGAGATCTGCGTTATTCGCCATTTCCTCTGCAAGAATATCCATAGCACCCTGAATCGCTTCCTCAGTGCTCTTTACTTCAAGTTCTTCATTTATGAAAGCCTCAGCCTCCTTTTCAGGGTCAGTCTTAACATCCTGCTCCATGAGGATACGTGCCAGCGGTTCAAGACCCTTGGCGATCGCAGCAGATGCTCTTGTCTTTCTCTTGGGGCGATAAGGCAGGTACAGATCCTCTGCTTCCACCAGCGTTTCTGCGCTCTGAATCCTTGCAGTCAGTTCCTCGGTCAGCTTGCCCTTTGAGTCAATGGCAGCAAGGATCTCCTCCTTACGTGCTTCCAGCTTGCGGAGATACTGAAGTCTTGTATCCAGCTCACGGAGAACCTGGTCATCCAGAGAGCCGGTGACCTCCTTACGGTAACGTGCAATAAACGGGATCGTCTTTCCATCGTCCAGAAGTTCAATGGTACGGTCCACCTGTTCTCTGCGGAGTTTCAGTTCCTCCGCAAGCTTCTGATTGATATCCATAATGCAAACACTCCTTCTGTTTTATGGTTCCATGCAAAACAGAACCTGTTTTATTTCAGGCAACACTGCATAAAGGGCTGCTGCAAACACAAGTATCGCAGCAGCCTTCTCTATTGATTTTATTGCAGCGCAAGCCCGGTTGTGTCATAAGAAAAATTACTGTAGCTGCGCAGAAGCAGCGCAGCCAGCTTCTGATTGGACAGCTTTCTGAGGTCATCCTTGCTGGTGACCCACTCATAGCGCAGATGAAGATTGACAAGCCCATCCAGCAGCTTCTCCTGCTCTCTGCGATATTCCTGTCTGGAAACGGCAGACGGGAGCTTTTCGCCATTTTCTGTTTCTTCATATACATAATAGTTCTTCTGATTTCCGCTGACGGCTCTCCCTGTATAATACTCCTGAAAAATACGGCTCTCCTGTAAATAGAAGCATCCTGTATATGCTTCCCCTTCTTCTGCGGACAGGATCTTTGTATCACTGCAAAGATAAAGCATCTCCTTGGTATCCGGTGCATAATGCAGCGACATCTGCTGCTGCATAGCATCGTAAAAAACGGCTGTCTCCTCGGGCTTCCACTTGTCCACCGGAATCTTCTCCAGCGTGCAGCTGCGCACACGGTATGCATTCAGCTGCGTAACTGCGTTGTCTCCATTATAGGAAATACTCATAAGTTCCGGACTGCCGTCAAAATCCAGATCCAGAAAGCAGCAGGCATTATATCCGTTATCCGGCTTTTCCAGGATCCACTTTTCCTTCTCCTGCACCAGCATCATAACAATATCATCCGAAGAATAGACAATGTTGTCCGCATTCACAGGAGGATGATACTGCTTCTCCTTCCAGAGAAACACACCTGTTACAACACCTGCAAGAATACATGCTTCCAGGGTGAAAATCGCCCCTTGCCACAAAAGCCTTCGTGCACGGCGGCTCAGACGGCGGCGGCGACCGGTTTCCTGCTCTGTCTGCTTCTCTCCGGCTGCTGTATGAAACACAGGCATCTGCGGAAGCTCACTCCACAAAAAGGCATCCTTCTGCTCCTGTATCCTGCATCCGCAGGATGTACAGAATTCTGCTTCTTTGGAATTTTCAAAGCCGCATCCGGGACAAACCATCCTTGCTCACCCTTTCTTAAAATTCATATATGCATAGTATAACACATTTTTCTTGATTCTGCAAGCATTTTATTATCGATGTCCTCCCGTTCAAAAGAAAAGTCCGCAGCCAGAAGCATCAAACTGCTTTCTGCCGCGGACTGCTCCGGGTATTCCTTTCAGCCAGATCAGAAATCACCATTTCTGCAAACAATTGCCGATCGTATTACAGCTGTATATATCGCTTCAGAAGACGTCTTGTCCAGTTCCCGCTGCGCTTAACCGGAGGGATCATACGATGCAGCTGCTCCATATACTGCGCAAAGCCGCCTACGCAGGACAAATCCGTGCTGTAGAAATTGCGGCTCCGCTGGGATATGTCTATTACAGATGTCATGCTGTCCTCCTGCACGGTCATGGAAACACCGCACTGCGACAGACGCAGATCCATTTCAAAGGAGGGCAGAAACATCTGATAGTTCGTATGCTCGACCTCTGAAAGAAAAAAGTGCAGCTGCTTCTTCAGCTGCTGTGCTGTAATATAGCAGGGCTTTCCGAGTATCCCTGAAAGCAGAGGATCTGTATATTTCTCCTGCTGAAGCAGATGCAGAATCTGGTCACCATTGTAGATCTGGGCACATTTGCAGATGCTCCGCATACTGGCACGAAGCATACTCATCCGCAGACATTCTGTGATCTGCGTTTCCTCTGCGCCGTTATCCTGCATGACCTCCCGCAGAAGCTGGGGCGGCATATGAAGAAAGGACGGTGCAGCCTCCAGAAAATAGACCGTCATAAGAGGATGCACATCCGCCTTCATGCGGCTGTACATGTGCAGCACATCGCCCTCGCCCGTATGCTGATTCAAAGGACGTGTCTGAATCAGCAGCATCTGCATCCAGTTATAATAATACTGCGCCAGCGTCGGCTCCTGTATCAGGGTAGTGATCGGTGCTTCGCCGGGAAGAACACGGGTCAGCAGAACCGCCTTCATCCCCAGTGTCATCCAGCTTTCATTTGCCGGATATTCCGCCCCACGGGGAATGCGATAATATGTAATCCTTGGATTCAGATACAGATGCAGACGCCGCAGCAGGACCGGGATATCCTGATACTCCCCGGTTTCCGGTGTCAGGATATGCAATGTAAACCCACGCTTTGCCGCACGCAGCATCTGTTCCGCCACATACTGGAATACGCTCTGCTCCATTTCATCCAGTGCAAAGCTGCCCCAGTCTGCAATATGGATCTCCGACGGCACGTCGGTCTGTGCCACAACCTCCCAGAACGCCTTGATGGAAGCGGGTATTTTCTCATTACTCTGCGGCAGATAAATGCGGATGGGTACATTCTGTGTTTCCTGTTTTGCCGGAACAGACACCGTAACCGCTGTACCCTTCCATTCCATACCCAGCGCCTTTCCCAGAACCTCACGCTGTACATCAGAATCCAGCCTTGTGCTTCCCGGTGCGATCCGTTCCAATATTGCTGCAAGTTCACCAGGCTCAGCCTGTTCAAACAGAAGATTCATCAGCTTCTGCATTGCTTCTGTTTCTGTTTTCACTGCACCGTTCCGGGTGCACCATTCCTCGATCGTCTCCGGCTGTACACCCAGAGCGGCAGACACTTCCTCTGCTGTCATCCATTTGCGCTCCATCAAATAACCAAACAATGTCTTTTTCTGCATATCTCCGCCTCTTTCCAAAACCATTCAACATATCTGTCCGAATATGTCTGACTGATTCTTATTATACCAGAGACAAAAGGCGATACAGCACGGATTCCGGCAGAGAATCCTTCGTCTTTTGCGAGAAGACCGTATCTTCTTTGGTGAATTTGTCATTTTGGCAGCTGTTTTTTGATAATGCCTGCACCTGACCCTTCCGGATGCAAAAAACGGGAACATAATAAGACAGTGAATCGCTGTGACAGAAGCCCTGCATCGGAAGGATTGCCGGAATTTCACGGCAACCAGCAGGATCACAGCCATTCACTGTCTGAAAAATCACGATTCCTTCAGGGAAACACTCAGTGCCTTCAGTCCGAATGCTACACCGACCGGAAACAGCACATACCAGAAAAGAAGCCTGCAAAGTCTCATACCGTTCCCCCTCTCAACGGAAAGCAGCCTGCTCCCATATAGCCGCCCTTGCCGCCTGCCATAGATGCGATCCGCAGAAGCCGGTTGTATTTTGCTGTGCGCTCACTCCGGCACGGCGCACCGGTTTTGATCTGACCGGTCCCCAGTGCAACTGCCAGATCTGCAATGGTGGTATCCTCCGTTTCACCTGAACGATGGGATACGATCGCCCCGTAACCGGCATCCTGCGCCATACGGATCGCATGGATGGTTTCTGTCAGCGTACCGATCTGATTGGGCTTGATGAGGATCGCATTGCCGCATCCTGCCTGAATTCCCTTTCCAAGGCGTTCTGTGTTGGTAACGAACAGATCATCTCCCACAAGCTGTACACGCTGCCCCAGACGTCCGGTCAGCAGCTGCCAGCCCTGCCAGTCCTCTTCATCCAGACCATCCTCTACAGAGCGGATGGGATATGCAGCACATAAGGACTCCCAGTAGGAGATCAGTTCCTCTGCTGCATACTCCTTTCCGCTCTTCGGCAGACGATAGCAGCCTGTCTGACCGCATTTCCACTCACTGGCGGCAGCATCCAGCGCCAGTACAAAGTCCTTTCCCGGACGATAGCCGGCACATTCGATCGCCTCCAGAAGCAGTTCCAATGCAGCACTGTCACTGTCCAGATCAGGGGCAAAGCCGCCCTCATCCCCCACTGCGGTACTGAGCTTGCGTTCTGAAAGCCGCTTTTTCAGCGAATGATATACCTCTGCACACCATCGGAGCCCCTCAGAAAAACACTCGGCTCCCACCGGCATGATCATGAACTCCTGGACATCCAGGTTATTGGCTGCATGTGCGCCGCCGTTCAGCACATTCATCATAGGGACCGGCAGAATCTCTGCATGCGCACCGCCCAGATACCGGAACAAGGGCATGCTGTGATACTTTGCGGCAGCCTTTGCCAGTGCAATGGATACTGCGAGCATGGCATTTGCGCCAAGCTTCGATTTGTCCTTTGTGCCGTCCAGCTGAATCATAGCGGCATCCACCGCAGCCGGCTGGGAACAGGACATTCCGGCAATGCACTCCCGGATCTCCCGGTTGATATGCTCCGCTGCCGTGCGGACACCCTTTCCGCAATAGCGGCTCTTATCTCCATCCCGCAGTTCCAGTGCCTCGAACTGCCCGGTGGAAGCACCGCTGGGGGCAGCACCTCTGCCTCGTGTACCGTCTGCCAGTACGATCTCCGCTTCTACAGTGGGATTACCTCGTGAATCTAAAATCTCACGGCCGATAACTGTCTGAATCTTCATACATTCTCTTCCTTTCTGAATCAACATTAGGAATAGTATATACGTCAGATTCGCTAATATTCAACCGCATCAGACCCCATAATTCCTGTGGTATTTTCGTTGACTTTTCCGAAGTGATGTGCTATAATGAGAAAAGATTGATTTTCAGTTTTGGAGGTTTTTATATGAGAAAAATCACATCGGCTGTACTCGCACTGACTGTTGCCGCCACCGGCGTTCTGAGCACAGGCTGCGGCGGCGTAGACAGCAATTTCTCCAGCGACTATGTTGCCGGAATCCTGGATGCATCCTATAAGGGTGAGTTCAACAATTACATCAAGATGACCGATGCCACAGAAGAGGATGCGCAGGAGATCTATGACGGAACCGTAGATTATTTCGCATCTGCCCTTGCCTATTACTGCGAAGTCTATACGGACGATATCAGCGAGGAACTGTATGCAGAATATACTGCACTGGCAGCAGATCTGCTGAAGGAAGCAAAATACACCATTGCTTCCGCAGAAAGCGGCAAGGAAAGCTGCTATGTAAAGGTTTCGATCAAGCCTCTCAACCTGCTGGAGCAGATCGAAGATGACATCACGGAATGCGTAGATGTTTACAATGAAAAGCTTGAGGAGATCGGTGCGGAAGCACTGGATTCCATGTCAGATGAGGAATATCTGCAGCTGGAGGAAGAGTATGCACGCAGCGTTCTGGATGCCATCAAGAGCAATGCAGAGAATCTGGAATACAAGGATAATGTAGACTTTACTATGGAAATCATCATTGATGAGGAGGGCTGCTACGGCCCTGCAAATGAAGATGACTGGAATACCATTGATGACTATATCATGGGTCTGTCCTGATCCTTCTGACATACCGGAGTGAAAAAAATTTCTTTTTAATTGTTGGGGTAAATGATCGTATGTAACAATATTTCAATGATACAGGGCAGGTGAGCAATGCTCGCCCCTGCATTCATTTATTTCAACAATTCATGTAATTTGGGAGGATATTTGTAGGGGCGACCATTGGTCGCCCGTTCATTCCGAATCATCCTGAATGCATCCGATATCAAGTAAACGATAATTCATATCCCCGACCTTTACAAGAGAACCTGAAAAAGCGGCAGCTGCAAAATCAAATTGCAGCTGCCGCTCTTCATTTTTATTCTATGCCATTATGCCTCTTCCGGCATTACAGGCAGTGCGTCGATTATACGCACGATGGACTTCAGAAGTGCAAGTACGTCAGAGGAATTCACGATTCCATCATTGTAGCAGTCAGCATTTGCCTTCTGCTGGTCATTGAGGTCAAGCACCTTTGCGATATACTTATTTGTGTACACTACATCCAGCAGAGAAATGTCACCATCCTGATTTACATCGCCGTAAACAACATCCTTGGGTGTTTCAGTGCTTCCGGTTGTTTCAGATGTCGTTGTAACAGTGGTTTCTGTGGTTGATTCTGTAGTGTCTGTCGTTGTCTCTGTGGTGGTTTCTGTTGTAGTTTCTGTGGTTTCTGTTACAGTTGTCGTTGTTTCCGGTGTAGTAGTTTCTGTGGGTTCTGTTGTAGTTTCTGTGGGTTCTGTTGTAGTTGCTGTAGTTGTTTCCGGTGTCGTTGTGGTTGTTTCCGTTATTGTTGTAGTTGTTTCTGTTGTAGTCGTGGTTGTCGTTGTTTCCGTTGTACCAGTGGACTCGATACCATCAATGATGGAGTAGTATGCCGGCTTCGCGGAGAAGGTACCGTCAAACAGCAGCGGGCATTTTGCAGAACGCCAGCTCTTATCATCGGTTGTACCCCAGAATACAACTGCGGAAATGCTGTCAGCATACTTCACACAAGCATCCATAATGCCGCTGTAGATCTCCGCCTGCTTCTCAAAGCCTGCCTCAGAAATATCAGCAGTGGTAATATCAAGCTCAGTTACCTGAATGTCAAGACCTGTGGAAGCAAACTTATCCAGTGCCTTTTCATAAGCAGAAACCGTCGGGAAGCCAACATCCAGGTGAGACTGCATGCCGATACCGTCGATCAGACCCTTTTCCTTCAGGTCCATTGCCATATCATAGATCGCCTGTGTCTTGCCAGGCATATATTCGTTGAAGTCGTTGTAGTAAAGCTTACAGCCCTCGGGTGCGTACTTTCTTGCATACTCAAATGCCGGCTCGATAAAGGAGTTATCGCCGAAGATCTGTACCCACGGAGATGTCTGTGCGCTGCCGTCGTTTGCACCGCCCTGACGTGCAGAACCATCATCCAGGTAACATTCATTTACAACGTCATATGCGTAGAAGTTTACAGTCGGATATTCCGCCTCAATTGCAGCAAAGACATTCTTGATGTAGTTTTCCATTCTCTGGAGCATAACATCCTTGGAAGCCCATGCGCCGCCTTCTTCGTAGCCCTCACGGAAGAACCAGTCCGGTGTCTGCTGATGCCATACGAGTACATGACCTCTTACCGGAATGTTATTGTCACGGCAGAAGTCCAGAATACTTTTTGCACTTGCAAGATTTACCTGCGGATCAACGTTGCTGCCGGTTGCAATGGTTGCATTATAGTCAAGCAGCGCATCCGGCTTCATTTCATTGCCCGGTGTCAGGCTGTTGTAGTGCTTGAGGATCAGATTCTGTGCAGACTGCGGCGCCAGCTCGCTTGCTGTAACTGCACCGCCGATCCTGAAGTAATCCGCATAAACATCCTTCAGGGACTGGATGTCCTCCTGAATATCGTATACCGGCGCAGACTTCAGTGCAAAATCATCCACATAGATCTTTGCGGTATCGTTACACTCAAAGTACACATAAACCTTGCTTACATCTTCTGTAAAACTCAGCTTTACATCAGCAAATTCGCTCCAGCCGTCGCCCTGGTTGGTAACAGACTTCAGGTTAGAATAATGACGCTCACCTGCTGCATCCGTATACTCCATGCTCAGGTTGATATTGTTGTACCACTCAGCACGTACCCATGCACTGACTGTGTACTCTACACCTGCCTCACAGCGGTCATCCAGCAGGAACTGCGGTCCGTTCCAGTTCTTTGCACGGTTGCTGACGCACATGGAATAGCTTCCGGAATGCGCCTGCTCTGTTGTTGCTGCAATCGTTTCTACGCCGCCGCGTCCTGTGAAAGCACTGACATCACCGCTCTCAAAGTCGTTCTCGTAGATCACAACAGCCTCTGTCGCTGCTTCCGCAGGAATCGTTCCTGCAAATCCCGGCAGGATCGCTGTACAGAGCATACCTGCTCCCAGCAGTCCCGTCATCAGTTTTTTCCCCTTCATAAGTAAAACCTCCATTCATGATTCAGAAAATTCCAAAACAAATTTTCTCCATTATACATTTTATCGCATTTTCGCCCAAATGTCAATAGTTTACAGGAATTTTGGATACATTTTGTGAAAACGACCTGTATAGAAGAATAAAAATACCATTGGCTCCTACATGATCTGCTTCAATGCAGTCAGGTCAAAGGCATTCACCATGCCGTTTGTATGTACATCTCCGCAGTAAAGCTGCTCCTCACTCAGCGCTGTGATCCCCAGCAAATATTTCTGCAAAATCACAGCATCCAGCACAGATACACTGCCATCACGGTTCACATCACCGCGGACTGGCATGTTCCGATAAACTGCCTCTATTTTTGTACTCTTGGTCAGTGTGACCGTTATCCGGGCTCCTGTTTCATTCCGTGTGCCGCTGGCATCTGTGATCCTCCAGTACATGAAGGTCTTGCCGACAGCAGGCTTTACCGAAAGCGTCATCGGATAATCCGAATAGTAAGCACCGTTCCATGTACCGTCATTCAGATTCGGTTCAGCGGTATTCACCGTCACTGTACCATAGCCCAGAGGATTTGTCACCGTTACCCTGCAATAATCTCCTGTCAGTCCCAGATGGCTCTTCAGCTGCGAAAGTGCATAATCGGAACGCCGCTCAAAAAACAGTTCCGGCGTTTCCTTGTTCTCTTCATAATAAGTATAATGCCAGCTGGACACACCGCTTCCGCCCCAGAAACGGTCAAGGGTATCTATCATCATTTCACGGTTGGTTTCATGATACTTCTCCAGAAGCGGAATGGAACGTTCCTGATTCATGACCATATTGCAGTAATCTTCGTACATGATAGCAAACTGCTCCTTGAACTGTGCATTCTCCAGAAGATTTACCAGCAGCCAGCCCGGATAGCCGCCATCCTGGACATTCAGCACCCGATTCAGATAATCATAGCTGTATCCTGTATAAGAGCCATAACTCTCATAGGTATTCCCCTGGGTGTAGTCGAAATCATAAGACATAAAACGCCATTTTCCATCGGTGTACTCATTGGAGGCATTATACGCTCCATTGTTCCGCCATACCCCGTAGTTCCAGTTGGGCCAGTCCCACGTACCCAGATAAATACCGATGCAGAAAAAGTTCATCAGACTCTCCACATCCATCTGCGAGCAGAAATACTCGTAATTGGATGCATCTGACATGTCGTTATCCCGGACAAAATCACACAGGGCTTCAAAGTCTCCATAATCTGCATCGCTACCCTCCTTCAGTTCATACTGCTTGATGTAAGCAATATCCTCCTCGGGTACATCATAATGAGATTGCAGGTAATACTCCGAATACTTCTCCTGAAGATAATAAAAGCCCCAGTACTCACCATCCAGAAAGACCACACAGGGCTTATTCAGGAGGGTCGCATTTTCTCTGCCGGAGGCAAGTTCCGCACTGAGTGCATCTGTATAGGCGTTTCTGTCCGCCCAGTGGCGCAGGGTGAAGGAATCGTATTTGTCGATCACTTCGCCGCTTTCGCTGATATTCTCTCCGTCAAAAAGTTCATAACGGATCTTGGTATCACCATACTCACTGCGTGCATAAATATTAAAGCTTTTCTGATGAGAATTTCTCGTAGAAGATCCGTGCAGCTGAATTCCGATATTCTGTGACAGCACATGCTCGCCGCTTTCAAATACAGACACCGTTCCCGGACGCTCCCATTCTCTGCCGTCACTGAAAAAGTTGGTGGGAAGATTTTTGTCCCATACATTTTCCACCGGTTTATACGCATCACTTTCCATCCATTCGTAATACTGGTTGCCGACTACATAAATGCCGGTATCCGGGTCAAAGAGATTGTCCGGATCTGTCACCAGAGAAACGACAGTCACATCATCATAATACGTAGCATCGCCTGTATGTCCGACAAAATAAGATTTCGTCACGATATCGCTGTATATATTGTTGGGACCTTTGGCACATGCCCGGACGATCATTGCCTTGTCCACCGGCTTTGCCGGAACATTGTACTCATAGAGAGACATCGCCGTTGCGCCCTCATCAAAGGTGTGAGCCGCATGCACATTCGGCTCGTTGGAAGGGTCATAGACTGTGATCGCACCGCCCGTATACAAAACAGCAGTTTCTGATGTAGTTGGGTCGCTGCCGTCCAGCGTATAGTAAATATCATATCCCTCTGCACCGGAAAGTGAAAGATCAAAGCCTTCTGCATAGAAACCGCTTTCCGCAGAAAATTCCGGCTCCGGCACATAGATCACTGCCATCACATTCATCTGACCCGGCGTCTGGCTCATTTCCGCATAGGATTCGGAACCGTCGGGCTTACGTCCATAGGAGTGATCCGTCCCGATGACCCCGAAGGTCAGGGTATCCGCCTGCTGTCCGGCAGCATCTGTCAGTGTCAGGGTTTCTCCATTTGCAGACAGTCCGAAGGAGGCAAGGTGCATTCCCTCGGAAGCCGCCGCATTTCCATCGCAATATACAACAAGATGTCCTCGTGCAGACAGAACCGTTCCCTCCGGGAAGGTATAGCGATAGGGGGAATTTGCTTTATCCGAAAGCCCCCATCCGCTCAGATCGACTGCTTCCGTCATAGAACTGTTATAAATTTCCGCATAGTCGTAACAGCCCCCGTCCGGTGCCTCATAGGATTTATTCTGCGTGCAGACTTCATTGATGAAAATGGTACTGTTCCCGGCTGCATATCCCCGGAAAACGCTGCTGTACACTGTCATGCATAATGCTGCAACCGCACCGCTCAGCATGCAGGCTGTAATTTTTCCGGTAAGACGCTGTAAATTCATAGTATCCATCCTTTCTTTGGTTCACCAGATTTTCATCCCTTTTTATTATATCATAATCTTCCACATACTGTAAATAGATTTTGTGTGCATTTAATAAGAAAAATGGGTTGCCGGGCAGCAAAAAAGAGGAAGCCATCTCCGGCTTCCTCTCTTCTCTGTATGCATTTGTACTGCTGCACCTATGATGCAATATTCTCAGTTCTTCTTGTGAAGAAAGGATCATGCGCCGGGTACGATCGGAAGCGCATCGATCAGACGAACAATATGCTGAAGCAATGCGGTTACATCCGCACCATTGATCGCAGTATCTGCACAGCAGTTCGCATTGATACGCTGCTGCTCATTCAGATCGATCACCTTGGCGATCGATTTGTTGAGATAAACAACATCCATAACAGAAATTGCATCGTCCAGATTCACATCGCCAATGCGGCTGTCCGGATTTTCTGTGTTGGTCGGCTCTGTTGTATCCGGTTCCGTGGGTTCTGTCGGCTCAGTCGGATCCGTGGGCACCGGAGCATCAACACCCAGTTCCGTACCCCATACAAGCGTATCATCTACATAAACCGGAATCAATTCTGTCAGCAGCAGAGTATCCTCACTGATCTCCAGACCCTCACGGCTGTAGTCATCCGTGGGATCCCAGTTGGTCTTATAGTTGGCATCCATTCCTGCGATCAGACCGAAGTGGAAGGTACGGGTACCGTAAAATTCGCAGCCCAGCCAGCTGATCTCCACGTAGTAGTTACCTTCGTCATCCACCTTGACCGGCTCAGAAATGGTTGCAAAGGATTCGCCGTTGGTGTTGGCATTTTCCTCATCATAATAGATCTCAACGGTCAGATCATCAATACTCTGTCCGGCGGCGATCAGTTCACTGATGTTAAAATAATAGCGGCACTTCATGTCATCTACATAACGAGGCGGAATCGATGTATCATTATACACTCTCAGTTCCACCTGGGAACGTTCTGTATTTTCCTGTACCACTCTTGCCTCTACATAGAATTCGTTGATCTCGCCCTTCATGCTTTCCTCAGAGGGCGGGAAGTTCTCCTCCGGCTCATGTCCTGCATCCCGTCCATAGAATTCATAAAGACCTGCACATGCTCCTGTGAAGCCGGCGTTATAGTCCACGGCAACCTCATTGTAGATATAGTCCTTTGTAATATCGTTGTGGTAGTCATCCTGATCAGGACCGCCTACCAGTGCGCCCCAAAGAACATGTGTCTGATCCACTGGATCAGACATGTTGAGCGTCTTGGAGCCGTGAGCTGCTCTATGGTGCGGATGAGATGCGCCGTTTTCCAGGTCGTATCCAACGATATAAGCACGGTTCAGAGGATTATCACCCATGATATACTGCATCTGACCGTATGCCCAGTCTGCAAAGGTCATGTCGCCCGTTTCCTTTGCATATACGAGAGCACACATCTGGGCTGCTGTGTCATAACGGGCAGAACCGTAGTTATTGAGCATTGAGAAGCCGGCAGGTGTTTTTTCAAGGAATGCGCCGTCTGTTGTCGGAAGGTCGGCGATCTCCTCTGCGGTAATGGACATCTTCCACAGTTCATCATCCGGTCCGAAATACTTGTGGGATGTAACAGCCGGAACATTTGCGGCAACCTTGATACCGTTTGCCTCGGCATTTGCATGAAGTGCAGCACCGTCCGCCTCCGTCATACCGGACCAGTATTCCAGATTCCAGCGGAAGATATACCAGTCACGGGAACAGTTGGTAATGGGCGCAAGCTTTGCAAATACGCCACCCCATACGGTATCCCAGCAGTGTACCCAGATATTCTGCCAGCAGTTGCCGGTATCAGAAATGATTCTCTTGAGATATCCGGTGTACGGATGCGCACCCATATCACCAACAGTCGTTTCATCCACTGCAATAATATGGTCAATGTAGTCATAGTTGCCGGTACATTCATACAGCCATACAGCCGCCCATGCCAGTTCGTCATAGTCATAGCTGGAGGGGTAGAAGCCTCCGTCATAGCCGAGGCTTGTAACCTTGTTGCCCTCTTCTTCCGTGTGAGTCTCTCTTGCGAAGTCGTAAAGCTTCAGCGCTGTTTCAAGAGAGCGCTCAGCGTATTCCGGCTCAGTATCCTTGAAGTTCAGATAGTTGATTGCAAGTGAAGCTGCAACGCCTGCACACATATCCGAAGCCGGAGTTTCTCTCGTTGCAAAATAAGCCGGTCTTGCAAAATCCAGCAGATTCTGATTCTGAAGCTCCGGAGCATTCCAGTAGTTATGGTCAATATTACCCTCACCTACCTGATAGCAGAAGGCAATGAGTTCGCCGTTTTCATCAAAATAGGTACAATCCAGATAAAAGTCATTGACCCAGTGGAGCGCATCCTCAATATGCCACTGCTGACCGGCGTCAATATAGGCGTCACGGAATTCATAATAACCCCAGCCCACAGTTGATGCCGCATAGCTGCCCGGCAGACAGAATTTTACATGGTCACCTGCATCGTGCCAGCCGCCGGTCAGGTCCATGGTACCATTGCCGTCCGGGTCAAGAATGTCACGATATTCATCAATGAATTCCTGAGACAGATTCGTCCCCTTGAAATCCTCACCCATGGGAATCAGCGGGATCTCCGCATCCTCCACATGACAGTCGCCTCTCCATTCCAGATTGCCGTCTGTGATCCCATCGCCGCATTTGTTGGCGTCATAGAAGTACAGGGACAATTGCAGTGCCTTGGCAAAGTTAACTTCTGCCTCCGTTGCCGCCGCATTTTCAGCTGTCACAACAGAACCCGATGCCGCAGACAGCAGCAGCGACGCACTGGTCAACGCTGATACGATTCGTTTCAGTACATAATCTTTCTTCATAGTATTCCTCTTTTCATTGGTGACAGCGCACCATTTTTACATAACAATTGTAAAATATTTCATCCAAAAAGTCAAGCATTTTCTGAAAAAACAAAAAGGACGCAGCTTCATACTGCGTCCCCTTTGCGGAAAGTTTATGATAAATTCAGTTTCTGCTGTTTAGGATGTCATATCATCAGACTGATTTCTGCATGAACAAGGTGCATTTCCCTTCTTAGCACTGCATGCGCTGCAATCCGGACAGCCGATACACTTTTTTCCGCTTTTTTTCGCCTTGTAAACATAAAACGCTGCAAGACCTACAATCACAATCAATACGATCGCAATGATGATATTTTCCATAAGTATCTCCTGGCTTACTTCGCTGCTGTTGCCGCAGCTTCTGCCTTTTTACCATTCAAAGCATACTCTTCCTTCAGCTTCTTGCCGGAACGGATACACAGGTAAACCACAATTGCAGCCATAGCAGCAACTGCAAGCAGACCCGGCAGGAAACCAGCACCGAATGCGCCTGTTGTGATCAGCGTACCGATCTGATATACCAGATAGCCTACTACATAACCAACACCCAGCTGGAGTGCAATACCGCCCCAGAGCCACTTTGCGCTCTTCATTTCGCTGTTCATCGCGCCGATCGCTGCAAAGCAGGGAGGTGTAAAGAGATTGAACATCAGATAAGCAAGTGCTGCTACCTTGGTGATCGCGAATACAGATGCGACCCCTGCGCCTGCACCTTCCATCAGGGCAAGCTCTTCGGTATCGATCAGGTTTTCAAGTCCTACAAAGCAAACTGCCAGTGTACCAACAACGTTTTCCTTTGCAATAAAGCCGGTAACAGCTGCTGCTGCCATCTGCCAGGACAGAACGCCCACGATCGGGATCAGCAGGTATGCAAACGGGCTTGCAATGGAAGCAAGGATGGAAGAATCCGCAGTTTCTGCAACCTGGAAACTCCAGTCAAATGTCTGCATGATCTGTACAGCTGTATTACACAGCAGGATGATCGTAGCAGCCTTTACAATGTAAGCCCAGCCTCTGCTGCACATGGTCTGGAATGCTCTCAGCAGAGAAGGCGCCTTATACTCAGGCAGTTCAATGATGAAGAAGGACTTTCTTGCCTTATAGCCTGCAATCTTATTGACAAGCAGTGCGCCGACAAAGATAAGTACGATGCCAGAGAAATACATCAGCGGGCTTACCCACCAGTCATTTCCGAAGAACGCACCTGCAAAGAGTGCGATTACGGGCAGCTTTGCGCCGCAGGGCATAAACGGAGCCAGCATTGCAGTCGCTCTGCGTTCACGCTCATTACGGATGGTACGGGAAGCCATAACACCGGGGATCGCACATCCTGTTGTGATCACAAACGGAATAACCGACTTACCGGAAAGGCCGACCTTCTTGAAGATCGGGTCAAGCACAACGGAAACACGCGCCATATAGCCGCAGTCCTCCAGCAGTGCAATGAGGAAGTACATTACCATAACCAGCGGCAGGAAGCCTACAACAGCGATCACACCGCCGATCACACCATCAATCAGGAGTGCGTAAAGCAGCGGATTTGCATTTTCAAGGAATCCGCCAACCCAGCCCTGGAATGTTTCGAGCCACGCTACCAGTGTATCTGCAAGGAACGGACCAACCCAGTACTGAGAGATCATCAGTACGAGAATCATAACAACGGCAAAGATCGGAATACCCAGCCACTTGTTTGTCAGTACAGCATCGATCTTATCGTTGATGTTCTTATCCTTGGTCAGTACCTTACGGTTTTCTACATCCGCTACGATCTTGTTTACAAATACAAAGCGCTTTCTGTCTGCTTCTTCAACCGCCTTCTTATCGGTCAGATCAATATCACCCTGAACATAAGGCGCCTTCTGAGACTTGCCTGCCTGCTCCACAGCAGCCTTGACAACCTCGCTCAGACCCTCCGAAGATGTGGAAACTGTATCAATCACCGGGCAGCCCAGCTTCTTGGAAAGCACAGCTGTATCGATTCTGGTATCCTTTTTCTTGTTGATATCTGCCTTATTCAGTGCAACAACAACCGGAACACCCAGTTCCAGCAGCTGTGTGGTAAAGAACAGGCTTCTGCTCAGATTTGTAGCGTCCACGATATTGATGATCACATCGGGATTCTCATTCTTCACATAGGAACTGGTGATGCTTTCCTCGCTGGTAAACGGCGACATGGAATAAGCACCGGGCAGGTCAACTGCGATCAGTTCTTCACTTCCGCTGTAATAGCTTTTCTTAATCGGATGCGCCTTCTTCTCTACGGTAACACCTGCCCAGTTGCCGACCTTCTCATTTCTTCCGGTCAGAGCATTGAACATTGTGGTCTTACCGCTGTTGGGATTGCCCGTTAAAGCAATTCTCATTTTAATAACCTCCTCATTTGTAGTGCATTTTCATTTTACAGCTTCCTCTGTAAAAATAGAACAACATGTTAGGATACACTAACCATACCGCTAAAAAATAATCCGAAGATTATTTTTTCAGGTCAGATCACGATCGCAGCAGCAAGC
>JAFURN010000054.1 GCA_017480865.1 Ruminococcus sp. | reverse complement strand
TTCTGAAAACTGCGGTTATATTCAGAACCATTTCGGGGGAGATGGATTCTTTGAAATAACAGAAGATGATGCTCTGGTTTATATATCCATCGACAGACGTGATCCGAAAAAGGAGATCCGGACTGTAATCTGTGAGGAAGAGAAAGGCACCAGAAACGAATATCTCCTTATTGATTCAGAATACTACATCCTGATTTCAGATGAAGAAATGTATATGTGCAGGATCGGCTCAGAGGAAAGAGTTCCCTTGTCTTTGGAATAATTCATGTAAAAACACTGCATATGAAATGGAATCTCCCAAAAAATCAGACAAAAAATATAACGAACAATGGCTCTGCAAGTTTTCCACATGTTTCCTAAGGTACGATCTTATTCATCTTTTCTGTATCCGTTCCGGATTTGGAAGTGAAGAAGATGAGTGTAGTGAAATTTAGATTGTCACCGATGAAAATTGTGCATTTACACCTTCCTTTCATCTTCTTTTAAGTATTCTCCTATATTATCTGTTGACGGAATTACTCTCATTGCTTACCTCCTGATTTTGTTTTATGTTTTTGGCACTCTGCACCGAGTTTGCAACAATGGCATCAACGGCAGAGGAAAATACAGCAATGCGTGATATTTATATTCAGCTGGTATCAGAACTATTGCTGATTTTACAGGTGTGGAATATTTCACTGCACTGAAAACTCTCGACTGGCTCCGGAAATTTGCTGACCAGCCTTGACCTGAGTGCGAATACAGCACTTACAATTTTTGAATGCTACGATAATGTATATGAGATCGACCTTATAGGCGGTACATTCGATCTCAGCAAGCTGCCTGAGGATATAGAAAATCTGGGCATGTGCCTTACCAATGCACTTACCTACAACGGCGAAGAACAGACACAGCTTATTGAAGTAACGATCATGGATGAGCTGCTTACTGAGGGCGTTGATTATACCATCACCGGAAACACTGCTACAGATGCCGGAGATTATACTATGACCATCACAGGTATCGGTAACTTTACCGGTACATACGAGGCACCATGGAGCATTGACAAGGCTAATCCTGAAGCAAGTCATTTCACCTTTACTCCTCCTTCTGACCTTGTATACGACGGCACCGCAAAGGAAGCGACTGTTACAACAGACGCTATTGGTATGGGCAAGTTTACAGTGATATATGCAGATACAGGCGGTTATCTTATTGATAATATTCCTACTGACGCTGGTTTATATAAAGTGGGTATCAGCGTAGAGGAAGGCGATAATTATTACTCTGATGATGAGATCTGGGACTTCTGGGAGTTTACCATTGAAAAAGCACCTGAACCAGATATCAACTTCTCTTGCAATCTCTTGAAAAGTATGTTATAATAGCGAAGGCATAAAATGCCATATTTACAAAATGGGAGGATTTTTTATGAGAAAGAAACGGATTTTATCTGCACTTTGTGCAGGCATTGTGGGGGTATCCTGCTTGACACAGTTGCCCGTATCTGCGGAAATGGCTGTGTTTCCGATTGTGCAGCAGGTTGCTATGACATACGGCGACTTGACCTACGATTATGCAGAAGACGGCACCTACATGATTACTGATTGTGACGAATCTGTCGTATCCATGGAGATTCCGGAGATGATCGACGGCGTTCATGTTACGATCATTGGCGCAGAGGCATTCAAAAATTGTGCAAGTCTGACTTCTGTTACGATTCCTGATTCTGTAACAGAAATCAGTTCGGAGGCTTTTGCAGGCTGTACTGCTCTGGAGCAAATTGAAATTCCAGGCAGTATAACAACCTTCAATTCAATTATAACAGCAACAGGTGTTGCAAGCACCTTTGCAGATACTCCATGGCTGAAAGCAAAACAGGCAGAAAATCCGCTGGTAATTGTCAATGACATTGTACTGGATGGAACTGCCTGCACAGGCACTGTAACTTTACGGGACGGCGTATATAAAATCGCAGAGGCAGCTTTTTTTGGAAATAAAGAGATTACGTCGGTTGCGATTCCTGATAGCTTGACAACGATTCGTTCCAACGCATTCAGCGACTGTACAAATCTTTCAGATATCGCCATCCCGGAGAGCGTAACTACAATTGAAGGCGGTGTTTTTGTCAATACACCGTGGCTCACTGCCAAACAGGCAGAAAGTCCGCTGGTTATTGTTAACAATATCCTGATCGACGGCAGAACCGCTGCTGGTGATGTGATCATCCCTGAAGGCGTAACGGCTCTTTCAACAGGTGCTTTTATGCGCAATACCGCCCTTACAGACGTTACATTTCCCAGTACATTAAAGGAAATTCCGTGGACTGTATTCTGGAAATGTTCGGGTCTGACAAATGTCATCATTCCTGAGGGCATTACTTATATCGGAGGATTGGCATTTGAAGACTGTACCAGTCTTCAGACCGTAACCCTTCCGAAATCCTTGAAAGAAATTGATATGAGTGCATTTTTCTCCTGCGATGTACTGACAGATGTCTATTACAATGGCACTGATGAAGACTGGGAAAATATCATTTTCTATGAGGATGAAGTAGGCTCTGTAGGTTTGGCAGGCATCACCATCCACACACAGGGTACATCCGCAGCCTATGCAAAGGGCGATACCAATAATGATGGAAGCGTTGATATTGCCGATGCAACTTCCATTCTGACCGCTTATGCATGCAGCGCAGCCAATCTGACGGTTGATCTGTCAGCAGAGGCAAAGACAGCAGGTGACATTGACGGTGACGGCAGCCTTGCCATTAACGATGCAACCTCGGTACTCACCTACTATGCAAAGACAGCCGCAGGTCTTGCACCTGCCTGGGATACACTCTGAGCTGGATAACAAAACAAAAGCAAGGCCCGAAACTTACGCAGTTCCGGGCTTTTTCGTTTCGCGTTTAGAGATACAGGGATACAAGTTCCTGCTTTGTAACATCTACAAGACCATGGGTAGTCATTTTCAGAGAAGGAATTACAGGCAGGCTTACAAACGCCATATTCATAAATGGCTCGATTCCATCCGGTACATCCAGCTGATAAACGGCGGAGCGGACCGCTTCATTCTGAGCTGCAACCTCCTCCGCAGAAAAATGACTCATAAGACCTGCAACCGGCAGAGGCATTTCTGCGAGAATTTCACCATCACGGACAACCACATTCCCTCCGCCCATGGTGCAGATGCGGTTTGCAGCTTCTGCCATATCCTCCTCATTTGTACCGATCACAATGAGATTGTGAGAGTCATGAGATACGGAGGATGCAATGGCACCGCTTTTCATACCAATACCGGAAATCAGCCCCAGACCGATATGTCCCGTGTTATGGTGCCGTTCAATAACAGCCAGCTTGAGAATATCACGGTCAAGATCCACGCCATTACGGGATGCCCAGTTGATTTCTGTGATCCATTCATTTGTCAGAAGCTGTCCCGGAACAATACGAATCACACGGCATGTTTCACCCTGCGGCGTAATCCGGAAACAATCGGAAGAAAGTTCCGGCAGTGAAAACGAGCTGAATACATCATTCCGCAGGTCTTCTGCAACATCCGGCGATTCAAAGGGCAGAACACTCCCCTTTTCCGCTGTTTTTCTGCCGTTGTGATATACGCTGTGGATCTGTACCGAATCCAGATCATCCAGCACAACAAGATCCGCAGCATAGCCGGGAGCGATCGCACCTACGCCATGTATTCCGAAACACCGGGCGGCCTGAATGGTCGCCATCTGAATGGCAGTTACCGCAGATTTTCCTGCGGATACAGCCTTTCGGATGATATTGTCGATATGCCCCTCACGGAGCAGATCGGCAGGATGACGATCATCTGTTACAAGAAGGCAGCGGTGAGAAAAAGGAGGATCAAACAGCGGCAGTAAGTCAGTGAGATTGCGGGCTGCCGTTCCCTCACGAATCATGACCCACTGACCCTTACGAATACGTTCCATCGCCTCTTCCGCAGAAGAACATTCGTGATCATCCTGAATTCCTGCTGCAATGTAGCGGTCCAGGTCCTTTCCGCTGAGCAGCGGCGCATGACCGTTTACAGGTTTTCCCGCACTGCAGGCATCCTGGATTTTCCGGAACACCTCTGCATCTCCTGCCAGTACACCGGGATAGTTCATCATTTCGCCAAGTCCCAGCACACGGGAATTCTGATAATACGGACGAAGCACCTCAGCATCCAGTACGGCGCCTGCTTCATCAAAGGGAGTAGACGGCACGCAGGAGGGCAATGTCATGTAAACGGTCAAAGGAAGATGCCGGCTTGCGGCAAGCATGAAATCCAGTCCCTTTGTGCCGCACACATTGGCAATTTCATGGGGATCCGCTACAATAGCGGTTGTACCATGTGCTGCACAAACACGGGCGAGTTCCTCCGGAAGAAGCATCGTGCTTTCGATATGGATATGTCCATCAATAAAGCCGGGACAGATATATTTCCCAGTGAGATCTTCTGTAATGTCCGTATCGGATTCGCTGTAATCACCTGTGCCAATAATTCTTTCGTCCTCTATCAGGACATTCTTTTTCTCGATTTCTCCCGTAAATACATTGACGACCAAACCATTTTTAAGAAGTCTTTTCATATCATTTCTCCTCAGCAGCCTCCTGTAAAATCAGGGTGCAGATCAATCCTCAAAGGTCTCTGCAACGATTTTCAGCCCCTCAACAATGTCGATATGCTGGGGACAATGTGATTCACACTGTTTGCATTCAATACAGTCGGATGCTTTCCCATATTTTTCAGCAAGATTTTCATAGTAAACGCCCTGTACATTAAAGGGCTTTTCAATCTCCTGTTGTTCTGCGTTATAGAGTGCAAAATAATCCGGAATCGGAATATTCATCGGACATCCATCAGTACAGTAACGGCAGGCGGTACAGGGAATAGTGACATTCGAATTGATGATATCGGTCACCTTCATGCACAGTGCTTTTTCCTCTGCATTCAGCGGTTTGAAATCCTGCATATAGCTGGTATTGTCCAGAAGCTGTTCCATATTGCTCATACCGCTGAGCACCATGATAATTCCCTCATGGCTGGCTGCAAAACGGATGGCCCATGAAGGAACAGACAGATCCGGTTCATGATTTTTCAGAAGCTTTTCTGCGCGAAGGGGGACATTTGCCAGAGTACCGCCCTTGACCGGTTCCATAACAATGATCTCCTTGCCGTGCTTCCGAGCAACCTCATAGCATTTTCTGGACTGTACACTTTCGTTTTCCCAATCAAGGTAATTGATTTGCAGCTGCACGAATTCTGTCTCCGGATGCTCAGTCAGGATCTGATCCAGCAGAACTGCATCATCGTGATAGGAGAAGCCGATCCTGCGTACAAGCCCTTCCCTTTTCTTCTCCGCAGCGAATGCAAAGGCATCCAGCCGCTGTGCGATCTCATAATGACTGACATTGAGATTATGCAGAAGATAATAGTCGAAATAACCTGCTCCCGTCTTTTCCAGCTGCTCATTGAAGATACGTTCCATATCCTCCTTATCTTTCAGAAACATAGTGGGCAGCTTGGAAGCAATCTGATAGCCGGAACGGGGATGACGGTCTACAAGAACTTCCTTCAGAATATTCTCGCTCCGGAAGCTGTGATACATGTATGCAGTATCAAAATAAGTAAAGCCTCGTTCCAGAAATGTATCTACCATGCGGCAAATCTGTTCTTTATCTACATGAGTCTGGTCGTTTGCATCCAGCAAAGGCAGGCGCATAAACCCAAAGCCTAATTTTTTCATTGATGTATATCCTTTCTGAGTTCTTCACGTTTTACATATACAGCATCAAAAGCCGTCTGTAAATCCATTGCATCGATATCTGCCACTGTCTGTTCCATGGGGCAGATACCATCGCCCTTACGGTTGATGATATATTCTGTCAAAGTATCATAGGTAAAGGCGATTCCATGAATTCGCAGCAATTCTGCACCGAACCGACTCAGCACCTGTGCATGCAGCTCTGCGATACCTGCAAGCGCAAAAAGCATAGCGGCAGCCTTCCCTACAATTTTATCCGCGGCAGAGAAACCATGCAGATCATGTCCTTCACGAATGAGATCCAGCATGGGAGAAATACCTGCGGCTGTACTTGTA
>JAFURN010000053.1 GCA_017480865.1 Ruminococcus sp. | reverse complement strand
GGAATGGAGATTCAGCAGAGGCAGATTTCTCACCCCTTCCCTGTTCGGATATGACAAGATTGAGATTCCCGATGCTTATGGAGGTAAGAGAAAAATGCTCCAGATCAACGAGCAACAGGCACAGGTTGTAAAGTGGATGTATGCGTCCCTGCTCAACGGCAGTACAACAGAAGAAATCGCAAGTGTATTGACAGAGCTTCAGATCCCCACCGGTGGCAGAAAAAAGGATGGTACACTCAATACCGACTGGACGAGCAGCGGTGTTCTGAACATCATGCGCAATGAACGATACTGCGGTGATGTGCTTGCCAGAAAGACCTATACTCCGAATTTCAAGGATCACAAATCCAAGAAAAACCGTGGAAAGAAGAACAAGTACTATCAACCCGATCATCATGACGCTATCGTTACCCGTGCGGTATGGAATGCTGCACAGAGGATTCTGAACAGCCGTAGGTACGGGCATGAAGGTTCCTATCTGCCGATGCGTATCATCGACAAAGGTATTCTCACAGGTTTTATCTCCATGAACCGTTCCTGGGCTGGCTTTGATGCAGAGGATTATTACAGAGCCTCACAGATTGCAATGGGACTGCTAGACGAGGAGCTGGAAACAGACCTTGAAAATGAATATCTCCCCGACAGCGGACATCGCATCGGCTGCATGATTGATGATCATGGCATTTCGCAGATTGCACGAGAGCTGACGGAGGCGGAGCAGAAAATCAAGGATGAGCTGAATGGAAATAATCGGAATGAAGTAGAATTGCAGGACAATGCCGAGGTAATCAAGACATTCCAGGTAGTCAGCGGTGACATGTTCAGTCGTATTTATGAACCTGTTGTCAGAATCGGACACAGAGAGATTTCCTTTAATCCAAGCTGTACTGCAAAGATGAAAACTGATTATGCTGAAATGCTGTTTAATCCTGTAGAGCGTATGCTGATTGTCAGGCCATGTGAAGTTTCTCACCCAAATGCCATAGAATGGGACGGCAAGTCCAGGGGTGCAAGCTCCTTATGCAGAATCATCTATGAAAGTATGGGATGGGATAAGGAATACAGCTATCGCATTCCATGTCAGATCATGTCGATTCCCATGCCGGATGATACAGTACAGGACATTCTGATTTTCGACCTTGACAATTACATCGGCAGAGCTGTCAACAAAAAGGATGAGATCATCATTGCAAGAAAGCAGGCAGAAATGCAGGCTGTACAGAATGAAGATGCAAAAAGCTTCTACTATCCGCCCGAGGACGATGATGAACCGCAGGAGCTTATGGAAATAGCAGAACAGGTTCAGAGAGAATTTGAAATCAGCAAGAAGATTTTCGGGATTCCTGCATTTAAGCACACCTCTGCATTCCGCAGTATTGACGGTATCGGCACATGGGAGGAGTGGCTTGCACCAGCTCGTCCCCTTGATGCCTCACACAGGATCGATGCACATGTAATTGATAGTCTGCTTCGTGACATAAAAGAAAATCCACCGGAGCTGCCGCAGGATAAGACTGTCTGCACCGGTGGTATTATCGAAGCAAATACGGAGGAGGGAGAATAATGTCCAGAGATCCATCAAAAAGCAGACCTCTTTCCGCCAATGTCAAGCGTATGATGTGGCTGGAGAGAGCTGCACCGAAAAACCAGAAGGTGTTGGGTGCACAGCGTGAATTCACTGAAAAGGACAGGATCTATTGTCACAAGCAAGGCGCTCTGTTCATGGAGGCAGCGGCTATGGGATTTCCGATGGAGGAATTTGTGCCGCTGTACATGACCAGTCAGCTTGCCGGTGTCCTCGATTACTGCTTCTCCTTTTCAAATGAAGTAGAGACAGCACTGACAGGGCTTTTGCAGATACCGGTGCTGATACAAAATCCGAGAACCATTATTGAGTCCCTTTACTGGATCGAGGATATTGTTTCAAAAGCCAAGGAGACAGATAACAAGAGTCTGGTACTTTCGAGGGCATATGAAGCAGAACTGAAACATACACCAAAAGCTCTGCTGGAGCTGCCGGAAACAGAGAACAACAACGTAGATGACCTTTCCTATGCTTACTGGCTGGGATATATGTATCGCTGTGAATGTGTGATACACGATGAATCCAGCCGTATGGTATACAGTGCCTTTGATGAAGCAGTGATGCACAGGGCATACAGGGAAATCATGCAGAGTCCTATGGGAGAAAAAAATCTCACCGACTGTGCAAGAGAGATCTGCGCCTACCTTGACAAGCTGCTTGTCGAGAAGATATGGCCTGAAAGCAACCACAAAAAATATATGTAAGGAGTGTTATTATGGAAACCATGCAGACATGGGGCAGCAGATTCAACATCTCACAGCCGCCTATCATACAGAAGCCACCGCAGCAGCAGATGACATTAAGCCGTGAGGAGCAGCTGGAAGCGAAACGACTGGCAGAGGAAGCCAATTTCAGCTTTGAAGGATACCAGGTCGTCAGACGTGAGTTCATCTCCCACCGCTTTGACCCCGCTATGACAATCCGCGGTACAAGCATCACATTCAATAACTCCTGTATCAGCAAGCTGGAGAATGCAACGTACATTCAGTTTCTGATCAATCCCACAGAAAAGAAACTGATAATCCGTCCTTGCGACATCGGTGCCCGTGATGCGATACGCTGGTGCGTTGTGAAGGCAGACAAGAGAAAGAGCCGTCAGATCACCTGTAAGATTTTTGCAGAGCGTCTCTTTGAGATGATGGGCTGGGACACAATGTACCGTTATCGTTTG
>JAFURN010000052.1 GCA_017480865.1 Ruminococcus sp. | reverse complement strand
TGGATATCCGTATGGCGTTGTCATATCATAGAAACGGAATTGACACGGTACCGTTTCCCGCAAGATGGAACGACCATTTGCTGATGCCGATTGGGTTAAATCGCATCATGACTATTGATTATTATACCATGATTCGCAAAAGATTGCAATAGTGATTTCCGAAGGATTCCTACAATATTTTATCCCCAAAAAACAGCAATATGCACAATTCCATGAAAACCGCCACAGGAGGATACCTATATGCAGATTCGTACAGACCTTGCCCTGGAACGTATGGATGAAAAAAACGTCCATGGAAGCGGCATCCGCAGCACCATCCGGGGAGATGCCTTCCGTATTACCGACATCCGCATTGACGATGATCAGAGCGGGCAGCAGATCGGCAAGCCCAAGGGACGTTATCTTACACTGGAAACCTCTGCACTCAGCCGGTTCTCCGACCGGTATCAGGAGATGGCAGAGGAATTTGCAGCAGAACTTACCAGCCTGCTCCCGAAGGAGGGTACTGTCCTTGTAGTCGGTCTGGGCAATCGTGCCATTACCCCGGATGCACTCGGTCCCCGTACTGCCGGGAAGGTACTTGCCACAAGGCACCTGAAATCCGAACTGCAGGAAGGCGAAGCAGATTTTCTTACCTCGCTCCGTCCCGTCAGCGTCCTGACCAGCGGCGTTCTGGGACAGACCGGAATGGAGACAGCCGAGATCGTATCTGCTGTATGCCGGAAAATCGAACCTGCTGCTGTCATCGCCGTAGACGCTCTTGCCTGCGCTGCTCTTGAGCGGCTGGGGACGACCATCCAGATGTGCGACAGCGGCATCTGTCCCGGGAGCGGTGTGGATAACCGCCGGAAGGAGCTTTCACAGCGCACACTGGGTGCACCGGTGATCGCAGTCGGTGTCCCCACTGTTGTGGATCTGCATACAGTCGTAGAAAGCCTCACCGAGCAGTCTGTTCCCTCCGACCGCCCGAACCTCATGGTAACACCAAGGGATATCGACCGCCTGATCGATCATGCAGCCGGAATGATTTCCTGCGGTATCAATCTTGCCCTGCATCCTGAACTTTCTTTTGCAGATGCAGAATCACTTTGATTTTTTAGAAGAACGCATGCCCATTGCAGACAGCAGCGGTACAGCAAGAGAAAATACGAGCGCACACAGCCAGCCCGATGCATGGAGAGTCACTGTGGAAAAAATCACCTGAAGCACCGGAATCTGTACCGCTGCGATCAGCACACCGAGGGACAAAAGCACGGCTCCGATCAGCTTCTTATTGTTCCCGAAAGGAATCCGAAGCAGACTTTTTGTCTCAGATTTGCATTCAAACACATGTACCAGCTGGGAGAGGATCAGGGTGCAGAGGGCGGCTGTCCGTGCGGCTGCAAGAGAGCCTTCCAGTCGCAGCACCATGGAAAATGCCCCCAGTGTACATAAACCGATGAGGATCCCCCGGAATCCGATCTTCCGAAGAAGTCCGTCTGAAAAGAAGCCCTCATCCGGCTTTCGGGGCGGGCAGTGCATCCGGTCCGGTTCCGGCGGCTCCAGACCCAGTGCAATTGCCGGCAGACCATCTGTCACCAGATTGACAAGCAGAAGCTGGGTCGGCAGCAGCACCACCGGCATCCCCATGAGGATCCCCACAAACATGGTCACCACCTCACCGATGTTGCAGGACAGCAGATACCGTACAAACTTCCGGATATTGGCATAGACACACCTTCCCTGCTCCACTGCGCTCACCAATGTTGCAAAATTATCATCCAGAAGCACCACATCTGCTGCCTGCCGTGCCACATCCGTACCATTTTTCCCCATTGCGACCCCTACATCTGCCGCCTTGATGGCAGGTGCATCGTTGACACCGTCCCCCGTCATGGCAACCACTGCGCCCTTTGCCTGATAGGCACGTACCAGCCGCAGCTTATGTGAGGGATTCACCCTTGCAAAAACGCCGTAATTTCCGACACATGCTGCAAGTTCCGCATCAGACAGCGCATCAAGCTGGGCACCGGTCATAACATTTGCACCATCCGGGATGTCAGCCTGCCTGGCAATGGCTGCTGCCGTTTCGGGATGATCGCCTGTGATCATCACCGTGCGGATATTTGCCCGTGCGCAAAGGCGGATCGCAGTTTTCGCGGAGGCTCTGGGCGGATCCTGCATACCGGACAGCCCCAGAAAAATCAGGTCCTCCTCACGGCCTCCCATGGCAAAGCCCAGCACACGCAGCCCTCCGGAGGACATTGCCGACAGAGTCTTCCGGATCCTGCCAGCCAGTTCCTCGGTCAGCGGCTGTACCACGCCGTCTGCATAGCACCGCCTGCACATACGGAGCAGAACATCTGCCGCCCCCTTTACATAGGTGTAGGAGGCTCCCTCATGCTGTACGGTAACGCTCATCATCTTGCGGTCGCTGTCAAAGGGAATCATTTTCGTCTGGGGATATTGTCTGCGGAGTATATTGGCATAAAGTCCCGCCTTCGCCGCAGCTGTCAGAAGTGCCGTTTCTGTCGGATCGCCGATGGCTTTCAGAATACCGCCTGCGCTCTGAGAAAGCTCAGCGGTACTGCACAGTACGCCGCACAGAAGCAGTTCCCGGAGGGCAGGATGGGCACACGTATCCACAGGACTTCCCTCCCGGAGAAGCATTTTTTCAGAAACGGTATAGGCTTCACCGCCTGCATGAATCTCCGTTACCGTCATGCGGTTTTCCGTAATCGTTCCGGTTTTATCCGAGCAGATCACGCTTGCACAGCCCAGAGTTTCCACGCTATGAAGTCGGTTCACCAGTGCTTTCTGCTTCATCATACGGCTGACCGCAAGGGCAAGGGCTATGGTCACGGTTGCCGGCAAGCCCTCGGGAATGGCGGCAATGGCAATGGTGATACCGGTCATGAGCATATCAAAAAGCGGCTCGCCGCGGAGTACACCTGCCAGAAAGACAACGATGCATACGCCAATGCAAAGCACTGCCACGACCTTGCCAAGACCGGCAAGGCGTTTTTGCAGCGGCGTCATCGTATCCTCGATATTTTCCAGCATATCGGAGATCTGCCCCATCTGGGTGCGGACGCCGGTTGCAATGACAACACCCTGTCCGCTGCCGCGAAGCACCCCGGTTCCTGCATAAAGCACACCTTTCTGATGCAGTCGGTTTTCTTCGGGCAGCGGATCCTGCGGCTGCTTTTCCACGGGAACCGACTCGCCGGTCAGAACCGATTCGTTGACAGCAAGTCCTGACCCTTCCGTCAGTGCAAAATCTGCCGGAACGCTGTCGCCTGCTTCTACACGGATATAGTCACCGCACACAAGCTGCCTTGCCGGAATGGTCTTCCATGCGCCGTCCCGGAGGACAGACGCTTCCGGTGCTGTCAGATCACGGAGCGTTTCCAGGGTGCGTTCGGTACGGTATTCCTGCACAAAGCCCAGAATGGCATTGAGCAGTACGATCAGGATGATGGTGACAGCATCGGTGATCTCGCCCAGAAGCGCCGATATCACTGTAGCAGCCAGCAGGATCATTACCATACAGTCCCGGAATTGTCCCAGAAAAATCCTCATGACGCTGTTTTTTTTACCTTGTGCCAGTGCATTTTCTCCCTCTGCACGCAGACGCTGCTGCGCTTCCTGCTCGGTCAGTCCTGTCATAGTGCTTCCTCCTTTGACGCAAGTTTCCTGTTTCACCTTATGCAGAAGTGCGCAATTCCATGCCTGCATTGTGAAAACAGGACAGCCTTTTCCGGGCGTTATTTTCCAATGTCATCGATTTAAGGATAACAGCGTCAGAAACGTTTTACCGGAACGTTTTTAAGGGAAGCCAGCTTTATGCTTCAGCCAGGGGAAAGCAGTCCTGTCCGCTTTCCGCCATTCCCCCGAAGCATCTCCTGTGCAGGATGCACGAAATTCTTAAACATTCACAGTATTGCCACATATATATGCTATGATAAACAGGAATCAATCGAAAAACGGAGGTTTTTGTCATGATGAAAACTGTCATAAAAAACGGAACATTCACGCAGCAGGAGATCCAGGCATGTATCCTCTACACCAAAAAACGATGGGGTGTGCGTCTGCCGCAGGGACTGAAGCTGATTCTGGAACGCAGCGGAAACGGACAGATCGAGGTTACCTATGACCCGCCCATCGCCCGCAGCGTATACCGCAGTACGGATTACCTGGTGAATAACCTCGACAAGCTCAATTCGGCAAAGCGCGCAGAGCACGGTGACAAGCTGCTGCATGCTTCTGCTGAATAATACAGTATGACAAGTATTATAAACCTACAGAGCTGCTGCACCGGCAAACGCCGGCGTAACAGCTCTTCTTTTTCTTGCAGACAATTCATCCTCAGAATCCGCCTATTTTGTTCATGCAGCGTATCCCGTCTCTTCAAAAATTGTAGAAACCGACATTTCGCAAGAAGGCTTCCTGTGAAATGTGCCTGATTTTCGTGAAAAATATGTAAGCTTTTCATTTACGAAAAATCGGAAAAACCGTTTTTTGTTTTACAAAAGAGTCATAGAAAACGCATCGACTATTTATTGCAATCCGTTTGTGACAGGTGTATAATATAATCATCGGTTTGAGAAAAATAAAGTGCATCTTGCACATACAGGGGAGGATTTATCATGCAAGTACAAAAACTCAGAAGATGGCTGTGCGCAGCAATTTCCTGCGTCGTAATGGTTTCCGGAATGGGACTGGAGGGAATACTGACCGCAGAAGCCGCAAGCAATCAGATTTCAAATGCAGCCTTTGACAGCGGAACATCCGGCTGGGATGTTTACGCATGTGACGGAGGCGCCGGCACAGTGTCTGCCAGCAGCGGACAGCTCGCACTGAACGTAACCGCGACCGGCAGTGTGGGATATGCTGTACAGCTTTTTGCCTATGATGAGATCTCCCTGGTACAGGGCGTTCCCTATCGTCTGCAATATGATATTTCCTCCACAGTAAGCCGTGATATTGAGGTGATCATCCAGCAGAACGGCGGAACGTATCAGTCTTATTCCTGGCAGAAGCTCAGTCTCAGTACAGAGGCGCAGCATGTGGATTATACCTTTACCATGCCGGCATCGGATGACAGCGCAGCACGTCTTGTATTCAACTGCGGCAACCAGAGCGGTTCTCCGGGCAGCCATACCATTTATCTGGATAATGTATCTCTGGAATGTGCTGACAGCAGCCAGGGTACAGGCTCCGGCTCCGGTTCTGTCAATGAGGGGGACCCGACCATCGTACTCAACCAGGTGGGCTTCCTGACCGGACAGGAAAAAACAGCTGTTTTCCGCGGCGTTACCGATGAAACACAGTTTTCTGTTGTAGATGCGCAGTCCGGTTCTGTTGTGTATACGGCACAGCTTTCCGATAGCAGCTATAACAGCAGCGCAGATGAAACAGACTATACAGGTGATTTCTCCGGGCTTACCCAGGAGGGCACTTATTATATTACCTGCGGCGATATGGAGCCGTCCTATTCCTTTACCGTTTCTGACAATGTATATGATACGGTGACCGATGATACCGTGCGCATGCTGTATTTGCAGCGCTGCGGATGTCAGGTGATCGATGATACATTCGGACATACAGCATGTCATACTTCTCAGGCGAAGCTTTACGGCACAACGCAGTACATGGATGTATCCGGCGGCTGGCACGATGCCGGCGACTACGGACGCTATGTAACACCGGCAGCCAAGACGGTTGCGGACCTGCTGTATGCCTATGCTGCAAATCCCGGTCTGTACGGCGATTCGATCGGCATTCCGGAAAGCGGAAACGGTATACCGGATATTCTGGACGAAGTACGCTATGAACTGGAATGGATGCTGAAAATGCAGAATTCTGTATCCGGCGGTGTCTATCACAAGGTAACATGCGCAGATTTCCCGGGCTTTGTGATGCCGGAGAATGAAACAGCAGAACTGATCGTAACACCCATCTCCTCTCTGGCAACGGCGGATTTCTCCGCAGCAATGGCTATGGCGTATGAATTCTATCTGGACATCGATGCCGATTTTGCAGAAACCTGTCTCAGTGCTGCAAGAAAGGCATACCAGTTCCTGAAGATCAACACTGGTCTGATTTTTTACAATCCCACTGATATCTCCACCGGCACATACGAAGACAGCAGCGATACCGATGAACGCTACTGGGCTGCTGCTCAGATGTACCGTGCAACCGGAGAGGAAACCTTCCTTGACGATTTCCGGAATTTCTCCCTGCAAACCGGCATGGACTGGGCAACTGTAGGCGATTACGGCAACATCGCATATCTGACCATGGATGATGTTAATACAAGCGATTCCCTGTATACAAGCATTCTGGACAGCGTGTGTACCCGCACGGATTATTATGTATCCGCAGCAGAAAACAGTCCCTACGGCTCACCCATTTATGAGTATTACTGGGGCAGCAATATGACCATTGCCAATGCAGGCGTTATGATGGGACTTTGCTACAAGCTGACCGGCGAAACACAGTACCTGACGGGTGCGCAGCGTGTTGTCAGTCATCTGCTGGGCGCAAATCCCAACGCTGTCTCCTACGTGACCGGCTACGGAACCGTATCACCGGAGCATCCCCATCATCGTCCTTCTGTTGCAAAGGATCAGTCTATGCCCGGCATGCTGGTCGGCGGCGTCAATCAGAATCTGGAAGACCCCGCAGCCAAATCCTATCTGTCCGATGCGCCTAAGGCAAAATGCTATATCGATGACAAGGAAAGCTATTCCACCAACGAGGTCACCATTTACTGGAATTCTCCTTTGATTTACCTCTTTGCACTGACGCAGGAGACTGCATCCGCAGGCGGCGGAAACAGCGGAACGATCACCACTACACCGGTCCAGGGTACAGACAGCGTGACAACAACTACAACAACTATAACCACAACGACCGCAACAGCTGCTGAAGATGTGGAGCTCACAGACCTTGAGAAGAAGGTTGACAGCGGCACAGACAGTTCCTATGCATATATTGAATTCCAGCCGGCAGGTGCAGATTCTGCAACTCTGGTTTATCAGGTACTGACCAGCGATTATTACACCAGCGGTTCATTCGGCACATGGAACGGTACATGGCTGCAATATGACTTCACAGATATTTCCGTACCCTCCGGCGGTGAAGTAACCGTTACATATGACATTCCTGAGGATGTGGGTACATCTGTAAAGGCAAGCATATACTGGCCGGGGGCAGACGGCGTGGAATTCGTAAAGGTGATCCTGCACTATGACGGCGCAGCGGAAACCACGGTCACCACGACGACAACGACAACTACGACTGCAACAACTGCCACTACGACGACTGCTACAACCGGAACAGAAGTCTCTGAGACCTATTTAGAGGGTGATATCAATCTGGATACGACACTGGGTCTGCGGGATATTGTTCTGTACCAGAAATATCTGTTCCATAACACACAGCTGACAGAAGCGCAGTATATTGCCGCAGATATCAGCGATGACGGACGGGTCAACATCTTTGATCTGGCGATGGTAAAGCAGGCGATTCTGAGACTATGAGATAATTCTACACATTACGATCCGCAGGACCTGGAGCAGTCCTGCGGATTTTTTGGGTTCCGTTTGAGAAGTTGTAGTTTATCGTGCGAACTGCCGAAGGCAGAAAGGCGGTCAAGCTGGCTCCAGCTTGCGCGGTCCAGCTGCGTAAGCTGGTCGCCGTCCGCAGACGGCGAAACTCCTGGCTTCTAAATTACGTGCTTTTTCAAAAGTGAAAAACCAAATTCCGCATTCAAAAATACTTTCCCATACAGTGAAACCGTAACAAGGAAGCCTTGTTACAGTACAAAGCAAAGAAAATATGCGGAATTTGAAACATAGCAGGAGAGAAGCACGAAGTGCAAGAATCCTGCGGAC
>JAFURN010000004.1 GCA_017480865.1 Ruminococcus sp. | reverse complement strand
TACTCAGACCTGTTGTATGATGGCATTCATCCTAACGAGACGGGATATGAGAGAATGGCAACGGTATGGGCAGAGGCACTGACGCCGAACCTTACAAAGCCGACCAGTTCTGTTTCATCGGCATCTGACCAGGAGATTCCGGAAGATGTTGCTTCTGTAGTCAGTGAAGCACGTGCAGCAATGGAAACCGCACAGGTTCTGAGCAGTACAGAGACAGAACCGCTGGCTGTCGGCTCTGTTGTTACACTGAGCAGCTCCAATAACTGGAAGTATCAGTTTGCGAATCTGCCTCTGGTAGATGCAGATGGAAATCCATACATCTACTACGTAGAAGAAATTGATGTTCCGGACGGCTACACCGTAAGCTACACAGGAAATAATGTTCCGGCAGATGAACAGAATCCTTCTACGATGTATGTGACCAACCAGAGTGATCAGGAACTGATCAGCATCACGGTGAACAAGGAATGGAAATGCGCAGACAATGATGTCCTTCCTACTTCCATTCAGTTCCAGCTGTACGAGGCGGATGACGCATCCGGCACGAACCGCACTGAATGCGGAGATGCAGTTACATTGAATCCCAATGTAACCAATACCTACACATGGTCCAATCTGACGAGTGCAAAGTATTATTTCGTAGAAGAAATCAATCTGCCCGATGGATGGATCTCAAGCAGTGAACAGACGGAATGGACGAACACAACAAGTACGTTCAACATTACCAATACAAAGTCTGTTTCGCTGATCGTGAAGAAGGTCTGGTCTGACATTGAGGATAATGAACATCTGATGGATAACGTTGCGATCACCGTGTATCGTTCCACCACCCCGAAAAATGGCGGTTTAACACTGGATGAGATTCTGAAGCTGCGTCCAACCGATGCCCTTTCCCTCACAGTCGGAGACACCGCTGAATTCAATGTCAATAAGGAAAATGTGAACATCACATTTGAGCCGGAAGATGTTGTAAGTGTGGAATCGAGCGGTAATACGATCAAGATTACAGCACAGAAAGCCGGCAGTACGGAAATGACCGTAAGCGATGGTGAGACTTCATACACAGTTGAGATCGAAGTTTCTGATTTCACATTATCTGCTTCGGCTACTACGGTTTATGTTGGTGAAGAAATTACACTTACACCGAATCCGAGTGACGAAGTAAAATATCAGCAAGGCAGTGAGAATGGCGGCAGTGTTACGATCACCGGAAACACTGTAACAGGCAAAACTGCCGGTGAAGTGAAGATTACTGCAACACGTAATAACCAGACTGCTTCTGTAATCATTACGGTTCAGGAAAAGCCGGAAGATCCGCTGACGATCACACTCAATGTGGTTGAAAGTCTGACAGTTGGCGCGGAAACAACGCTTATGGCAAATAAGACACTGAACAATAAGATGGTTACAGTGAGTGAGGAGCTTGAACTCGTATCGGTAGCAGACAAGGTGATTACGATCAAGGGTAAAGCTGCCGGAGATGCGACTGTTACAGTAAAATATAGTGATACTGATTCAGTCGTAGTGAATGTAACTGTGGTTGCCGCGGGCAGTACTGTGACAGGTACGAGTGGAGTAGGCAGCGTTAAATTGGATTCTACAAAGGGCATTCAACAAATTGAATTAAGTGTCACTGGAGTGATTGAATGGGGCGGATTTGCTTTTGATTTGATGAATTCTGATTCAGTCGATCCTGTAGTTAGAGTTGGTGCTGGTTATGGTTTCTCTACATGGGTTACCTCTAAGTGGGAACAGGATAGCGGTACTTCACATGTACTTCCCACAAGTGCAACCTATGATTTAAGTGAAGCTGGTAAGATTAAAATAACATTTGATCCAACAATTCAGGCTGATGAATTGAAAATCACTAAAATTGATCATTATACCTCAGTAAATTACACGATCACTTACGCAGACGCAGCAACCAGCGTATCCGAAGATTCTGCGATTTATCAGATGCCGATGATCTTACAGGAAAGCAACGAAGATGCTCAGCCAGAGTTTGACGATGATGGAAAATTAACTCTTGAACTCACGGCGAAAGATAACTGGACGGCAACTCTGAATGATCTTCCTGCATATGCAGAAAATGGATCTCCCTATTATTACTGGGTAGTAGAAACAGAGGTTCTTGGATACACTGCAAGCTATCGCTTTGAGGACGGAGATTCATCTACAGAATACTGTATCAATGCAGCAAACGGCGGTGATTCACCAACTGCAACGGTGAAGAACACCAAGAAAGAAGATGCAGGCGTTACGATGCCCTCCACCGGCGGCAGAGGCGTAACAGGATACTATTACACAGGCGGAGCATTGATTCTGCTGAGTATACTCGCCGGAGGCAACCGTATCAGACGACGTGTGAAAGACACTCGTATGAAATAAGAAGAAACAAAATGGAGCGAAGGGATTTCGCAGCGTAAGCGGAATCCCGGCTCCCCG
Organism: Ruminococcus sp.; assembly: GCA_017480865.1. Lineage (GTDB taxonomy): Bacteria > Bacillota > Clostridia > Oscillospirales > Ruminococcaceae > Ruminococcus_C. The sequence continues at coordinate 9,743 of JAFURN010000004.1, read as the reverse complement.
AATAATATTTTTAAAGGAGCGTTTATTATGAAAAAAACTAGAAGATTCGCAGCATTTGCAGCATCCGTACTCGCAGTCGCTTGCATGGCAGCCCCGATGTCGGGCGTACTCTCAGCTGATGCAGCTGGTACATACAAGATTACTGTAAATAATACAGTAACAGGTTATACCTATACTGCTTCACAGATTTTTACAGGTTCATTTGATGGTACCGTACTCGGTAATATTGTCTGGGGTTCTGGTGTTTCAACACTTGTTGATGGTGAAGCAGTTGCGAAGGCTGGTCTTGTAGATGCAATCCAGAAAATTGATGTAGATGGTGCAAAGCCTTTTGCTGGAAAGTCAACTGCGGCAGACATTGCAAAGGTACTTTCTGATGCAGCAAGTGCGCTTGAAGCAGCTGAGCCGGGCAGCAGTCATGATGCAACAATTGCAAAGAAATTTGCTGATGCTGTCGCACCTTATGCAACGGCAACAGCAACGGATGACTATAAAGACAGTAAATATGAGTTTACTGGTCTGGATGCTGGTTACTATCTGGTTCAGAACACCGTTATTCCTGGAACAGCTGGAACTGAGACATATACACGTTATATTCTCAAGGTTGCAGGAGAAGATGCTTCTGTAACACCTAAGGGTGAATACCCGACTCTGGAAAAGAAGGTTCTTGAGAATGTGAAGTATACTGGCAAGTATACGCATGAGAACGGTACCACAGACTACACGACTGCTGCAAAGTATAACGATGTTGCAGACTATAACATCGGTGACATTGTTAAGTTTGAACTGATTGGTACTCTGCCGGATAATCTGGATGACTATGATAAGTATAAGTATATTTTCGAGGACACGCTTTCTGAAGGTTTGACGCTGGATGCGGATACCATTAAGGTGTACATCGTTAACGACGGTACTCTTGACACTGAAACTGCGTTGACATCGGGTGATGCTACTTATACAACGGATGCTGCAGACGGTGCAGCTACTTTCAAAATCAGCTTTGCTGACATTTCAGCAATTGACGGTGTTACAGGCAACAGCATGGTTATCGTACAGTATGATGCAGAATTGAATGAAAAGGCTGTAATCGGATTGGATGGTAACCCCAACCAGGTGAATCTGACCTATTCCAGCAATCCGAATAATGATGGTGCAAACGGTCCGACGAACAAAACACCTGATGAATACGTTATCGTGTTCACATACGAGCTGGATGTAACAAAGTATCTGGCTCCGTATGAAGAAGGAGGAGCCAGCAACACGACAGCGGATGATCAGGAGGGTACAAAGGCAGGCTTCAAGCTTTACAATGCAGATGGTAAGGCTGCTGTAATTGAAAATGGCAGAGTATCGGGATGGAGCGAAGAAGGTGTAGAAGTGACCACTGATTCATACGGTAAGTTCAGCTTTATCGGTCTTGATGACGGTACATACATCTTGAAGGAAACAACAACACCTAAGGGCTATAATACCATGAAGGACATGACACTGGTTGTGAAAGCTACAACCAAGAATGGTGATACTTATATGGAGACTGACATGACTCCTTCCGCTGTACTTACTGCACTGAATCTGTATGAGAACTCTGCTGATACTGCAAATGGCGGAAAGCTGCTGGATACAGCTGCTGCAACTGGCAATAACGCAAATGGCATTGTAGACACAATTATTGTCAACGAAAAGGGTTCTAATCTCCCCTCCACCGGCGGCATGGGTACAACTCTGTTCTACGTAGGCGGCGGTGCGCTGGCACTGGGCGCAGGTGTTCTGCTGGTAACCAAGAAGCGCATGTCCAACAAGTAATCCGGTCGGAAGAAACCTACACAAACATACGCAAAGAAACACAACTCCGCATAAGCGGATGATTACCTAATTTCGTCTGCCGGCGTTCATCGCCGGCAGGCATTAGGGAGGACTCCATGAGAAAAAAAAGAAACATACTCTCAACTGTCATACTTATCATTATATTACTCGTGGGGATCTCCGTAATGCTCTATCCTACGGTCAGTGACTGGTGGAATTCCCGTGTACAAAGCTACGCAATCGCTGACTATGATGTGATTGTTGAAGAAATTGATGATACCCAGTACGAAGAAATCCTGGAGATGGCGCACTTTTATAACAGCTGTCTGCCGAAGGTTATTGCCCCCTTCTCCAATCCCCAGGCGGTTTCGGATTATTCTTCTACACTGAACATTTCCGGTACGGGTATCATGGGATATATTACAATCCCCTCCATTCAGGTGCAGCTGCCCATCTACCACGGTACCTCTGAGGAGGTGCTTAACGTAGCAGCCGGACATCTGCAAGGTTCGTCCCTTCCTGTTGGCGGCGAAAGTACCCACTGCGTCATTTCCGCACACCGCGGACTTCCCTCTGCACGATTGTTCAGCGATCTGGATCAGCTTCGTGAGGGTGATACCTTTACCATTACGATTATGGATGAGATCCTGACCTATGAGGTGGAAGAAATCTTTATCGTTCTGCCTCATGAAATGGATAAACTTGCGATCATTGAGGGCGAGGATTATGTTACCCTCATGACCTGTACACCTTATGGTGTAAATTCTCACCGGCTCCTGCTGCGTTCGCGCCGTATTGAAACGGTCTATCCGCATAATGTCAAGATCACTGCGGATGCAGTTCAGGTAGACCCCATGCTCGTGGTGCCGGGCATTTGTGCACCGCTTCTGCTTGCTTTAATCATCATCTGGATTTTCGGCGGTAAAAAACGTAAAGTGATTACCCCATCCATGGTGCTTGACGAAATGAATTCTTCAAAAAAGGAAGGTGATTGATATGCGCACTCGATTCTGTTGCCGGCTTGGTTCTGTTCTCTGTGCCGCTGCAGTTGTACTCTGGCTCATTGCAGGACTCTGGATAACCTCTGCTGCCTCAGCTGACGGGATGCTTACGCTTGTCTGTAAAACAACAGATAACGCTCCTCTGAATGGTATGTACTGGCATATCTATCGTGTGGGCGAAAAAAATGCAGCCAACCAGCTTGTCATGGAGGGTGCATTTGAAGAGTACCCCATCTATCTGGAGGACTGGACTGCGGATTCTATGAGTGAGGCTGCCAGCACCCTTGAGAATTATGTCGTGCTGGATCATATTCTGCCCATGCAGAGCGGTACAATTGGTGCAGATGGTACCGTTTCTTTCGAAGGCCTGGAAGCGGGTTTGTATCTGCTTTCCGGTGAACGGCTTATGCAGAACGACATGCTGTACATTCCGTCTCCTATGCTGGTAGAAATGGCGGACTCTGATGAAGCGGGAAAAGAGGTTGCGGACCTGACAGTGTATGCAAAATATCAGGCACTTCGCCGGCCTACGGTCAGTGACCAGGTGTATCGTGTGAGAAAAATCTGGCGGTTCGATGACAGCTTTGCACAGCTTCGTCCTGTGGAACTGAAGGTCGGATTGTACTGTAATGGTACGCTTGAGGAAACGGTTGTCCTGAATCAGGAGAACGACTGGACGTATGAATGGGCTGGTGATGCAACGTCTGAATGGCGTGTCAAGGAAATTGAGGTTCCCGGTGACTATACAGTCATCTACCGGAATAACGAAACGCAGTATGTAATCGTAAATAACCGCTGGACGGTTGACTCTTCCGGTGTTGTATCACGTCCTACAGAGACGATGACAACGACTACGACCACCACGACAACAACAACGACTACCACCACTACGACAACTACAGGTACAGAAACAACGACTACAACAGAAGGAACCACGACAGCTTCTGCAACAACAACACAGACCACCACAAAAACAACGACCGGCAAAACGACTACAACGACAATTACCCGGAAAACCACCACGACAACCAGCAGTGTAAAGCTTCCCCAGACGGGACAGCTGTGGTGGCCCGTGCCTGTATGCGGTGCAAGCGGTCTGGTTCTGTTTGTGATTGGCTGGCGTCTGAATCAGAAGAAATAAGCGAGGATACATTATGAGAAAAAAACGAGGCATATGCCTCATGGCAGCGGGGGGCGTGCTGATTCTTGCAGCATTGTCCCTCATGCTGTTTAACTGGAATCAGGACTATCGCACAGAACAGCGGACGGTCAGCATTCTGGAACAGCTTAAGGAGCAGATGCCGGAGCCGCACCGGGAAGAACCGGAGACATATGGAACGGAGGGTACATCGCTTCCGTTTACAGAGAATACGATTTTCAGCGGTACAGAATCACAGTCTGATGCTGCTGGATTGCCGTTATCGGAGGATCTGGCGGCGGAATATCTCACTGAGGAGCCGGTCGAGGAAACTGTATGGTGGATCGACGGAGATGCTTATCTGGGAACGATTTCCATACCTGCACTGGGGCTGGAACTTCCGGTTCTGAGCGGCTGGAATTATCCGGATCTGCAGGTAGCACCGTGCCGGTATACAGGTACGGTTGAAGAGGGAAATCTTGTGATTGCGGCTCATAATTACAGCTGCCATTTTGGACGGATCTCAGAACTGAACTCCGGAGATGAGATCCTTTTCACAGATGGAAACGGCGCAGTGCATACGTATCAGGTCGTTTTCAGTGAACTGATCAACGGTTGGAACGCTCCTGCTATGGAGGAGGGTGACGAGGACTGGGATATTACACTCTTTACGTGTAATCTGAGCGGTACGAACCGTGTGACAGTCCGGGCTGCATTAGCGGAATAAAGGTATGAAGTCTTTCTTTTATTCATACTATTCCTATTTCAGAATCATGAAAGAATTTCATGATTCAGCTTGTCGATAAACCCGAATTTTGAAACAGAATTGCGGGCGACCAATGGTCGCCCCTACATGAAATAACGTAAAATAGCCATTTGTAGGGGCGAGCATCGCTCGCCCGCATCAATACGAATTACCCAAAGATTCAGAATAGAACCAGTTTGATTTGAGATTAGTATCAGATGAAGTGAAGCAACCGCATCCACTTGTTCGAAACAGGCGGATGCGGTTTTTTATGAAACGGATGAATTTGTACCAAAAGAGTCCATTTGAATGGTTGGGGTAAACTATGATTCGCGTTCCCGACTTCTCAAACAGAACTGCAAAAAAATATTTTCAAAACCGCTACAAACACGGTCGTGTGACTTGCTATAATAAAGCCATATTCTATAACCGGAAATGAGGAATTCACTATGAAATTCAGAAATAACCAATACCCGCCGGAGGAGCGTCTTGCGGACCTGCTCTCCCGTCTGACGTTGGATGAAAAGGTGCATATGCTTTCCACCCATCACTACGCCGTACCACGGCTGGGACTGAGTGAATGGTATGTAGGCTGCGAGGTCGCACGAGGCTTTGTCTCCAAAAAAGCAGAAGAACCCAGCACGGTTTTCCCCCAGCCCATCGGACTTGCCTCCACCTTTGACCCGGAATTGATGGAAAAGCTGGGTGAAATTGCCGGCAACGAAGCACGTTATTACTATCAGCAGAAGCCGGACAGCAAGCTGATGCTGTGGGGTCCTACTGTAGACCCCGAACGGGATCCCCGATGGGGACGTACCGAGGAAGCCTATGGTGAGGACCCCTACCTCATCGGTGAAATGACAAAGGCATACACCAGGGGCATGGCGGGGGATGACCCCTATTACCTGAAAACGGTTCCCACCCTCAAGCATTTCTGTGCCAATAACAACGAAGAGGGAAGAATCAACTGCTCTGCTGATGTGACCATGCGTACCCTTCATGAGTATTATTACGAAGCCTTCCGTGTACCGATCACAGAGGGCGGTGCGCATTCTATTATGTGTGCCTACAACGAATTGGCAGGTGTTCCAGCGTGTATGAATCCCGATTTGCAGCCCCTTGTAAAGGATACATGGGGACTTGACTTTATCGTTACGGACGGTGCGGATTTCTCTCAGAATGTCCTTGCGCACCGCTCCCACAAAACCCATGCAGAAGCCCTTGCTGCCTGCATCAAAAACGGTACCGATGTCATGACGGATCATGCGGATATGGTAGCTGCTGCTGCCTATGATGCATTGAAACGAGGTCTTCTGACAGAAGCTGATATCGACCGGACAGTGGGCAGCAGCCTTGCCGGAAGAATGCGCCTGGGTGAATTTGATGAAAAGCATCCCTACAAGAATATGCAGGTGGAAGTGGACAGTGAAGAAAGCCGCTGCACGAATCGCCGTGCTGCTATGGAGCAGATGTGTCTGCTCAAGAATTCAGGTATCCTGCCGATTCCGAAGGGCAAAAAGATTGCTGTCATCGGACCCATTGCGGATGAGAATTACCGGGACTGGTATACCGGCGTGGCGTCTTATGCAATCAGTATCCGGGAGGGGCTGGAGGAGTTGTTCGGTGCGGAAAATATCTTCTTCGACAATGGCTATGATATCGCAGCGATCCGCTCGTGTAAGAACGGATGCTATCTGTCTGTACAGGAGGAGGATGGCTGTGTCTGCGCCAGCAGTTCGGAAATCGGCATTGCAGAGCAGTTTGAACTCCACGACTGGGATTTCGGCAGTCTGAACCTGAAATCCTGCCGGAACGGAAAATATGTCACCGAAAACGGAAGCTACAAAGCAATCGGCGATACACCGTACGAATGGTTTATCCGGGAGTGGTTCAAGCCTACTCAGCTGGAGGATGGTACCTGGCGGTATCGTGCGTGGTTTGACTGGGATATGGATATTATCATAGGGGAGGATGGTGTTCTGACAACAGCACCGGCAGCACGTCCTTCTGAGAATCGACGCTTTGAACAGGTGATCGTGGAAAGCGGTGCGAAGCGTGCAGCTGCCCTTGCCAAAACGGCAGATTATGCGGTCGTTTGTCTCGGAAATCATCCGATGCAGGTTGCAAGAGAGTGCTACGATAGAAAGAGTCTTTCGCTTCCGAAGCATCAGCAGGAACTGATCCGTGCGGTGTCTGATGCAAATCCCAATACGATTCTGGTGATTGCAGCAAGCTATCCTTTCTCCATCTGTGAGGAGCAGGAGAAGCTCCCCGCTATCGTATATACTACGCATGCCGGCGCAGAACTGGGAACTGCCGTTGCAGCCACATTGAGCGGCGAGAATAATCCGGCTGCACGCTGCCCCATTACATGGTACACCAGCGAGCATGAACTTCCGGACATTCTGGAATATGACATCATTGAACACGACAGCACCTATCTCTACTATACCGGTAAGCCCCTGTATGCTTTTGGACATGGTCTGTCTTATTCTTCCTTTGCGTATCAGAGTTTTACTGTGGAAAGTGTGGAAAACAGGATCCTTGCATCTGTAGAGGTGGAAAACACCTCGGATCGTGACGGTGATGAAGTGGTGCAGATTTATTTCCGTCCCGATGCCCCCAGTGTAAAACGTCCGATCAGACAGCTTTGCGGCTTTCAGCGTGTGCATATTCCTGCTCATGAAAAGGTGAAGGTTTCGATTGAGATTCCCCGCCGTGCGCTGGAGTTTTACGATGTATCCAGAGAAAAACGCTGTGTGGAACAGGGGGATTACACCTTTATGGCAGGTGCATCCTCTGCGGATATCCGTCTGACGCAGCAGATTCAGGTCAGCGGCGATGTGATCCCGCCAAGAGATCTGGCAAAGAAAACATGCCTCAAAAATTATGATAGGATCCGCAATGCGAAAATGCGCTTCTCTTATGAGAAGAATGACTGGTACATGCAGAGCGGTGACTGGGGCGGCAGCGTGATTCTGAAACGTGCAGATCTCTGCGGTTATACCTGCGCAGAGGTGCAGGCGGCAGCCCCCTGCGTTGCTGGTACGCTGTCGGTATACGCAGGAGAAACACTCCTTGGAGAAACAGAGGTGCGTCCGTCTGCTTGCCCGGATGATTTTGCTGTATATCATATTCCGCTGGAGAGGTTCAGCGGAATTGCGGACCTGCGTCTGGAACTCAAAGGTATGCTCAGTGTGTACAGTGTGCAGCTTTCCTGATGGAATATCTGAGGAGCGTTGGAAAATTGCTGTGCAAATTGAATGATATAAAAAGGTATGCTTTAACAGCGGGCGAGCGATGCTCGCCCGCAATTTTGTTTCAAAATGTGAGTTTATCGAAAATCTAAAGGGACTGCTGCTGCAGTCCCTTTACGCTTTGATTTTATAGCTGTACACGATCAAAGATAGTGATACCGTTTTCTCATTTTGACAATAAAGAAAATTGTAATCATAACTGCCATGATCTCGGCAGCTACAATGGAGATCCAGATGCCGTCGATCTCCAGCAGAAGCGGAAGAATGAGAACGGCTGCAATCTGGAACACCAGTGTTCGCAGGAAGGAGATCAGTGCGGAAATCAGACCGTTATTCAGTGCAGTAAAGAAAGAGGAGCCGTAGATCGCAATTCCCGAAAACAGGAAGGAAAAGGAGAAGAAGCGGAAGCCGCGCAGAGTGAGCTGCATCAGATCTTCATCATAGCCTACAAAAATCTGCGCCAGAGGAAGGGCGAGAACCTGTGCCAGAAGGAACATGGTGAGAGAGAAGCATCCGATGATGACCGCACTTCGTCTGAGCAGTCCCTTTAATTCCTCATGATTTTCCGCACCGTAATGGAAGCCGATAACAGGTGCGGTGCCTACAGAATATCCGATGAATGCTGCTAGGAAAATCATATTGACATACATCAGTACGCCATAGGCAGCAATACCATCTTCTCCGGCATATTTCATCAGCTGCATATTATAGAGCATGCTGACAACTGACATGGAAATGTTGGTCATGAGTTCCGAAGAGCCGTTGGTGCAGGTCTTGAACAGCACACCGCCATCAAAGGATGTTTTTGTAAGACGCAGAAGGCTTGTATTGGGACGGCTGAAATAAATCAGAGGAATCGCACCGCCTACCGTCTGACTGATTGCGGTCGCAGCAGCTGCACCAGCCAGTCCCCACTGGAATACCGCCATAAAAAGAGCGTCCAGGATGATATTCGTCAGACCGGATGCTACGGTTGTTGCAAGTCCAAGCTGCGGTTTTTCCGCAGCAACAAAGTAACTCTGGAATTCAAATTGCAGCATGTAGAAGGGCAGAGCAATGAGAATGATGCGTCCGTATGTCACACAGTCCTCCAGCAGAACGCCCTCTGCCCCCAGCAGCCTTGCAATCGGTCGGATGAAGAGAATGCCCAATACTGCAATCACCACGCCGCAGAGTGCCGATGCATATACAAGCAGAGAGAAGATCTGTTTCGCCTTTTCCTTTTCGCCGACTCCCATTGTTTTGGCAATGAGCGCACTGCCGCCTGTACCGAACATGAAGCCGACTGCTCCCAGTATCATCAGAAAGGGCATGATGAGATTGACAGCAGCAAAGGGTGTTTTGCCGACGAAGTTGGATACGAAGAAGCCGTCTACTACGCCGTAGATGGATGTGAAGATCATCATTACAATGGAAGGGAGTGTGAAGCGGAGAAGCTTGCGGTATGTAAAATGCTCAGAAAGCTGAATTGCCATGGGAAATCCTCCTGTTGTCATTAAAGTAATTTGCTGATGCAGATTGCAAAAAAAGCTGGATAAAGTCGCAGGTGTTTCAACCCGCAGCCTTATCCAGCATTACATTTCTCCGAATGCACTGCCCTCCGTGCCAGCAGTTCTATTATACAGGAGTTGCAGCAGAATGTCAAGGGGAGTTTTTGATTTATCCACGGCGACAGCATTTACTTTTCATAGGTAAGAATTTTTTTCGGTCCAGTACCCCAAGGGTACTTCCTTCGGGCGCGTTTTTTGCAAAAAAATGCTGGCAGGTCCAGGACAGAGTCCTGGTCGCCGTCCGCAGGC
>JAFURN010000051.1 GCA_017480865.1 Ruminococcus sp. | reverse complement strand
CCGGCAACTATGCTTACGTTGGCAGAAAGCAGAAGAAGAGAGAGTTCAGACAGCTCTGGATCACAAGAATCTCTGCTGCTTGCAAGATGAATGGTATGAACTATTCTACATTTATGAACGGCTGCAAGAAGGCTGGCATTGAACTGAACAGAAAGATGCTGTCCGAGATCGCAATCACAGATGCAGCTGGTTTCGCTGCAATCGTTGAAAAGGCAAAGGCAGCTCTGTAAAAAGAAACTGAAACACGCTCTGGTAGATACGGAGCGTGTTTTGTTATAGAGGAGGATTTCTGTATGGGCATAACACAGCAGTATATTTCCGCAAAGGAAAATCCGGCAATCAAGCTGTACCGGAAGCTTGCAAAGAATAAGAAGGCGAGAATGCAGGAGCAGCTGTTTGTGCTGGAGGGGTATCGTCTGGTTTCGGATGCGCTGAAGAATGGAGCGGAACTGACACATCTGTTTCTGACGGAGCAGGCGGAGGTACGCTATGCAGACACAGTTCTGTCAATGGTGCAGAAGAATTGTAAGGTGCTGCATATTTCCGATGGGCTGGGAGATCACATCGCAGAGACGGAGCATCCGCAGGGTGTTTTCGGAATCTGCCGTATGCCTGTACAGAAGTCGTGGGATGAAATTTTACAGAAGCAGGGAAAGTATGCTGTCCTCCATCAGCTTCAGGACCCGGGCAATGCCGGTATGATCCTGCGTACTGCCGATGCGCTGGGAATTACAGCTGTCATATTCTGCGAAAGCTGTGATGTGTACAGTCCGAAGGTAGTTCGTGCAACTATGGGTTCGCTGTTTCGTGTGCAGGTTCTCACAGTGCAGGATCCGGAAGAGGTATTGGATGCTCTGGCAGCGCATGATGTTGAAAGCTGGGCGGCTGTTGTGCAGGGACAGGCAGAGTTTGCCGGTGAATGTGCCTTTGGTGCAGAAAGTTGTGCCGTATGGATCGGCAATGAGGGAAACGGCCTGCCTGCGGAAGTTGCAGACCGGTGTGCGCATCGTATTACGATTCCGATGCATGGAACCATTGAATCCCTGAATGTGGCAATGGCAGCCGGCATTTTAATGTGGGAAATGACAAAACGGACAGAAAAGCGGGGTTGAGTGACATGCTGAAATACTGGCTTTGGATGGTTATGGCGCTGGGTGCAGGCAATCCGAAAATCTGGACAGTGATCCAGGCAGCGGAAACACCGGAGCGTGCATATCATATTTTGCAGGATGCTGCGCAGCAGGAGAAGTTTTCTCTGACCGCATGGCAGAAGCGTGCAGTGCGCAGCGTAACGATGGAGCAGGTGGAAAAGGTTCTGGAAAATTGCCGCAGAAAGGAAATTTCCCTGACCTGTTATGGAGATGCGCTTTATCCCTCCCGGCTTCTGGAGATTTACAATCCGCCGGCAGTGCTGTTCTATCAGGGTGATATCCGGATTTTAGAGGAATATCCGGCGGTAACAGTTGTGGGTACAAGAAAACCTACGGAATATAGTGTGCGTGTGGCGGATTCTATTTGCAGCAATCTTGCAAGAACCGGTATTGTGATCGTCAGCGGCTTTGCGGTAGGACTGGATTCTGCTGCCCATCGTGCCGCACTTCTTGCACGGGGCAGAACGGTTGCCGTTCTGGGCTGTGGCATTGATGTGGAATATCCGAAAAATAATGCCGGTGCTAAAAAATACATTACCAAAAAGGGACTGCTTCTGACAGAATTTCTGCCGGGAACCGAGCCGCATGCGAAGAATTTTCCGCTCCGGAACCGTATTTTATCCGGTGTCAGTCTGGGTGTACTGGTCGTTCAGGCACCGGAACGCAGCGGTTCGCTGATCACAGCGGAGCTGGCACTGGAGCAGGGGAGAAATGTATTTTGCATTCCTCCGGCAGATTTATTTGACAATCAATATGCAGGTGTGGTAAAATATCTGCGGGATGGTGCGATTCCGGTGTTCAGCTATCTGGACGTTGTAAACGAATACTATCATTCCTATACACATAAACTAATGACATCCGTTCTGTTTGAATCGGCACAGAGTGCGGAGGAATCCGTTCTGTTCGGGGAGAAGTCTGCCAAGCCGCAGTATGCTGCGAAACGGCAGAAGACTGAGACAGCACCCGAAGAGCGTATTCCGGAAGAAAAGCAGAAAAAAGACAAAGAAGAAACCGCAGCAGAAGAAACAGCAGAGGAAGCAGTGAAAACACAGGAGCATAAGGACTTTTCCGCACTGGATGGACTGGAACTTCAGATCGCAGTGCTTCTGTCCCAGGAGCATCAGATGCATATTGATGCGATCGTAGAACGTCTGGGTGCTGATGAAAGCGAGGTTGCCTCTGCTCTGACAGAGCTTGCCATCAGCGGCTATGCAACACGTTTTTCAGGACAATGCTACGGAATCCTTTAGAAAGGAGCCGGCTCTGCAAAGCAGGCAGAGCCGAATGAGATATGACAAATCTGGTTATTGTAGAGTCGCCTGCAAAGGCAAAAACGATACAGAAATATTTGGGGAAGGAATATGATGTCATCGCATCTATGGGTCATGTACGTGACCTGCCCAAGTCCAAGCTGGGTGTGGATCCGGAAAATGGATTCGAGCCGCATTATACGGATATGAAGGGTAAGGAGGATGTCATCAAGCAGCTGAAATCACGGGCAAAGAAGTGCGACAGAATCTATCTCGCAACGGACCCGGACCGTGAAGGCGAAGCGATTTCCTGGCATATTGCACAGATGCTGAATCTGGATATGGAAGATAACAACCGTGTGGAGTTCAATGAAATTACCAAAAGCGGTATCCAGAATGGTATGGAGCATCCCCATAAGATCGATGTGGACCTGGTGAATGCCCAGCAGGCACGCCGGATCGTAGATCGGATCGTGGGTTATAAGCTGAGTCCCTTTTTGTGGAAGAAGGTCCGCAGAGGGCTGTCTGCCGGACGTGTGCAGTCAGTTGCAGTGCGTCTGGTCGTCGATCGTGAGAATGAGATCCGTGCTTTTGTTCCGCAGGAATACTGGTCCATAGATGCCAAGCTTTCTGCGGCATCGTCCAGACGGATTTTTTCCGCAAAGCTGACTACAGTAGACGGAAAGCGTGTGGATAAAACGGAAATCAGCACCAAGGAAGAGGCAGATGCACTTCTGGAGCGTCTCGGTCAGGCGGAGTTCCTTGTTTCCAAGGTGAAGAAGCGTGTGACCAGGAAGCATCCTGCTGCACCGTTTATTACATCCACGCTCCAGCAGGATGCCTCTTATCGTCTGGGTTTTCAGTCCAAGCGTACCATGAAGGTAGCACAGGAACTGTACGAAGGCGTAGAGGTTGCAGGAATGGGCGCGATCGGTCTGATCACTTATATGAGAACTGACAGTCTGCGTATTTCAGACGAGGCACGGAGTGCAGCTACCGATTATATCCGTGAGCATTACGGAAATGACTATCTGCCGCCGGAGCCGAGAGTATATAAGACGAAGAAGAACGCACAGGATGCCCACGAAGCCATCCGTCCGTCTACGCCTTCCCTGACGCCGGCAGAGGTAAAGGCAAGTCTGACCTCCGACCAGTACAAGCTGTACAAACTCATCTGGGAGCGTTTCATTGCCAGTCAGATGGCAGATGCCCAGATGGATACTGTTTCTGTGGATATTGCAGCAGACGGCTGCATGTTCAAGGCAACCGGCTCCACGGTTCGCTTTGACGGTTTTACGGCTCTGTATGAGGAAACAAAGGATGCGAAGGGTGAGAATAAGAATCTTCCGGAACTGAAGGAAGGCGATGTACTGAAGGTGCGTTCCCTGGAGGGTAACCAGCACTTTACACAGCCTCCGGCACGGTATACGGAAGCGTCCCTGATCAAGGCACTGGAAGAAAACGGCATTGGCAGACCGAGTACCTATGCGCCGACGATCACTACCATCACCAACCGTCTGTATGTAGAGCGTGAGGGCAAGTCCCTGAAGCCTACGGTTCTGGGCGAGGTAACGACTGAACTCATGAAGGAGCATTTCCAGAACATTGTAGATGCAGCCTTTACGGCAAAGATGGAAAGTGATCTGGACGAGGTAGAACAGGGTCAGCGTGACTGGATCAGCGCGCTGGATGAATTTTACAAGGATTTTGCAAAGACCCTTTCTGAAGCAGAGGAGAAGATGGAGGGCAAGCGTGTAAAGGTGCCGGATGAGGAGACGGATATTGTCTGCGAGCAGTGCGGCAAGAATATGGTCATCAAAATCGGACGTTTCGGCAGATTCCTTGCATGCCCCGGCTTCCCGGAGTGTACCAATACCAAGAAGATCGTACAGGAAACGCCGGGTACCTGTCCGCTGTGTAACGGCAAGATCATTCTGAAAAAATCCAAGCGCGGCAGAAGCTTCTACGGCTGTGCAGCATATCCGGAATGTAACTTCATGACATGGAATGTACCGCTGGAGGAAAAGTGTCCCCAGTGCGGCAGCACCCTGTTCCAGAAGGGCGGAAAGTCCGGCAGAATGGTCTGCGAAAAGCCGGAATGCGGCTACGACCGCCCTATGAACGGAGGGGAAAAGGATGGAGAATAAGCCGAAGGTTTCGGTAATCGGCGGAGGTCTTGCGGGCTGCGAGGCGGCATGGCAGCTTGCAGAGGCAGGATTTCCGGTTGCGATTTATGAGATGAAGCCTCAGCAGTATACGCCGGCACATCATTATAAAGGTCTGGCGGAACTGGTGTGTTCCAATTCTCTGAAGGCAGACCGGCTTGCATCCGCAGCCGGACTTCTGAAGGCGGAAATGGAGCGTATGGGTTCTCTGCTGATTCCCTGCGCAAGAGAAGTTTCCGTTGCGGCGGGCGGTGCCCTTGCAGTGGACCGTGAGCGGTTTTCAGATCTTGTAACCGAGAAGATCACTGCGCATCCGCTGATCACTATTTGTACGCAGGAGGTGGAGGAACTTCCAACAGCACCTGCGATCGTGGCAAGCGGACCGCTGACAGCAGATGGTCTTGCGAAGAGCATCGAAGAAAAATGCGGTCAGAGACTCAGCTTTTTTGATGCGGCGGCTCCCATTGTCACTTACGAGAGCCTTGATCATGACATCACATTTTTTGCGTCCCGCTATGACAGAGGTGACGCTGACTATATCAACTGCCCCATGAACAAGGAGGAGTACCTTGCGTTCTACGAGGCACTGATCCATGCGGAGCGTGCCCCCCTCAGTGAATTTGACAAGGAGATCTTCCGTGTATATGAGGGTTGTATGCCCATCGAGGTCCTTGCCTCCCGCGGTGAGGATACCATGCGGTTTGGTCCGCTGAAGCCTGTGGGGCTGACGGATCCGCGCACCGGACGCAGACCTTATGCGGTCGTGCAGCTGCGCCGGGAAAACAGTGAAGGCACGCTTTTCAATCTGGTCGGCTTCCAGACAAATCTGAAATTTCCGGAGCAGAAACGTGTCTTTTCCATGATTCCGGGTCTTGCAAATGCAGACTTCATGCGTTACGGCGTGATGCACCGGAACTCATTCCTTGACAGTCCCCGTCTGCTTTCGGCAGATTATTCTCTGCAAAGCGAGCCGCTTCTGTTCTTTGCCGGACAGATCACCGGTGTAGAGGGTTATATTGAATCTGCGGCAAGCGGTATTCTGGCAGGACGGAATCTGGCAAGAAAGCTTTCGGGCAAGGCACCGCTGATCCTCCCGAGAGATACTATGATGGGTGCGCTGGCAGCATACATCAGTGATCCGGGCGTAACAGAGTTCCAGCCGATGGGATGCAATATGGGCATTCTGCCGGAGCTTCCGGTGCGCATTCGTGACAAGAAGGAAAAATATCAGGCATATGCAGACAGAGCGCTTGCATCCCTGGAGGCGTATCTGACAGAGCAGGAAGGATGATAGATAGATGAACATCATTGTAGACGCATTCGGCGGAGATCACGCACCGCTTGAGGTGATCAAGGGTGCTGTAAGAGCCGTTCGTGAACTGGGTGTAAAGGTAACGCTGGCAGGCGATGAAGCAGTGATCCGCAAGTGTGCAGAGGACAATCAGATCTCACTTGGCGATATGGACATTCTCCATGCGCTCAAGGCTTTTGACATCCACGAGGAACCGACCTCGATTCTCAAGGAGCACAAGGACAGCTCCATGGCAGTGGGTATGAGTGCCCTGAATGACGGTAAGGGCGATGCCTTTGTATCCGCAGGAAGCAGCGGCGCACTGGTCGTTGGCTCTACGTTCCTGGTGAAGCGTATCAAGGGAATCAAGCGTGTTGCGCTTGCTCCGGTCATGCCGACTGCAAAGAAGCCGTTTATTCTGGTGGACGGCGGTGCGAACAATGACTGCCGCCCGGAAATGCTGGAGCAGTTTGCCATCATGGGCAGTGCTTATATGGAAAAGGTTATGAACACCCGCAAGCCTCGTGTAAAGCTTCTGAACGTAGGCGCAGAGGAAACGAAGGGCAGAGAACTGGAACTGGAGACTTATAAGCTGCTTTTGCAGAATACATCGGTGAATTTCTGCGGCAATGTGGAAGCACGTGAATTGCCGGAGGGAAATGCAGATGTGGTGGTTGCAGATGGCTTTACCGGGAATGTTGCCCTGAAATTATATGAGGGTATGGGCAAATTTTTTGCAAACCAGCTCAAGTATAACATTTTTGCCGGAACCGGCAAGCTGGCAGCACTGATGGTGATGGGCCGGCTCAAGGCTATGACAAAGCAGCTGGACTATAAGTCTGTAGGCGGTGCGCTGATGCTGGGTGCATCGAAGCCCGTGATCAAGGCGCACGGCAGTTCGGATGCAACGGCATTCTTCAATGCCATCCGACAGGCGAGAGACTGCGTCAGCGGAAATATGATCGCTGCAATTACGGAAGCCGTTTGCAGCAGGCAGAAAGGATGATAGGTTCTATGGAGCATACAGATCGGGACGGACTGAAGCGTTTTGAATCCTATATTGATTATCATTTTAAGAATCAGGATCTGCTGGTGGAGGCACTTTCCCACTCTTCCTATGCGAATGAGAAGAAAAAGTGCCGCTGCAGCAATGAGCGTCTGGAATTTCTGGGTGACAGTGTGCTGTCCATTATCGTATCGGATTATCTCTTTTCCCAGTATCCGGACATGCCTGAGGGTGAACTGACCAAGCTCCGTGCATCTCTGGTATGCGAAAAGGCACTGTTTGTTTTTGCAAAGGAGATCCATCTGGGAGAATTCCTGCTTCTGGGTAAGGGCGAAGAGAATACAGGCGGCAGAGAGCGTGCCTCCATTCTGGCAGATGCTTTTGAAGCGGTGATCGCTGCCATTTATCTGGATGGCGGTATGGAGTCTGCTTCAAAGCACGTACTGCGGTTTATTCCGAAGCATGTGGAAAAGAGCAGCAATCTGGGCTTCCGGGATTATAAGACGGTTTTGCAGGAGATCGTGCAGAAGAATCCGGAGGAAAAGGTCGAATATGTACTTGCCGGCGAGTGCGGCCCTGATCATGACAAGGCATTTACCGTGCAGGTCTGCCTGAATTCCAATGTCATCGGTACCGGCACCGGAAAGAGCAAGAAGGCTGCGGAGCAGATGGCTGCCAAGGAAGCCCTTGCACTGATGGGTTATGAAGCAGCATTGTAATCTGGCGTTTTTCATCCCTCACCTGGGATGTCCGAATCAGTGCAGCTTCTGCGATCAGAGAGCGATCAGCGGCACGATAGCAGTTCCCGATCCGGAGGCGATTGCAGCCAGGTGCCGGGAATATCTTACAGCAGGCGGAAACGGTAGAAATGCAGAGATCGCTTTTTTCGGGGGAAGCTTTACTGCGATTCCCAGGGCGCAGATGATCTCCTATCTGGAAGCGGTACAGCCCTTTCTGGGAGCAGATGGCTTTTCGGGCGTGCGGATCTCTACAAGACCCGATGCTGTACCTGAGGAGATTCTGCGGATCCTGAAGGAATATGGCGTAACCGCAGTTGAACTGGGGGCGCAGAGCATGTCGGATACGGTTCTGACAAGGAATCAGCGGGGACATACCGCACAGGATGTGCAGGAAGCTGCGAAGCGCATCCGCAGATACGGCTTTTCACTGGGTCTGCAAATGATGTACGGTCTGTACGGCAGCGGTCCTGATGACGAGGAAATGACCCTCCGGGAATGTATGGCACTCAGACCGGATACCATGCGGCTGTACCCAACGGTCATTCTGGAAGGGACACGCCTTGCGCAGCTGTATGCGGCAGGAGAATATGTTCTGCCCTCCTGGGAGGAAATGCTTGACTTTGTAAGCCGGGCGATCTGCCGCCTGCGGGAAGCAGGTATCCGGCTGATCCGCTGCGGGCTTCATGCGGAGGAAGGGCTGGCAGACCGGCGGATCGGCGGCTTTTATCATCCGGCACTGAGGGAGCTTGCAGAGGGCAGGCTGTATCTTCGTGCAATGGAGCAGTGGGCGGAGCAGCATCGGAGCGATTGGCAGAGCAGCAAAGAAAGCGTTGTTCTTGCGGAGGTTGCCACGGGATGTGCGGGACTTGCGGCTGGACACAAAAAAGCAAACCGCAGAAGACTTGCTGAAATCACATCCGGGCAGCGGCTGCGTATTTCAGAGGACTGCAGGCTCCGGAAGGGCGGAATGCGGATCTCTCTGTGCGGTCAGAAGGATGACGGCACAGCAAAACGAATCGGAGAGGAAGTGTACGATGTATTTAAAATCACTTGAATTACAGGGCTTTAAGTCCTTTCCGGATAAAATCAAGCTGACTTTTGATGCCGGACTGACAGCAGTTGTGGGACCGAACGGCAGCGGAAAGAGTAATATCGGCGATGCAGTGCGATGGGTACTGGGCGAGCAGTCCACCAAGACACTGCGCGGCAACAAGATGGAGGATGTTATTTTTTCCGGTACCAAGCAGCGGAAACCTACAGGCTTTGCGTCCGTTACCCTGCATATCGATAATCAGTCCGGTATTCTGGGGGATGCTTACGGCGATGAGGTCAGTGTAACCAGAAAACTCTACCGCAGCGGTGAGAGCGAATACCGCATCAACGGCAGGCAGGTGCGTCTCCGTGATGTCAATGAGCTTTTCATGGATACAGGCATGGGACGTGACGGCTATTCGATCATCGGACAGGGCCGTATTGCGGAGATCGTCAGTGCAAAAAGTTCGGACCGGCGTGATATTTTTGAGGAAGCGGCAGGTGTTTCCAAGTTCCGCTATAAGAAGGAGGAGGCACAGCGCCGTCTTTCCAGTGCGGAGGATAATCTCTCTCGTCTGCGTGATATTGCAGCAGAGCTGGAGGGCAGAGTCGAGCCGCTCCGGATTCAGGCAGAAAAGGCGAAGAAGTTCCTGGTACTGGCAGAGGAGCAGAAAACGCTGGAGGTTTCCCTCTGGGTGCATCAGGCGGATGCACTGCGGAGCAAGCTGGATACGCTGTCGGATGAACTTTTACAGGCACAGGCAGAATATCACAACATTGAAAGAGATCTGGAGTCTGCGGATGCGCAGGTGCAGGAGGGCTACCGCCGTTTGCAGGAAAGCACCATAAAGATAGAGTCGCTCCGTGGGGAGATCCGCTGTGCAGAAGAAGAAACGGCACAGCTGACAGCTGCACTTGCAGTATGTGAGAATGATATGCAGCATGCACAGCAGCGTCTGGGCGGTCTGGAACAGCAGGCAAAGGATGTTTCCGGACAGTCGGATACGGCTGGGAAATATGTGCAGAAACTTCTTGCGGAGGAGGAGAAACTCCATCGTCAGGAAATTGCACTTCGTGTGGAATCGGAGCAGGTGCAGCACGAGTGGGAACGTCTGGAGGAAAAGGCAGCTGCATTGGGCGCAGGCTTTGATGAGACCGGACAGCTGCTTCAGAATCTCTATGTCAAGCAGGGTGAAAGCCGGGTGCAGAGTGAAGCACTCATCCGTCAGCAGGAGGAATATGCCGCACAGCTGACCGGAAGCGGAATGCGTCTGGCAGCGGTATTGCAGGAGCAGGAGGTCCAGGCAGCTGAGACAAAGCAGTGGGAAGAAACGCTTTTGCAGGCACAGAGTCACTTTGCAGAATTGAAGAAGACATTGGCAGATGAGGAGACAAGCTGCGGCAATGCGCTGCGGCAGGCGGATGCACTCCGTGCTGAGCGCAATCAGATCGCCTTTTCTATTCGGGAAAAGCAGCAGCGGCAGAAGCTTCTGACAGATATGGAACAGAATATGGAAGGCTTTGCCGGAAGCGTCAAGGCGATCCTTCGTGCAGAAGGCGGAAGTCCATCCGGTGTGCATGGTACAGTAGCACAGTGCATTGAAACTGACAGCCGCTGCGGTATTGCAATTGAAACTGCACTGGGCGGCTCCATGCAGAATCTCATCGTGGATGATGAAGCTGCAGCGAAAAAATGGATCCGCTTCCTGGCGCAGCACCGTGCAGGACGTGCAACATTCCTGCCGGTCACATCGGTAAAGGGAAAGACGCTTTCTGAGTATGGTCTGGAGCAGGAGCCGGGTTTTGTGGATTATGCATGCAATCTGGTGCGGTATAATCCTGTCCATGAGGGGATCGTGCGTTCCCTTCTGGGAAGGATCGTTGTGGCAGAGAATCTTGATTTTGCATCGGATCTTGCAAAGAAGTATGGTTACCGGTTCCGTATTGTCACACTGGACGGACAGGTCGTCAATGCAGGCGGTTCCTTTACAGGCGGTTCTGCCCAGAAAAGCGGCGGTATGATCACCCGTAAAACAGAGATCTCCGCCCTGAAGCAGGAGATCGAACGGCTCCGGAAGCGGGAACAGGAAAACCAGGAAAAGCTCACCGCTGCCGAAGTCCAGACCGCAGAGATGCAGGCAGCAATTGAAGCACTGCGCCGCTCCTGTACGGATGCAGAGTCTGCGCAGATGCAGGCGAGTGCGGAATTTGAAAAGCAGCAGTATCTTCTCAGTCAGACAAGCAGCCGATGCAAGGAACTGCGGGAGGAGCAGGCTGCTTTGCAGGAACGCAGTGCACAGGCAAAGGAAGAATATTGTCAGGTACAGAAGCTGCTGACAGAGATCGGCGGACAGATCAAGGAAACACAATCCCGGATGGAACAGGCACAGGGGCAGCGTGACAGCCTTCGTGCAGAGCAGAATACCCTTGCAGAACGCCGTGCGCAGATGCGGATTCAGACAGCTGCGCTGGAAAAGGATATGGATGCGCTTCAGCGCGATCTGGAGCAGGCACAGAACCAGCAGAAGGAAGCCAAGGAAAATGCGCTCCGCATCCGTGAGGAACTTCAGGATACTTATAAGCTGATCGCAGACAAGAAGCAGGAGGCAGAGCAGGCACGTGCCCGTCTGAAGGAACTGGAGGAAAAACGCACCAAGGCGCAGCAGGATGTGACGCACTGGAAAACCGTGCATGATACCCAGGATCAGCAGATCCGTCAGGTGCAGGAGGGCATGAAGGAAACGAATGCCGCCAAGGAAAAATTTGCCGGAACGGTTACCCGTCTGGAGGAGCGGAAAATTTCGGTTCAGAACGAGTATGATTCCCTGATCAACCGGCTGCTGGAGCAGTATGAACTGACCCGCACCGAGGCAAAGGAACTTGCGCAGCCGCTGGAGGATATTACAGCGGCGCAGAGGGAGCTTGCCTCCCTCAAGGGAAAGATACGCAGTCTGGGCAGCGTGAATGTGGCTGCTATTGAGGAATATGAGGAGGTTTCGGAGCGATGGCGTTTCCTGACCGCACAGATGAAGGATGCGGAAAATGCCAAGAAGGAACTGGAAACCCTCATTGAAAACCTGACTGAGGAAATGCAGCGCATCTTCTCGGAAAGCTTTGCAGAGATCAACCGGAACTTCAAGGAGATCTTCAAGGACCTGTTCGGAGGCGGAGAAGCCTCTCTTACACTGTCAGATCCGGATAACGTTCTGGAGTCCGGCATTGAAATTCATGTAGCACCTCCGGGCAAGGTCATCAAGAACCTGATCTCCCTGTCGGGCGGCGAACAGTCCTTTGTAGCGATTGCCATTTATTTTGCAATTCTGCGGCTGCGTCCGTCCCCCTTCTGTATTCTGGACGAGATCGACGCAGCACTGGATGAAGGCAATGTCCGCAGATATGCACAGTATCTCCATCACTTTACAGATACAACGCAGTTTATTCTGGTTACTCACAGACGCAGTGCCATGGAAGAGGCAAAGGTTCTGTATGGCGTAACCATGCAGGAAAACGGTGTTTCGAAGCTTCTGCGTATGGAGCAGGAGGAATTCGAAGCAGAAACAGCAGGCGCAGGCATCAGCTGAGTCTGACGGAAAGGAAAGGTGCAGGTTATGGCTTTATTTGGAAAGAAAGATAAGGAGAAGAAGAAGAAGGGCTTTTTCAGCCGCTGGAAGCAGACGGACGAGCAGAATGAGATCGATGAAATCCAGGCTGCTGCGGAAGATGCGGAGGCTGCCCTTCTGGAACAATTTGCTTCTGTGGATGATATCACCGAAGCGGTTTCTGAGCGGGAACAGGCAGTCCGTGAGGAAGAGGAGCGCCGCCGTGCAGAAGCGGAGATCGCTGCGGAGCAGGAACGTGCGGAAGCAATTGCCCTGGCAGCTCAGGCTGCACAGCTTGCGTCTCTGTCTCAGGATGTAGAGGAACTGGAGGATCTGGAAGACGAGGCGGAGGATGAGGACGAGACGGAGCTTCCGGATGCGTCATCGGAGGAGCCGCAGGCAGAGGCGGAATCCGGGGCTGTGACGGAAACAGAAGAAGTGTCGGAAGAAAGTCCGGAGGAAGCAGAGGAAACGGATTCTTCTATAGAGGATGCTCCGGAAGAAGCCGAGGAATCCGAAGAATCCGGAGAAGAACCGGAGGAAGAGGATGCACCGGTACGGGAAAAGAAGGGCATCTTTGCAAAGATCCGTGAGGGACTCCGGAAGACCAAGGAATCCATGATGTCCAGAATTCAGAATGTTCTGGGCAGCTTTACCAAGATCGATGAAGATCTCTTTGATGAACTGGAAGAGACGATGATCATGGCAGATATGGGCGTGGAAACCTCCGAGGCGATCTGCAAGGCACTGCGTATGCGCATTAAGGAACGGGGCATTACTGACCCGAATGCAATTATGGGACTGATCCAGGAGATCATCACAGAGATGCTGGGCGAGGATAAGGGTCTGGACCTTTCCACAAAGCCTTCTGTGATCATGGTCATCGGCGTAAACGGTGCTGGTAAGACGACCACCATCGGTAAGCTTTGTCATCAGCTGAAGGATGAAGGCAAGAAGGTGATCGTTGCAGCAGCAGATACCTTCCGTGCAGCAGCCATTGATCAGCTGGAGGTGTGGACAAACCGTTCCGGTGTGGACCTGATCAAGCATGCGGAAGGCTCTGATCCGGGTGCTGTTGTCTATGATGCCATCGATGCAGCAAAGGCAAGAGGCTGTGATGTTCTCATCTGCGATACCGCAGGCAGACTTCACAATAAGAAGAATCTCATGCAGGAGCTTGCCAAAATCAACCGTATCATTGCAAACCGGACAGAGGGCTGCGCAGTAGAAACCCTGCTGGTGCTGGATGCTACTACCGGTCAGAATGCCGTGAATCAGGCACGTCTCTTTAAGGAGGCTGCGGATATCAGCGGTATCGTTCTGACAAAGCTGGACGGCACGGCAAAGGGCGGTATTGTGGTATCCATCAAGAGCGAACTGGATATTCCGGTGAAGCTGATCGGTGTGGGCGAAAAGATCGATGATCTCCAGCCCTTCCATGCAGAGGATTTTGTAAATGCTCTGTTTGAAAAGGAGGAACGCGTGTAATGAAGGTCATTCTTGCGTCCAATAATAAGAATAAGATCCGTGAGATGCAGCAGATCCTGGCACCCTTCGGCATGGAGGTCGTTTCCCAGAGAGAAGCCGGTGCGGATTTTGAGGTGGAGGAAAACGGTGCTACCTTTGCAGAGAACGCAGAACTGAAGGCAAAGGCAGTCTACGAACGTCTTCACTGTGCAGTCATTGCCGATGACAGCGGTCTTGCGGTAGATGCGCTTGGCGGTGCGCCCGGCGTATATTCCCATCGTTATGCAGGAGAACATGCAACGGATGAAGAACGCTGCCGGAAGCTTCTGCATGAACTGGAGGGTGTACCGGCAGAGCAGCGCACCGCACGATTCCTTTGCGCCATCTGCTATTTTGAGGAAAACGGCGAAAAGCACTTTTTCACAGGCAGCTGTGAGGGTGTGATCGGTACGGAAGCAAGCGGCGAAAACGGCTTTGGCTACGATCCGGTTTTCTACAGCGGTGACAAGTCATTGGCAGAAATGACAGATGATGAAAAAAATCAGATCAGCCACAGAGGAAATGCACTGCGGCTGTTCCAGGAATATCTGAAGGAGAGAAAGTAAATGCTGACAAGTAAACAGAGAGCAAAGCTGAGAGGCATTGCCAGCACATATGAAACCATTTTCCAGGTAGGCAAGGGCGGCATCGGTGACCAGCTGGTACAGCAGGTTCTGGATGCCCTGAAAAAGCGGGAACTGATCAAGCTGCACGTACTGGACAACTGCGAATACAGCGCAGCAGAAGCAGCAGCCATTCTGGCGGAAAAGTCCCGTTCCGAGGTCGTACAGGTGATCGGTAACCGTTTTGTCCTGTACAAACGCAATCCTCAGGACCCGGTTATCAACCTCAAGGACTGAGATGAAACGAATCGGCATCTATGGCGGCAGCTTTGACCCCGTACACAAGGGACATCTGCATCTGGCAGAGGTTGCTATGCGGCGTCTGGCTCTGGATGAAGTGATTTTTGTGCCGGCTTATGTTTCTCCCTTTAAGCAGGAAAAAACCGGTACTGCAGAGGGGAGACACCGTCTTGCCATGCTCCGGCTTGCCCTGGAGGGGAAGCCCGCTATGCAGGTCAGTGACTATGAACTCAAGCAGGAGGGTGTCAGCTACAGCGTGTACACCTTGCGGCATTTCCGGGACCTGCATCCGGAGGCGAAGCTGGTGCTTCTGATGGGAAGCGACAGCTTGCTGAGTTTTGACAGATGGTATCGCTGGCAGGAACTGATGGGTCTTGCGGAACTGGGATGTGTGGCAAGAACGCAGGAGGATGCAGAAAAATTAGCGGTACAGGCGGAGAAGCTTGCTCCGTTCGGGACTGTCCATGTATTCTGTGAGGAGATTCTTCCCGTTTCTTCCACAGAAATCCGGCAGAATTTAAAAAAAGGCGAAGATTGTTCTTGCTATTTGCCGGAAAAAGTAGTACAATATATAGTAACGCATCATTTGTATGACCAATGACAGACGGAGGCGGATGAGATAGATGTATGATATGGAGAGAATGCAGGCGTTTCTGAGAGGACGTCTTTCCCGGGAGCGTTTTGCGCATACCATGAATGTGGCAAAGGAATGCCAGCGGCTTGCACGGCTGCATGGCGAGGACCCGCAGAAGGCATATTTTGCCGGCATGGTGCATGATATCTGCAAGGAAGACCCGAAGCAGCAGCAGCATGACTGGGCGGTGCAGAGCGGTATGGACCTGTGTCCGGAGGAGGAGGCAGCCTATAAGGTATGGCACGGTGTTGCCGGTGCGTATTTTCTGCGGACAAAATTCGGCATTGAGGATGCAGATATCCTGAATGCGGTGCGCTATCATACAGTGGGCAGAAGCGGTATGTCACTTCTGGAAAAAATCGTCTATCTGGGGGATATGACCTCTGAGGAGCGTTCTTATGACGGGGTAGAGATCATGCGAAAGACGTGCGATGACTGTCTGGAACTGGGAATGCTGTATGCTTTGCGGTATTCTCTGAAAAAGCAGCTGAAACGAAATGCACTGATTCCGCATTTTACACTGGAGGCATACAACGAGTACACCCGGATGTTTCCGGATAACACGTATCATATCTGAGTGAAAGGAAATGGCCATGGGAAATAACAGACGGTCTCAGAGATCCGACCCGATGCAGCAGCGTCAGCCGGAACGGCGCAGCAGACAGAAAAACTACACCCAAAAAGAAACAGAGGAATACAAGAAGAGAGCAAAGCGCAATGCCGATGATGAACGCATGCTGCGCAAGGCAGAGAAGGAAAGACGGCGTCAGGAACGTATTGCGGAATTGTATGCCGAAGAGCCGGTACCGGAGCGTGACTGGAAGAATACGCTGATCAACGGCGGTCTGAAGGTAGTTTCTGTTCTGGCAAGTGCAGCGATCATTATAGGACTGGGACTGAATCTCCCGATCGTGTCGTATCGCACTGAGGAAAGCGGTGCCATGAATGTGGAACGAATTTCCTATATGGATAAATTCAAGCGCGCGCAGCCTGCCATTTTACAGGAGGGCGAGCTTCAGAAAATCGACCCGGATGATGTGGAGGCACTGGACCTGCGTGATGATGTTGACCCTGAAACTACAAATGACGGACTGAATCTTGATCAGATCGTAGAGGGACAGTATACTATGCTGTTTATGGGCATGGATGAAAGCGGTCAGCTTGCGGATGTAAACTGGCTGTTCCAGTTCGATTTGTTCGCCGGTACCATGAATGTGCTTCAGATTCCCCGTGATTGTTACGTTCCGGATTATGCCAATTATTCGACCGGAAAGTTCAACAGCGTATATGGCTCCGGTCAGGAGCAGGGCGTAACGCCGCTTCAGCGTGTGGTGAACTGTATTGAAGAATCCTTCTGCGTGGTCGTTGACTGCTATGTGAAGCTGGACTGCGAGGATATCAAGCACATTGTGGATAGTGTAGGCGGTATTCCCATTACGCTTCCGGAGCAGATCATATACGAGGCGGATAAGGTGCTGCCGGCAGGTGAGCAGGTGCTGACCGGACAGCAGTCAGAGTGGTTTATCCGTTTCCGCAGAGAATATGAGGAAGGCGATATCGGACGTGTAAAGGCGCAGAGAATCTTCCTTGCAGCGGCAATGGAAAAGCTGCTGAGTATGGGACGGACCGGTCTGATGTCCGCTATGGAAGAGGTTTATGAGAATGAGTGGATCGCAACCGACCTCTCCCTGGCAGAGATGAGCATGCTGGCAGATTTTGCATCCAAGCGTCTGACGCTGGACGGCGTGAATATTTTCATGGTGCCCGGTGAGGGTACGACCTGGTATGGTCAGTCGGTTTATTCCATTCACAAAAATGAAACCATCGATCTGATCAATGCAAATTTCCGTCCTTATCAGAATGAAATTTACCCGGAGGAAAGTACGATCGTGGAACTGATTCCGGAGGGACAGTATCTGTCCGATCAATATGACGGCAATCAGGAGAACCTGAGCGATATCAACGAAGGGGAGACGGAGGACGGTCAGATCCGTTCATACAGTGATTATTAAGCGAAAGGAGAAAAGAGAGTTATGGCAGAGCAGAAGCAGGTAATTGAAACCATCGTAAAGGCGCTGGACAGTAAGCGCGCAGAGGATATCCAGGTAATCGGCATCGGTGAACTGACCATTCTGGGTGATTACTTTATCATCGCAAACGGCACCAGCACGACGCATACAAGAACGCTGGCAGACGAGGTGGACTATAAGATGTCCGAACTGGGTCTGGAGCCGATTCACCGCGAGGGAAGAGGCAACGGTTCAAACTGGATCGTTCTTGACTATGGTGATGTGATCGTGCATGTGTTCTATAAGGAAGCAAGAGATTTCTATCAGCTGGAGCGCATGTGGGCAGATGGTGAGCATATGGATATTTCTCAGTGGCTGAAGAAGGACTGAGCGAACTATAAAATAAAAAAGGAATGAGAAACCATGAGTAAGTATGATTTTACCGCCATTGAACAGAAGTGGCAGAAGTATTGGGAGGAACATAACTCCTTCCGTGCAGGAAACGACTACAGCAAGCCGAAGTTCTATGCACTGGTAGAGTTTCCGTATCCGTCCGGACAGGGTCTGCATATCGGACACCCCCGTCCTTACACTGCAATGGATATTGTATCGAGAAAGCGCCGTCTGGAGGGCTACAACGTACTGTTCCCCATGGGCTGGGACGCATTCGGTCTGCCCACAGAGAATTTTGCCATCAAGAACAAGATCCATCCGGCGATCGTAACCAAGAATAACGTTGCACGTTTCAAGGGTCAGCTTCAGTCTCTGGGTCTGTCCTTCGACTGGGAACGTGAGGTAAATACCACGGATCCGGATTACTTCCACTGGACCCAGTGGATCTTCCTCCAGATGTTCAAGAAGGGTCTTGCCTATAAGAAGGAAATGGCTGTAAACTGGTGTACCTCCTGTAAGGTCGTACTGGCAAATGAAGAGGTTGTCGGCGGCGTATGCGAGAGATGTAACGGCGAGGTTGTCCGTAAGGTAAAATCCCAGTGGATGCTGAAGATCACCGAGTATGCACAGAGACTGCTGGATGATCTGGATGATGTAAACTACATCGAAAGAGTAAAGACAACACAGCGCAACTGGATCGGACGTTCTACCGGTGCAGAGGTTGACTTTACTACAACAACAGGTGATACCCTGAGGATCTATACAACAAGACCGGACACTCTGTTCGGTGCAACCTACATGGTAATGTCTCCGGAGCATCCGCTGATTGAAAAGTGGAGCGATCGTCTTGAAAATATGGACGAGATCCGTGCATATCAGGAAAAGGCTGCCCGCAAGTCTGACTTTGAGAGAACCGAAATGGCAAAGGAAAAGACCGGTGTGTGTCTCAAGGGCGTATGCGGCATCAACCCGGTAAACGGCAAGGAGATCCCGATCTTCCTGTCCGACTATGTTCTCATGAGCTACGGTACCGGTGCGATCATGGCAGTACCGGCACACGATACCCGTGACTACGAATTTGCAAAGGTATTTGATCTGCCGATCATTGAGGTCGTTAAGGGCGGCGATGTAACAAAGGAAGCCTTCACCGACTGCGAAACCGGCATTATGACAAACAGTGATTTCCTGAATGATCTGACTGTGGAAGAAGCAAAGGTCAAGATCAAGGAATGGCTGGAGGCAAACGGCAAGGGCGAGAGCAAGGTGAACTTCAAGCTTCGTGACTGGGTATTCTCCCGTCAGCGTTACTGGGGCGAGCCGATCCCGATCGTACATTGTGACAAGTGCGGCTATGTTGCTCTGCCGGAAAGCGAGTTGCCGCTGACTCTGCCGGATGTTGACAGCTATATGCCTACCGATAACGGTGAAAGCCCGCTGTCTACACTGGAAAGCTTTATCAATACGACTTGTCCGCAGTGCGGCGGCGCTGCAAAGCGTGAGACAGATACTATGCCGCAGTGGGCTGGTTCTTCCTGGTACTATCTGCGTTACTGCGATCCGAAGAATGAGAAGGAACTGGCTTCCAAGGAAGCACTCGACTACTGGATGCCTGTTGATTGGTACAACGGCGGTATGGAGCATACCACACTGCACCTGCTGTATTCCCGTTTCTGGCATAAGTTCCTGTTTGATCTGGGCAAGGTAAGCACGACCGAGCCGTACATGCGCCGCACCTCTCATGGTATGATCCTGGGCGAGGACGGTCAGAAAATGTCCAAGTCCCGTGGCAATGTCATCAATCCGGATGATGTGGTTGCAGAATACGGTGCAGATACGCTGCGTCTGTATGAGATGTTCGTGGGCGATTTCGAGAAGACTGCTCCGTGGAACACCTCCAGCATCAAGGGCTGCAAGCGATTCCTCGACCGGATCTGGGCGCTCCAGGACAGCCTCATTGATGGTGATGAATATCGTGATGCAGTGAAGTCCAAGATGCACAAGACCATCAAGAAGGTTTCTGAGGATATCGAGAATCTGAAGTTCAACACCGCAATCGCTGCGATGATGGAACTGCTCAACGATATTACTGCAACCGGTAACGTAAACCGTGCCGAGTTTGCAGCACTGCTGACACTGCTCAATCCCTTTGCTCCGCATATTACAGAGGAAATGTATGAAACACATTGCGGCGGCATCCTGAGCGAGCAGGCATGGCCTGCTTATGACGAGGCTCTGTGCGTGGATCAGACAGTTGAGATCGTTGTTCAGATCAATGGCAAGCTGAAGACCAAGATGGAGATCCCGGTGAATGCAGCCAATGAAATGGTACTGGAGCAGGCTGCTGCTGAGCCGAAGGTAGCAGAGGCATTGGCAGGAAAAACCATTGTGAAGAAGATATATGTACCAAACAAGCTGGTGAATTTTGTAGCAAAATAACAAAATTCCTGTTTGCTGAAAAAACATCTTGACAAGGATGCGGAAACATGGTACAATATAATATAACTTAATGAAATGCAGGCTATATGATAACAGAGAAGTATCCCGGATGGTCAGAAATGATTTGTCTGGTGGTATAGGTCGGAGTCGGGGATGCGTTCCTGAATCTGATCAGCCTCTGCCGTGGCGGCAAAGGGAGGGAAATGTAAGTGGCAGAAGTTCGTGTTGGCAAAAATGAATCTCTGGATACAGCGCTGAAGCGTTTTAAGAGATCTTGTGCTAAGGACGGCGTGATTGCTGAAGTTCGGAAGAGAGAACATTACGAAAAGCCTTCAGTAAAGCGTAAGAAGAAGTCTGAGGCTGCTCGTAAGCGCAAGTATTAATAACGATCTGCGATACAGCATGGCGGACGCACTGAAGAGTGCGTCCGCTTTTTCGTAGGTTCTGTTTGCGTGATGTAGTGAATTGCAGTTTATCGCATGAAGTGCGATAAACTTGTAGGGGGCGGCGCCAAGGGCGTCCTGTTCATTACGCATCCACATTGCGGGATGTCGAAGATGCCGTCCCCTGCAGAATATCGAATATAAAAACAGAATCTTTCATTATACAAAAACGAAGGGAGAATGGTGCAATGTTCAGAATAACGATCGCACTCAATACAATATGCGACCTGTCGCCGGCACTTCTGAGGAAGCACGGCATAAAGGGGCTGCTCCTTGACCTTGACAATACGCTGACAACACACGACAATCCCCGTCCTGCGGACGGTGTGCCGGAGTGGATCGCCCGTATGAAGGAAAGCGGCATTCAGATGTGCATCGTTTCCAACAATCATCCTCCGAGAGTAAAGCCCTTTGCAGATGCACTGGGACTGGATTTTGTCAGCGAGGGAAAGAAGCCCTTGTCCAAGGGGTTCCGGGAAGCGAAAGAAAAGATGCAGCTTCCCTGGGATGCGCTTGCTGTTGTGGGCGATCAGATCTTTACGGATGTTCTGGGAGCAAATTTAAAGCGGCTCAAATGCGTGTTTGTATTTCCGATTGAACATGAAACGACACGTTTTTTCCGTTTCAAACGGCGGATGGAGATTCCCTTCCTGCCGAAACGGATCACAGAGCCGGCTGACGATGAGAAAGGAAGCTTATCATGAAAAAAATACTTGTAATTCACGGACCGAATTTGAATCTGCTGGGCGAACGTGAGCCGGGTGTATACGGCAGTACGACTTTTGCAAAGCTGAATGAGATGATTCAGGAGCGTGCAGAAGGTCTGGGACTGGAATGCGAGATTTTCCAGTCGAACCATGAAGGGGCGATCATTGACCGGCTCCACGAGGCGAGAAAAAATTTTGACGGTGTGATTATCAACGCGGGTGCTTACACACACTACAGCTATGCCATTCATGATGCCATTCATGATATCCGCATTCCGGTAATTGAGGTGCATATCAGCAACATCCATGCACGGGAGGGCTTCCGTTCTCATTCGGTCATCAGTCCTGTCTGTGCAGGTTCTATTGTAGGATTCGGCATCAACAGCTATTTTCTTGCACTGCATGCAATGGCAGAAATGTAAGGAGTATTGAAACATGAATCAACGAATTGAGAGGCTCATGGGAAAACTGCCTCATGAGGTCGACTGTGCCCTGATTATGTCCGACATCAACCGGCGTTATTTTACAGGAATGCGTTCCACCGCGGGAACACTGGTATGCTTCCGGGATGCAGCGTATCTGATCATTGATTTCCGGTATATTGAAAAGGCGCAGAAGACGGTAAAGGGCTGTGAGGTGCTTCAGCAGGACAATCTCTATGCCCAGCTGAAGGAACTGCTTCTGAAGCATGGCGCAAAATGTACGGCAGTAGAAGCTATGGAAATGACCCTCAGTCAGTTTGCCCAGCTTCGGGAAAAGCTTGGGGACTGTACAGAACTGGAGGATTCCGGTGCGCTCAGCAAGGCAGTCTATGCCTGCCGTATGGTAAAGGAACCGCAGGAACTGGAAAAGATCCGCAGCGCACAGCAGCTTGCAGAAGAGGCGTTTTCCCGGATCCTTACCTTTATCCGTCCCGGCGTGACAGAGCGTGAGATCCAGATGGAACTTGACTTTGCCATGATTCGTCTGGGTGCAGAGGATCTCTCTTTTCCGACCATTGCGCTGACGGGTGCCAGCACATCCATGCCCCATGGTGTACCCTCTGAGAAAAAGGTGGAAAAGGGCGACTTTGTGCTTATGGACTACGGTGCTGTTGTAGACGGCTATCACAGCGATATGACACGTACGGTCGCAGTAGGACAGCCTTCTGAGGAGATGGAAAAGGTGTACCGCGTGGTTCTGGAAGCACAGATGAAGAGTCTGGATGCGGTTTGTGCAGGTATAACCGGTCAGCAGCTTGACGCAGTTGCACGGACACATATCGCAGAAGCAGGCTATGGTGCTCACTTCGGACATTCACTGGGACACGGTGTAGGACTGGAGATCCATGAATATCCGAACGCTTCTCCCACAGGCGGTGCGGTGCTTCGTCCGGGAAATGTGATCACCATAGAGCCGGGCATCTATCTTCCCGGTAAATTCGGCGTCCGGATCGAGGATTTTGCAGCAGTTACGGAAATGGGCTGTGAAAATCTGACGAAAGCACCGAAAGAACTGATTATTTTGTGAGAATGCGTAAATTTTTCTGCAATAGGTATTGCCAAATTGATTTTTTTGTAGTATAATAGGAATATATTATGTGTTTTAGTGTGCCGTGAAAAAGGAGAAAGTCCCTTGGCAGATTGAAATACGGCAATAAACGGAGGTTTAAGAATTATGATTTCAGCAGGTGATTTCAGAAACGGCGTTACATTCGAAATGGATGGCAACGTTGTTCAGGTTATTGAATTTCAGCACGTAAAGCCGGGTAAGGGCGCAGCTTTTGTCCGCACAAAGTATAAGAACGTGATCACAGGTGCAGTGGTTGAACGTTCCTTCAACCCCACTGATAAGTATCCGACTGCTTTCATTGAAAGAAAGGACATGCAGTATCTGTACAGCGAAGATGATCTGTATTACTTCATGGATATGGAAAGCTACGAGCAGATTCCGATCGACAAGTCCAAGCTGGGTCCGGCTTTCGCATTCGTTAAGGAAAACATGGAAGTTAAGGTTCTGTCCTACAAGGGCAATGTATTCGGTGT
>JAFURN010000050.1 GCA_017480865.1 Ruminococcus sp. | reverse complement strand
GTGATATGATATATAATTAAAAATATACAGTTGAAATGAATTGTATACTTTAACTCAACAATGAATCTACTGAATAGGAGCGATTACCATGAGCAAATCAACCACCAAGAAGAATATTGCATTAGCAGGTCATGCCGGTTCCGGTAAGACAACATTGTGTGAAGCACTGCTGTACCGCAGCGGCACAACGGAGCGTATGGGTAAGATTGCGGAGGAGAACACCGTATCGGACTACACAGCTGAGGAAATGAAGAGAAAGTCTTCTGTATATACATCTGTTGCAACCATGAGTCTGGAGAATCTGGATGTCAACCTGATCGACACCCCCGGTATGCTGGACTTTGCCGGTGAAATGGTTTCCGGTATTTTTGCATCTGACTGCGTAATGATCACGGTTTCCGGTAAGTCCGGTGTACGTGTCGGCACACATAAGGCATACGATCAGGCAGTAAAGCTTCAGAAGCCCCGTATGTTTGTTGTTACCAAGCTGGATGACGAGAATGCAAACTTCTACAACGTTCTGACAGAACTGAAGTCTGAATTCGGTTCTACCGTATGCCCGGTTATTGTACCGGTCATCGCAGATCGTAAGGTTGTTTCTTATGTCAACCTGATTGAAATGAAGGCATACCGTTTTGATGAAAACGGCAAGGCAATTGAAACCGATATGCCCACTGCTGAGGTTTCCGAAAAGATGAGTTATCGTATTGACGGTCTGATTGAGGCGTTCTCCGAAGCGGTTGCAGAAACCGATGAGGAACTGTTCGAGAAGTTCTTCTCTGGTGAGCCTTTCACTCAGAAGGAACGTGTAGACGGCATTCACAAGGGCGTATGCTCTGGTGTGATCACTCCTGTTGTCTGCGCATCCGCTCAGACGCTGGGCGCAATCGAACTGCTTATGAAGGAAATGGACCTGCTGGTTCCGGAAGCTGACGAAACCATCCTGACCGCAGATGCAGAAGAAGTTTCCTGCACCGCAGATGATCCGGCAATGGTTTATGTATTCAAGACAGCTGCTGACCCGTTTGTAGGTAAGATGTCCTATATGAAGGTTCTGGCTGGCAGCATCAAGAGCGGCGATGAACTGGTAAATGCAAAGACAGGCAGTGCTGAAAAGATTGGTAAGCTTTTGTGCCTGTGCGGCAAGAAGCAGAAGGAAGTTCCGGTTGCTGTAAAGGGCGATATTGTAGCGGTTACAAAGATGAATGTAAGCACGGGCGATACACTTTGTGCTTCCGCAAGAGTGGCTGCACTGGAGGCGCCTGAATATCCGAAGCCGAGTTATCGCATGGCAGTGGCACCGGGTGCAAGAGGCGATGAAGCAAAGATCGCAAACGCAATGCAGCGTATGCTGGAAAGCGATATGACGCTTACATATGTACAGGATCCGAACACCAGAGAGCAGATCCTCAGCGGTCTGGGTGAACAGCACCTGCTGGCAGTTGCATCTCAGCTGAAGGCAGATTTTGGTGTGGATATCGTGCTGAATGTACCGAAGGTTGCATATCGTGAAACCATCCGCAAGAAGGTTAAGGTTCAGGGCAGATATAAGAAGCAGTCCGGCGGTCATGGTCAGTTCGGTGATGTATGGATCGAATTCGAACCGTGCCTGTCCGATACGCTGGTATTTGAGGAGAAGGTATTCGGCGGTGCTGTACCGAAGAATTTCTTCCCGGCAGTTGAAAAGGGACTTCAGGATTCTGTCAAGAAGGGTGTTCTGGCAGGATTCCCGGTAGTTGGCGTCAAGGCGATTCTGGTAGATGGTTCCTATCATCCGGTAGACTCTTCTGAGATGTCCTTTAAGACAGCAGCGTCTCTGGCATATAAGGAAGGTATGCGTCAGGCAGAACCGACCTTGCTGGAGCCGATCGGCACACTGGAGGTTTCCGTTCCGGATGAGAACACTGGTGATATGATGGGTGAACTGAACAAGCGCAGAGGCCGTGTACTGGGCATGAATCCGTCTGAGAAGTACAAGGGTATGACTGACATCATGGCAGAGGTTCCGATGCGTGAGATGAGTGATTTTGCGCTGCTGCTTCGTCAGATGACACAAGGCAGAGGCGAGTTTGCGCTGGAGCCGGTTCGTTACGAGCCGTTGCCGCCGCATCTGATGGCAGATGTAATTGCATCCTGTGCAGTTGATGCAGAATAAAAGCAGATAGGTGAGAGGGACTGTTGCGAAAGCGGCAGTCCCTTTTGGGTATAGAAGTTTTGGTTCTGTTTGAAAGGCTGGGGTAAATTGTAGTTTGTCGCACCATTGAAACCATATGCGATTGATGCGGGCGACCAATGGTCGCCCCTACAAATCGTCCTGATCACGTGAAAATGTAGGCGCTGTCCCCTACAATTTCACCGATTTTACGAACTTTGTACG